>NZ_KB913029.1:5168697-5500153 GCF_000384115.1 Sporichthya polymorpha DSM 43042
GCGCGGTCGGCGTCGGCCACGGCCTCGGCGTCGGAGACGACGGCCCCGGCCTCGAGGCCCCGGGCGCCGCTGGCGACCGCCATCACGACCGCCGCCTGGAGGGCGGTCAGCTGCAGCGACGGCAGGTCGACCGTGGAGGCGGCGTAGGTCCGCCCCGTGTCGTCGCGGACCGCCGCGCCCTCCGCGGCACCGTTGCGGGCGCGGGTGGAGCGCGCGAGCGTCACGAGCTTGGCGTCTTCGGGGTGCAGGTCGTCGGCCACGCGAGAACCCTAGGACAGCCGGTCGGCCCGGCTCAGGCGTGCTCGTGCTCGGCGACGGCGGCGCCCTCGTCGGACCCCTCGGGGTCGGGTTCGGGCTCGACGGTGACCAGCACCGTGGTGATGCGGTTCCGGCGCCCGCCGACGCTCTCCGCGTGGAGGCGCAGGCCCTCGACGACCACCTCGGCCCCGGGGATCGGGACGCGGCCGAGGTGCTTGGCGAGCAGGCCACCGACGGTCTCGACCTCGTCGTCGGCGATCTCCCGCTCGAAGACCTCGCCGAGCTCCTCGACCGGGAGCCGGGCGATCACGCGCACCGCGCCGTCGTCCAGTCGCTCGACCGGCGGGCGCTCGCGGTCGTACTCGTCGGCGATCTCGCCGACGATCTCCTCGACGAGGTCCTCCATCGTCACGAGCCCGGCGGTGCCGCCGTACTCGTCGACGAGGATCGCGATGTGAGACTGCGTCAGCTGCATCTCCTTGAGCAGCGCGTCGACGGCCTTCGAGTCGGGCACGAAGATCGCCTGCCGCATGACGTTGGAGACCGGCAGCGACTCGGCGTCGCGATCCCAGTGCACGCGGCGGACGACGTCCTTGAGGTAGACGACGCCGACGATGTCGTCCTCGCCCTCCCCGACGACCGGGATGCGCGAGAACCCGCTGCGCAGGGCGAGCGAGAGGGCCTGGCGCAGTGTCTTCGTCTGCTCGATGAAGACCATCTCGGTGCGCGGGACCATGACCTCGCGCACGATCGTGTCGCCGAGTTCGAAGACCGAGTGCACCATGCGGCGCTCGTCGTCCTCGATGACCATCGACTCCTCGGCAGCGAGGTCGACGAGGTCGCGCAGCTCGGCCTCGGAAGCGAACGGGCCCTCGCGGAAGCCCTTGCCGGGGGTGACGGCGTTGCCGAGGAGGATCAGGCCCTTCGGCAGCGGGCCCAGCGCCGTGGCGAGCGGGGGCAGGACCGCCGCGGCGACGAGCCCGACCGCGCCCGCGTGCTGGCGTCCCACGGTCCGCGGAGAGACGCCGACGACCACGTAGGACACGACGACCATCACGCCCGCGGTCAGGCCGACCGCGCCCCACTTGTTGTCGATCTCCCCGAGCGCGACGACGGCCACCAGGGCCGTCGCCATCAGCTCGCAGATCAGGCGCAGGAGCAGGGCGATGTTGAGGTAGCGCGGGGTGTCGTCGGCGATCTCGCGCAGCTTCACGCCGAGGCGGCGGCCGCTGCGGGCGAGCTCGTCGACCTTCGAGCGGGACAGCCGCGAGATCGACGCCTCCATCGCCGCGAACGCACCGGCCACCGCCACCAGCGTGACGGCGAGGAGGATCAGCGAGAGGTCGGAGCCCATGGAGGAAGTCGCCGCCTAGCCCTGCCGGCGCCGTGACTGCCACGCGGCGAGCAGACGTCGTTGCTCGTCGAACATCTCCTTCTCCTCCGCGGGGTCGGCGTGGTCGTACCCGAGCAGGTGGAGCATGCCGTGGGTGCAGAGCAACTGCAGCTCGGCCTCGGTCGAGTGGCCGGCGACCCGGGCCTGGTTCGCCGCCACCTCGGGGCAGAGCACGACGTCGCCCAGCAGACCGGGGTCGGCCTCCGGGTTGTCGCGACGACCCGGGCGTAGCTCGTCCATCGGGAAGGCGAGGACGTCGGTGGGACCGGGCTCGTCCATCCACTGCAGGTGCAGCTTCTCCATGGTCGCGGTGTCGACCAGCAGCACCGAGAGCTCGGCCTGCGGGTGGATGCGCATCTCGTCCAGGACGTGGCGGACCAGATCGAGCAAGGCGTCGGTGTCGACCTCGACGCCCGACTCGTTGCAGATGTCGACGTTCATCTGATGACCCGTCACCGTCGCCCGCGGTTGCGACCGACGTTCGGCGCCGGCGTCTGGGTCGCGTCCCAGCGCCCGTAGGCCTCGACGATGTCGGAGACCAGTCGGTGCCGCACGACGTCCGTGCTCTGCAGGAAGCAGAAGGAGACGTCGTCGACATTCTCGAGGATCTGCTGCACCTGGCGCAGGCCGCTCTGCGTGCCACCGGGGAGGTCGACCTGCGTGATGTCGCCGGTGACGACGATCTTCGAGTCGAAGCCGAGCCGGGTGAGGAACATCTTCATCTGCTCGGGCGAGGTGTTCTGCGCCTCGTCGAGGATGATGAAGGCCGAGTTCAGGGACCGGCCGCGCATGAAGGCGAGCGGCGCGACCTCGATGACCCCGTCGGTCAGCAGGCGCGGGACCGCCTCCGGGTCCATCATGTCCCGCAGCGCGTCGTAGAGCGGCCGCAGGTACGGGTCGATCTTCTCGTAGAGGGTGCCGGGCAGGAACCCGAGCCGCTCCCCCGCCTCGACGGCCGGGCGGGTCAGGATGATCCGGTCGACCTGCTTGGTCTGTAGCGCCTGGACGGCCTTGGCGACGGCCAGGTACGTCTTCCCGGTGCCGGCCGGGCCGATCCCGAACGTGATCGTGTGCCGGTCGATCGCGTCGACGTAGCGCTTCTGATTGAGCGTCTTGGGCCGGATCGCGCGGCCGCGGTTGGACAGGATGTCGGCGGTGAGCACGTCCGCGGGCCGGGTGAGCGTGTCGGCGCGCAGCATCTCCACCGACCGGCGGACCGAGTCCGCGGACAGCGGGGCGCCGGTGCGCAGCACCACGACGAGCTCGTCGAACAGGCGCTCGGCCAGGGCGACCTCGGGCTGGGGACCCTGGACGCGGATCTCGTTCCCGCGGGCGAGGAAGTCCACCGCCGGGAAGGAGCGTTCGATCACCCGCAGGTACTCGTCTCCGGACCCGAGCAGACCCACCATCGGAACGCTGGGGGGTACGACGATCGTGTGCTCGGCGGTTGCGCTCTCGGCCATCGGCGCCATGCTACGCGCCCGCGCGGCCTAGGCTGCGACCGTGGACCGTCCGAAGGTCACGCAGCTGCTCTCGGAGGTGGCCCGCCGCCACGCCCCGGGCGACCGAGACACGGCCGCGATGCTTCACCGGGAGGTCCTGCCCGGCGTCCCGGAGCTGACCGCGGTGCCCGTCATCGCCCGCCAGACGCAGCAGATGGTCGACGAGCACGTCGCGGCGATCACGGCAGCGCTGGTCGCCGCCGGGAGCCCGCAGCCGGTCGAGCTCGCCGCCATCACCGCCCCGTTCGCGCGGGACTGCGCGCACTGGGACGTCTCGGTCGGCGCGATCCTGCGGTCCTACCAGCGGGGGCACCAGCGGCTCTGGCAGCTCTGGCAGCAGCGGATCGAGACCGACGTCGCGGACCCCGAGGCCCGGGCGGCCGTCGTCGCGCTGTGCGCGGAGGTCCTGCTGGAGTACGTGACCGCCGGCATGGAGGTCACCGTCCACACCCACGCGGTCGAGCGCGAGGCGCGGCTCCGCGGGGCGTCCTGGCGCCAGCGCGACGACGTGCTCGCGGTGCTGGAGGGCCGGGCGAGCGGGTCCGAGGACGAGCTGTCCCGGCGCCTGGGTCACCCGCTTCAGCGGACCCACGTGGCGTTCGTCTGCTGGTCCGGCGTCCGCTTCACCGGCCGGGACGTCGGCGGGCTGGAGGCCGCCGCCCGCGAGTGGGCGGACGCCGCCGCCGGGTGCGCGCCGCTGCTGGTCCCGGTCGACTCGACGACGACGTGGGGCTGGCTCAGCGCCCCGGCCGGGGCGGGGTGGCTGGACGGCGACCTGCCCGCGCCCCGGGAGGGATTCCGGATCGCGACCGGCACCCCCGCTCCCGGGCCCGCGGGGTTCCGCAGCAGCCACACCGAGGCGCTGCGCGCGCAGACGATCGCGTCCGCGGCGGCGGTGCCCGTCGGCGTCACCCGCTTCGCGGACGTCGCCACCCTTGCCGTCCTCACCGACGACGTGGACGCCCTGCGCCGGTTCGTCGCCGCGCAGCTCGGCGACCTCGCGCTGCCCGGGGAGCGGGCGGAGCGGCTGCGCGCGACGCTGCGGAACTACTGCGACGGCGGAGCCAACGCCCGCGCCGTCGCGCGCGAGCTGAACTACCACCGCAACACGATCCAGCAGCGGCTCGAGCTGGCGGCCCGGCTGCGGGGCCGGCCCCTGGACGAGGACCGGTCCGGGCTCGCGCTCGCGCTCGCCGTCGCCGAGCACTACGGGGCGGCGGTTCTGGCAGGCCCCGCTACGCCGGAGTGAAGGTCAGCGGGATCGAGTCGTAACCGTTCACCCAGGTCGTGCAGTGCCGCACAACGGGACCCGACAGACGGGGGTCCCGGACGCGGCGGGTGAACTCCTCGAAGATGACCTTCAGCTCGAGGCGGGCCAGTCCGGCGCCGAGGCAGAAGTGCCGTCCACCGCCCCCGAAGGCCTGGTGGTACTCGACCGGCCGGAGGACGTCGAAGCGGTCCGCGCCCGGCAGGACCTCCTCGTCCCGACTGCCCGAGGCGTACCACATCAGCAGCAGGTCGCCCGCCGCGATGGGCACCCCGCGGATCTCGGTGTCCTCCAGCGCGGTGCGCGCGAAGTAGTTCAGCGGCGTGCTCCAGCGCAGGATCTCCTCGACCGCGTTGGGGATCCGCGACGGGTCGGCGGCCAGCGCCTGCAGCTGGTCGGGGTGCTCGGTCAGGGCGAGCACCCCGGCGGAGGTCGCATTGCGCGTGGTGTCGTTGCCGGCGAAGACGAGGATGGCGAAGAACATCATCAGTTCTTCCTCGGTGAGCCGGTCGCCGTCGACCTCGGCCCGGGCGAGCAGGCCGACCAGCGAGTCGCCCTTGATCTGACCCAGGATCAGCTCTTCGAGGTACCCGCCCATCTCCATCATCGCTTCGAGGCAGATGCCGAGCTCGGGCGCATCGACGCCGGTGTCCAGCCGCGCGGTCCAGTCCGCCAGCTTGTCGACGTCGGAGGCGGGGGCGCCGAGCAGGTCCGTGATGACGGCGAGCGGCACCGGCAGCGACAGGTCCTTCACCAGGTCCATCGAGCCGGTCGCGGCCGCCCGGTCGAGGATCGTGGCGACCCGCGCGCGGACGTAGTCCTCCAGGTGCGCGATCGTCCGCGGGGTGAACGCGACCTGGACCAGCTTCCGGTAGCGCGTGTGGTCGGGCGGGTCCTTGAAGATGACCATGTTGCGCATCAGGTTTAGCCCGCCGGCGGCGTCGGACCGCATCCAGATGCCCCGCTCGTGTGCGGAGAACAGCGTGGCGTGCTTGCTGATCATCTCGATGTCGGCGGCACGCGTGATCGACCAGAAGTCCCCGACGTGGGGGTTCCGGCTGTGGTTGCGGTGCACCGGGGCGTGGGCGCGCAGCCGCGCGAACAGCTCGTGCGGCGGACCGTCGGCGAAGACCGCCGGCAGCGACAGGTCGATGGTGTCGAGATCGGGGGCGTCGAGCTCGGGAAGGGCGGGGGCAGCCATGCCCGCAGCGTGACGCGCGTCACGACCGGCGAGCGACGGTCAGCCGTCCCCCGTTCCCGCCCGCGGGTGTGCACTGGGCACACCCGGCCGTCGTCGGGCCGGCGTCAGCCCGGCGGCCAGGTCAGCTCACGGCCGCCGATCACGTGCGCGTGGACGTGGAAGACCGTCTGCTGGGCCTCGGCGCCGGTGTTGAACACCAGGCGGAAGCCGGGCAGCCCCTCCTGCTGGGCCACGGCGGCCACGTCGGCGAGCAGTCGGCCCGCGAGGGCGGGGTTCTGCTCGGCCATCACGGCCACGTCACGGTGGTGCTCCCGGGGGATCACCAGCACGTGCGTCGGCGCCTGTGGGTTGATGTCACGGAAAGCGACGGTGTCGGCGGTCTCCGCGACTATTGTTGCCGGGATCTCTCCGGCGACGATCTTGCAGAACAGACAATCCGGTTCGGGCGCTGAGCTGGTCACCGGGTAAACCTATCCAGCCAGTCCGGCGTCTTGGGGGTATGACAGTCATGGTCGCGGAGCTGGGGGCCGCCGGCGCCCGGTGGGACGCCGACGAGGCCGTCACCGCGCTGTACTCCGAGCACTACCGCTCCCTCGTCCGTTTGTCCGCCCTCCTCCTGCGCGACTCGATGCAGGCCGAGGAGGTCGTCCAGGACGCCTTCGTCGCCATGCACGGTGCGTGGCGACGGATCCAGGACCAGGACAAGGCCCTGGCGTACCTCCGCCAGACGGTGGTCAACCGGTCCCGGTCGGTCCTGCGCCGCCGCGTCGTCGCCGACAAGTACGCCCCGACGCCCGGTCCCGACATGCCGAGCGCCGAGCACGGCGCGCTCGCCCGCCTGGAGGGCGACCGCGTGATGGCTGCCCTCCGCAAGCTGCCGGAGCGGCAGCGCGAGGCGCTCGTCCTGCGCTACTACGGAGACCTGTCCGAGGCCGACATCGCTGCGGCGATGAAGGTGTCCAAGGGCGCGGTGAAGAGCCACACCCACCGGGGCATGGCAGCGTTGCGAGCGATGCTGGAAGCGGAGCAGACGTCATGAGCGACTACGGCAGCCGGTTCGGCCGGCCCGAGCCGCCCGAGGACCTCGAGGCCATCCTGGCCCGCGCCCTACGCGCGGAGGCCGACCGCGTCCACCCGGTCGGGGACGGCCTGGCCAAGATCCGCGCCCGCACCGAGGCCCGCCGCGGCGTCCTCGGCTGGTTCACCTCCGCCGCCGCCCGCCCCGCGCTGGCCGGCGGCACGCTCGTCGTCGCCCTGGTGGCCGGCACCGCCATCGGCCTGCAGGTCACCGGCGACGACGGGGGCCGGGACGTCAACGTCGTCGAGCGGGCCCCGGACCCGGTCGCGGTCCAGCCCTTCGACGGCCCGGTCATCACCAACGAGCAGGCCGACGCGGAGCGCTACGTGCCCGAAGACCCGGGGCCGCCCATCGGCGCCGAAGGGGGCGAGGACCCCGAGGTCACCGAGGGCGTCATCGAGTCGCCGGAGAACTCGGCGTTCATCGCGCCGGTCACCGAGGAGCAGGAGCGCAACCGCGACGACTCGGGCATCCCGGTCGACGACGGTCAGAGCAACTACGTCGCGATCCTCGCCCCGCTGTCGGGCCGCAGCTACTCCAGCCCGCTGACCGTCGCCGGGCAGGCGCGCGTGTTCGAGGCCAGCGTCACCGTCGACGTCTCGCAGAACGGCAACGTGCTCAAGCGGGCCCACGTCCAGGCGACCCAGGGCGCCCCGGAGCTCGGCGACTGGCAGGTCACCTTCGCCCTCGACCCGGGCAACTACCGGATCGACGCCTACACGCTCTCCGCCGCGGACGGCGAGACCAAGCTCGCCTCGGACTCGATCTGGATCACGATCTCCACCCCGCCCGGGGCGGTCCAGCCGACCCCGACCCCCTCGCCGACCCCTTCCACCCCGGCGACCCCCACCCCGACCCCCGGGACCCCGACCACCACCCCGACCCCTCCCCCGCCCGGCAGCAAGATCGGCTGATCCACGGGGGTTTCGCAGGCGGCGACGAGGCCGAGCTGCGGCTGCCGCCTCGCCGCCCAGGCGCCGAGGGTGCCGGGCTCGCGAGGCCCGTCTTCTCCGGCGCGCCGCGCCCATCCCGGGTGCGGAATAGGCGCGCCAGGCTGGAGAAGACGGCGGGTGCCCGGGGCGGCTACTTGCCGACGGGCTTGGCGGCGCGGGGGGCGCGGGTCATCTTCTTCTCCCACGTCGCCTGCCGCTGGGCCTCGGCGGCCTGGGCCGGGGTCAGGGGGCGGGTGAGGGAGCCGACGACGGCGGCGCTGTCGAGCGGGACCGAGCCGTCCGGGGTCGAGGCGACGCGCAGGCGCGGGGCCGGGATCGCCGGGGCGGGTGTGGGGAGGACCGTCAGGGTTCGGGCGAACTCGCCGGTGTCGCCGGTCGGGACCGGCGCGGGCGCGGCGGGGCCGACGCCGACCGCCGGGACCCCCGGGAGCGCCGGGGCGCCGGGCGGGCTCGGGGCCGGAGCAACGGTCGGCTCCGCGGCCGGGGCCGGAGCCGCCGGACCGCCGGTCACGGCGGGCGCGGCGGCGGCGTCGGGGAGGCGGGGCTGCTCGTCGGAGCCGAGCGAGCCGGAGACGACGGAGTAGGCGGGAACGGCGGCGGCCATCGTCAGCGCGGCGGCGACGATCGCGCGGCGCGGGACGGGGACGCGGCGGGCCGGCCGGGGAGCGTTCTCGGCGCTCTCGGCGCGGGAGAGCCAGGCCGGGACCGGCAGGGCGTTCGGACGGGAGCCGCGGGCGGCCTTGATCTCCGCGGCCTCGGCCCGACGGCGGGCGCGCCGCTCGGCACGGGCCGCGCGCCGCTCGGCGCGCTCGGCCCGGACGTGGGCGACGGCGATGCGACGTTCGGCGCGGAGCTCGGCGCGGTCCTCGCGGCGTTCGGAGATGACGCGTCCGACGTAGGCCGGCAGCTCCTTGAAGAACCAGGCGACCAGCGCCAGGCCCGCGAGGATCTGACGCGGGATGCGGCCCGCGACCCGGCCGGCGGCGGCGAGCCCCGCGCGGATCCGGTACCCGAACATCTGGACGTGGTACGAGGTGCGCCACGCGCGGATCTGAGCCCGGGCCGCGACTGCGTAGTAACCGAGTGCACGGGCCAGACGTCCGAGCGCGGAGCGCACCAGGAGCAGGCGGTACGACGTCACACGTCGAGCGCTCATCGATCCCCCCGGATGCTGTGGGCCCGATCCCCCCGATCGGTCCCGCACACACATCGTGACGACTGCACCCTTGACGCGCAGGCGATTTGGGTCCCGCTTTGCGTGCGACCACCCCGTTGGCCCGGACGAATCGGGCGGGATCCGGACGGATCGGCGAAGCGGGTTCCGGGACCGCCGTGACGAACAGTGACGGTCGATCAGCAGACGGTGGGTCAGGCCCAGCGGGTGGTTCGAGCCAGCAAGGCCGACAGGGCCGCGACCCCGGCCGTCGAGGTGCGCAGCACCTCCGGCCCGAGCCGCGACGCGTGGGCCCCGGCGGCCGCGAAGGCCGCGAGCTCGTGGTTGTCGATCCCACCCTCAGGCCCGACGACGAGCACGACCTCCCCCGCCGAGGGAAGCATCACGGTCGCGAGCGGATCTGACGCACCCTCATGCAAGACCAGCGCGAGCGCCGCCTCCGACAGCCGGCGCGCCACCTGGGCGGTGCTGGCGAGCGGCGACACCGTGGGGATGCGCGGCCGCCGAGCCTGCTTGGCCGCCTCGCGGGCGTGCGCGGCCCAGCGCAGCGCGGAGCGTTCCCCGCGGGCGCCGGTCCACTGCGTCACGCACCGGGCCGCGGACCACGGCACGATCTCGTCGACCCCGACCTCGGTGAGCACCTCGACCGCCAGCTCACCCCGGTCGCCCTTGGGCAGCGCCTGCACGACCGTGAACGACGGCTCCGCGGGCGGCGCCTCGGTCAGCTCGCGCACCTGCAGGGTCAGCGTCTCCCCCACCACCGCCGCGACCACGCAGTGCGCCAGCCCGCCGGTGCCGTCGGCGAGGTCGACCTCCTCGCCGACCCGCAGCCGCCGGACCTTCGCCGCGTGCCGCCCCTCGGCCCCGCCGAGCACGACCTCGTCGGCCCCGAGCTGTCCCGGGTCGACGAAGAACAGCGGCGCCGTCACCGCCGGATCAACGTCCGCCGAAGATGTCGCGGATCTTCGAGAAGACGTTGGGCTGCCCGGTGGACAGGTCGCCGGTCGGGTGCTCCTCGCCGCGGAGACGGGCGAGCTCCCGGAGCAACTTCTCCTGCTCGGCGTCGAGCTTGGTCGGCGTCACGACCTCGATGTGCACGATCAGGTCACCGCGCCCCGAGCCCCGCAGGTGCGGGACGCCGCGGGCCGGCACACGCTCGAGATGCCCGGACTGGGTGCCCGGCTTCACGTGCAGCTGGAACGGCCCGTCGAGCGTCTCGATCGGCAGCGAGGCGCCGAGCGCCGCGGCCGTCATCGGGAGCCGGACCTCGACGTGCAGGTCGTCGCCCTGCCGCGTGAAGTGCGGGTGCGGCGCCTCGATGATCTCGACGTACAGGTCCCCGGGCGGGCCGCCGCCGGGGCCGACCTCGCCCTCGCCGGAGAGCTGGATTCGCGTCCCCGTGTCGACGCCCGCGGGGATCTTCACCTTGAGCGTCCGCCGGCTGCGCACGCGCCCCTCGCCCGCGCACTCGGGGCAAGGCGACGGGATCACCGTGCCGTAGCCGCGGCACTGGTTGCACGGCCGCGACGTCATGACCTGGCCGAGGAACGAACGCTGGACGCTGGAGATCTCACCGCGGCCGTGGCAGATGTCGCACGTCACCGGCTCCGAACCGGGCGCGCAGCCGTCGCCGCCGCAGCGGTTGCAGACGACGGCGGTGTCGAGCGTGAGCTCGCGGGTGGTGCCGAAGGCGGCGTCCGCGAGCGGAATCTCCAGGCGCAGCAGGGCGTCCTGGCCGCGCTGCACGCGGCTGCGCGGGCCGCGGGTCTGCCCGCCGCCGAAGAAGGCGTCCATGATGTCGCCGAAGCCGAAGCCGGCACCCCCGAACGGGTTGCCGCCGCCCCCGCCGGGCTGCAGCGGGTCCCCGCCGAGGTCGTACATCTGACGCTTCTTCGGGTCGGACAGCACCTCGTAGGCGGCCGTGACCTCCTTGAAACGATCCGCGGCGTCGGGCGCGGAGTTGACGTCCGGGTGCAGCTCGCGCGCGAGCTTCCGGTACGCCTTCTTGATCTCGTCCGGCCCGGCGTCCCGGGACACGCCGAGGACGCCGTAGTAGTCCGCCACTGTGGTTGTCCGCCCGTCCTACTTCTCGTCGGAGAGGATGTGGCCGACGTAGCGCGCCACGGCGCGCACCGCACCCATCGTGCCCGGGTAGTCCATCCGGGTCGGCCCGATCACGCCCAGCCGGGCGACGACCTCGCGGTGACCGTACCCGGAGGCGACGACCGAGGTACCGGCCAGGCTCTCCAAGCTGTTCTCGTGCCCGATCCGCACGCTGACGTCCGGGGAGTTCGCCTGGTGCAGCAGGCGCATCAGCACGACCTGCTCCTCCAACGCCTCGAGGACGACGCCGAGCGAGTCGGTGAAGTCCTGCCCGGCGCGCGTGAGGTTCGCCGCACCGGCCATCACGACGCGCTGGTCGTGACTGTCGTCGATCATCTCGCGCAGCGCCGCGATGACGGTCCCGACGACCGTGCCGTCCACGCTCCCCGGCGGCGCCGGCCAGTTCTGCCCGAGCAGGGTCACCGCGTCCGCGGCCTGGGACAGCCGCTGGCCGTCCAGCACGGCGTTGAGGCGGGCCCGCAGGTCCGGCAGCAGGTCCTCACTGGTCACGACGGGGACGTCGACGACGCGCTGCTCGACCCGCCCGGTGTCGGTGATCAGCACCAGCATCACGCGGCCCGGACCCGTGGAGAGCACCTCGAGGTGCCGCACCGTGGCCGTCGACAGCGACGGGTACTGGACCACCGCGACCTGCCGCGTGAGCTGCGCGAGCAGCCGCACGGTGCGGTCGACGACGTCGTCGAGGTTGATCGCCGAGTCCAGGAACTGCTGGATCGCCCGCCGCTCGGGCGAGGTCAGCGGCCGCACGCCGGCCAGGCGGTCGACGAACAGGCGGTAGCCCTTGTCGGTCGGCACCCGCCCCGCGCTGGTGTGTGGCTGGGCGATGTAGCCCTCCTCCTCCAGCACGGCCATGTCGTTGCGGATCGTGGCCGGGGAGACGCCGAGGTTGTGCCGCTCGACCAGCGTCTTCGAGCCCACGGGCTCCTCGGTCGAGACGTAGTCCTGCACGATCGCGCGGAGCACGGCGAGCTTGCGTTCGTCCAGCACGCCGCACCTCCCCGCATCGAGCTCGACCGTTGGCACTCTCACCTGGTGAGTGACAGTTTAGCCGCGCCGCGCGCCGTCCGAACCTGCTCGCCCATCGCCATTAACGTCTGACGGATGCGCTCGAACATGCCCGGCGACCACTACGGCGCCGACGTCCTCGCCGGGAACTGGCGGCGGCCCCGGGCCGTCCCGGCCGTCCCGGCCGACCGGGACGTCGTCGTCGAGGAGGTCGACACCGGTTTCTGCGGCGCCGTGGTGCGCTGCGACAAGATGCCCGGCGGCTGGGTGGTCACCCTCGCGGACCGGCACGACAAGCACCGCACGTTCCCGCTCGGCCCCGGCTTCCTGATCGACGGCAAGCCGGTCACGCTGACGCCCCCGAGCGCCCCCGCCGCGGCCAAGGTCCCGGCCCGGACCGCGTCCGGCTCGGTGGCGGTGCCCCGCGCCCGCGCCCGCGTCGCCCGGGCCAGCCGGATCTACGTCGAGGGCCGCCACGACGCCGAACTGGTCGAGAAGGTCTGGGGCGACGACCTGCGGCACGAAGGCGTCGTCGTCGAGTACCTGGAGGGCGTGGACGACCTGCCCGCGATCGTCGCCGAGTTCCGGCCCGCCCCGGGCCGCCGGCTCGGCGTGCTGGTCGACCACCTCGTCGAGGGCAGCAAGGAGAGCCGGATCGCGGCCGCCGTGCGGAACCCGCACGTGCTCGTCGTCGGCCACCCGTACATCGACATCTGGCAGGCGGTCCGCCCCCAGGTGCTGCGGATCGACGCCTGGCCGGACGTACCCCGCGGCCGCCCGTGGAAGGAAGGCGTGATCGACGCCCTCGGCTGGAACTGCGAGAGCCACGTCGCGTGGAAGCGGATCCTCGCCTCCGTCCGCACCTGGACGGACCTGGAGCCGGCCCTGCTCGGCCGCGTCGAGGAGCTGATCGACTTCGTCACCACGGGCGACGCTGCCGAGGGCGCGGCCGAGGACTGAACCGTGCCCACGCAGTCCGAACGACGCCGGGCGGCGATCGCGCACGTCGCCTCGATCCCCGGCATGGCGATCGGCCTCGGGTTCGTCGGGCCGCTGATCGCGCTGCGCGTGCTGACCCGCGGCTCGACGTTCGTGCGCACGCACGCCGTCGCGGCGGTGAACTTCAATCTCACCGTCGGGCTGGTCGGGCTGGCCGGGCTGATCGGGGCCGCGTCGCTGTCCCGGGTCGGCGACGACGGCGGGCCGGACTGGGCCGCGGGTGCGACGGTCGTCCTGGTCGTGCTGCTGACGGTCGGCTGGTTCCTGCTCACGGTCCGCGCCGCGATGGCGGCCCGGTACGGCGAGGCGTACCGCTACCCGGTCGCGGCGCCGTTCCTGCGGGTGTGACGGTCAGTCCGCCCGCAGCACGGCCGGACCGAGGAGGTGGCAGGCCCGCAGGGCGAACTCGACGTCGAAGCGCTCGGCCCGCAGTGGCCGGCCGCAGAGCTGCTCGGCCTTGGTGATCCGGTACTGGACCGAGTTCTTGTGCAGGTTCAGCAGTTCGGCGGCGGCGGTGTAGCTGCCGTTGGTCGCGAGGAAGACGCGCAGGGTCTCGCGCAGCCGTTCGGCGTTCTCGTCGTCCGCCGCCAGCGGTCCGAGGGTGTCGGCGACGAACGCGCGCGCGGCGGGGAGGTCGTGGCAGAGCAGCGCGACCGCGCCGACGTCGGCGAAGTCGGTGACCGGCCCGCCCGCCGCACCCGCGACGACCGCGACGCGCTTGGCCTGCTCCGCCTGCCGGTGTGTGACCCGGAACCCGGCGAGGCCGGCACCGGGCCGGCCGAGGGCGATCCGCGGCGCCGGCCCGTCGGCGTCGGCGAGGGCGTCGGCCAGTTTGCCGACGTCGGGCCCGTCGCCCGGGCGGGAGAACCAGACGGTGGCGCTCCCCTCGTCCCGCGCGCTGAACAGGTACTGCCCACCGACCAGGGTCGCGGCCGCGGCGCACGAGCGCTCCAGGCGGATCAGCTCGTCCCCGCGCAGCGGGCCGCCCTCGTCGAACCAGACCGCGACCGCGACGTGCACCTGCGCGAGCGGGTAGCCGAGCGCGCGCTCGGCCGCGCGGACCTCGACGTCCTCACCCTCGAGCAGGACGCGGATCCGCGAGGCGCGCAGCGTCGAGTCGTTGCGGGCCCACGCCTCCCGCTCGGTCTCGTAGGCGAGCACGACGAGCTCGGAGACGGAGTCCACGAACGCCGCGGACTCGCGCACCACGACGGCGCTCGCGGCCGCGACCGTCCTGGGGTTGCCGGCCGGGTCGGTGCTGATCTCGTGAAGCATCGCCTCCACGAAGTCGGCGTGCCCGAGCCGGTAGGCACGCAGCAGCGCAGAGAGCGGGATCCCCTGCTGCGCCAGGCGCCGGGCGTACTGCGCGGCCGCCGGGGCCGGCTCGACGACGTGCGGGTCGATCCCCTGCTCCAGCAGGTGCAGCGCGACGGCGACGTTTGCCTCGGTGCTCGCGGCCAGCATCGCCTGCATCTCGTCGTCGTGCTGCAGCGGGGGGATCACCACGGCGAACCGGTCGACCATCCCGGCGATGAACTCGCTCCGGCGCGCGTCCAACCGGCGGGCCGCCGCGGCGATCAGCGCGGCGCCGAGTTCCCGGTCGGGGGCAGGGGCAGGCACCCTCGGGACCATAACCCCGCGGACGGGATCCGTCAGGCGGTCAGCGAACGGACGACCGCGTCGGCGAGCAACCGGCCACGCAGCGTCAGCACCGCGCGCCCGACCGCGAGCGCGGTGGCGTCGAGGAGCCCGTCGGCGGCGGCGCGCTCGGCGACGCGGCGGCCGGCCGGATCCAGGTCGGCGAGCGCGAGGCCCTCGACGAGGCGGATCCCGAGCAGGACGTGCTCCAGGTGCCGCTCGTCCGCCGACAGCACCTCGCGGCCCGCTCCCGGGCTCGCCCCGGTGCCGATCCGTGCCGCGTACTCCCGCGGGTGGCGCACGTTCCACCAGCGCACCCCGCCGACGTGGCTGTGCGCGCCCGGCCCGATCCCCCACCAGTCCGCGCCGGTCCAGTACAGGACGTTGTGGCGGCACCGCGCCGCCGGCGAGGTGGCCCAGTTCGAGACCTCGTACCAGGACAGTCCCGCGGCGCCGAACGCGGCGTCGGCGATCTCGTAGCGGGCGGCGAGCACGTCGTCGTCGGGGGCGGGCAGCTCGCCGCGGCGGACGCGCGCCGCGAGCCGCGTGCCGTCCTCGACGATCAGCGCGTAGGCGCTCACGTGGTCGGGCGCGGCCGCGAGCGCCGCCGCGATCGAGTTCTCCCAGTCGGCGTCGGTCTCCCCCGGGGTGCCGTAGATCAGGTCGAGGTTGACGCCGGCGAACCCGGCCTCGCGGGCCCAGCGGGCGCACTCGGCCGCCCGACCCGGGGTGTGCGTGCGGTCGAGGATCTGCAGCACCCGGGTCGAGGAGCTCTGCATCCCGAACGAGATCCGGGTGAACCCGGCGTCGACCAGACCCTCCAGCGCCTTCGCGTCGACGCTGTCCGGGTTGGACTCCACCGTCACCTCCGCGTCCAGGGCGAGGCCGAACTCGTCGCGGACGACCTGCAGCAGGCCGCCCAACTGACGGGGCGTCAGGAGAGTGGGAGTGCCGCCGCCGACGAAGACCGTGGAGACCGGCGGCGGCGCCACGCCCTGCGCGGCGAGAACGCCCGCCGCGAAGCGGATCTCCGCCGCGGCGTGCTCGGGGTACTCCTCGCGCGAGGCGCCGGGGCCGAGCTCGGTCGCGGTGTAGGTGTTGAAGTCGCAGTAGCCGCAGCGGCTCGCACAGAACGGGACGTGCAGGTAGATCGCGAACGGCCGCGTGCCCACCCCGGCCACCGCCGCCGGCGGCAGCGCACCGTCGGCGGGGACCGGCTCGCCCGCCGGGGGCAGCCCGGCCATCAGTGACGCGCCATCAGTCGCACCGTTCGGTCGCGCAGTGGTCCGGCGCGTCTCAGGACGCGCTCGCCTGACGGGCCCACCGATGCACCTTGGCGGGCAGCTCGGGGACCTCGAGCAACCCCGGAAGGTGCTGCTTCTCGGTGGTGATCGCGCGGAACACCTCGGCGATGGTGACGCCGTGTTCCGGCCGGTGCAGCACGACGATCTCGTCGCCGGCGCCGACCTCACCCTCGACCAGGACACGCAGGTATGCACCCGGGCGGCCGTCGGCGGTGAATCGCTTCACCCAGCCGCGCAGATTGCCCAGGTGGTTCTTGAAGGTGCCGCAGGGCGTGCGCGGGGACGAGACCTCGAACTCCGCGTCGCCGATCCGCCAGCGCTCGCCGATGACCGCGGCCGCGAGGTCGATCCCCCGCGTCGTCAGGTTCTCGCCGAAGTTGCCGTCGTGCAGCTCACGGTCGAGCTCGGCGGCCCAGCGGTCGAGATCCTCGCGCTCGTAGGCGTAGACGGCCTGGTCGCGGCCGCCGTGGTGCCTGGTGTCCGCGACCTCGTCGCCGACCAGACCCAGCTCCGTCGCCCGGATGCGCCCGGGCACCGCGCGCCGGTCGATGCTCGTGCGACCCAGCAGGCTCCCGGGAGTGTCCACCACACGACCGACGTTGACGGACACCACCGATGCGCTCATGCGGTCATTGTGGTCGATCCGCGCGCGCGGTGACGCCGGCGGTGACGCCCGTCGGGACGCCCGCGCTCAGTCCTCGTGCGCGAGCGTGATCGGACTCACCGGCGTCTCACCGGCGCCGGCGACGACCTCGGCCTCCGCGGGCGGGTAACCGACGGCGCGCACCGTGTAGGTGCCGGCCTCCAGGTCGGGAAACCGGTAGGCCCCGTCGGCGTCGGTGCGCGTGACCGCGACCTCGACGCCGCCGGAGAGCAGGCTGACCCGCGCGTCGGCGATCAGCCAGCCCTCGGGGGTCTGGGCGATGCCGGAGATCACGCCGCTGCCCCGGACCTCGACGTCGCGCTGGACCCGACCGCCGGGCGGGATCGTCACCGGCACGGCCACCGGCCGGGAGGCGGCGGCGAACACCGCGAGCGTCCCGTCGACGATCGTGAGATCGACGAGTTCGTACGCGCCGGTCGCGTCGGTGCGGGTGCTGGCCGCGACCGCGCCGTCGAGGCTGGTCAGCGTCACCAGCGCGCCCTCGACGCCGCGGCCGGCCGCGTTGGTCACGACGCCGGAGAGCCGGGACGCCCCGGCGACCTCGACCTCGACCTCGACGCTCGGCGCGCCCGGGCCGGGCAGCAGCACGGTGCGGGCCTGCGGCAGGTAGCCCTCGTGCCGGACGACGAGCAGCACCTCGCCGGCGGCGAGCGACGGGAAGTCGGCGACGCCGGACGCGTCGGTCTCGCCCCGGGCCACCTGACGGCCGCCCGGGTCGAGCAGCGTCACCCCGGCGTTGGCCACGCCGTCGGCCGGCGCCCCGGTCCCCCCGGCCCGTCGCACCCGCACCCGCAGGGCCGGTCCGGGACCCGGGGCGGGTGTCGTGGCCACGGCGTAGGTCGGCGTCGGCTGCGGCGTGGGAGCCGGGGGCGCGTAGGCCGGCGCCGGCACGGAGTGCGTCGCGCTCGTGACGACCGGAGCGGGCGCCGGGGGCACCAGCGGCGGTGTCGCAGGCGGCGCCGGGCGGTGGCCGTTGCCGTTGCCGTTCGCACCGTAGGAAGGGTCGGTCACGTCGCTCGCCTCCAGGAACACGGCGGGGATGGTAGCCCGGCCGGACGGCTGGGCGGGGAATTCGTGGCGAACGGTGGACGCCGGCACCGGGACCTCGCCCAGCCCGGGCTGGGCGGCGAGCCGGTGCACGTTGACCAGCAGCACGACCGCGAGCGCGGCCGCGGCGAGGATCAGTCCGGCGACCAGGCTCGCGCGGGCGTAGCCCTCGACCTGGGCGTCGATGAGGGTCTGCGGGTCGATCGACCGGCCCGACAGGTGGTCCGCGGTCCGGTTGGCGGCGACCGTCGAGAGCAGCGCGACGCCGAGGGACGCGCCGATCTGCTGGGTCGCGTTGACGACGGCGCCGGCGACCCCGGCGTCCCGCGGCGGGACGCCGTGCGTCGCGGCGTTGAACGCGGGCACGAACACCGCGCCCATCGCGACGCCCATAAGCATCAGGGGCGCGAGCAGGTCGGCGACGTAGCTGGAGTCGGCGCTGATCTGCGACATCCAGATCAGCGCCAGGGCCGCGCCGACGAGACCGAGGCCCATCAGCAGACGCGGCGCGACCTTCGGCATCAGGCTGCTGATCACCGCCGAGGCGACGATGACGCCCCCGGTGACCGGCAGGAACGCGACGCCGGTCCGCACCGGCGAGAACTCCAGCACGCCTTGCAGGTAGAAGGTCAGGAAGAAGAAGGCGCCGATCATGCTCAGCGCGGCGAGAGTGATCGCGAGGTTCGACCCGCCGCGCGTCCGGTCGCCGAGGACACGCAGCGGCAGCAGCGGGTTGGTGACGAGCTGCTGACTGAGGACGAACAGGATCAGCAGGCTCAGCCCGATGAACAGCAGCCAGAGCGTGCGGGTCTCGGTCCAGCCGTTCCGCTCGGCCTCGGAGAAGCTGTAGACGACGGTGACCAGACCGCCGGTGGCGAGCACGGTGCCGATCAGGTCGAGCCGGCCCGGGTGCTCGCCGCTGAACTCGTCGAGGAACAGGTAAGCGCCGAGAATCGACACCGCAGCCAGCGGGACGTTGACGTACATCGTCCAGCGCCAGTCGGCGTACTCGGTGAGGATGCCGCCCGCGATCAGCCCGACCGCGGATCCGCCGCCGGCGACGACGCCGAACACCGCGAAGGCCTTCGCCCGCTCCCGGATGTCGACGAACGTCGTGGAGACCAGCGCGAGGGCCGCCGGGGCGAGCAGCGCGCCGAACACGCCCTGGGCCGCGCGCGCGATCAGCAGGGTCTCCAGGTTCTGCGCGGCCCCGCCGAGGCCGGAGGCCACGGCGAAGCCGGCGAGCCCGATCACCAGCGTCCGGCGCAGGCCGAGGTAGCCGGCGATCCGGCCGCAGAGCAGGAGCAGGCCGCCGAACGCCAGCGAGTAGGCGGTGATCACCCACTGCCGGTCGGCCGAGGCGAGCTCGAGGTCGGCGGAGAGGGCCGGCAGCGCGACGTTGACGATCGTGCCGTCGACGACGATCAGCAGCTGCGAGGACGCGAGGACGAGCAGGCCCAGCCAACGCCGCCGGTGCGCCTTCTGCTCCAGGCGCACGGCCTCCGCCGCCGGCGAGGTCGTCGAGGCACCGTTCGCCGACACCGCCCCGGGCACGGGCTCGGCGTCGAGGCCGACCGGCACGCGGCGCGGTGGGACCGGCGGGAGGCCCCAGTCGCCCGTGGGGCGCTCCTCGTGCGAGCGCGACGCCATGGTGGTGGTCCGCGGCGCGGGTCAGGCGCCCGGAGGCAGCGTGAAGGTCAGCAGGGGGATGAGGACGTTGTCGACCAACCGCGCCAGCACGTCGTCGTCGACCGTCTCGCCGGTGAACAGCAGGCGCGTCAGGACGGTCGCGGTCGCGAGCTGGCGGATCAGATCGGCGTCCGGGTTGCGGATCGCTCCGCTCTCCGCGTACCGGTTGAGCAGGGCCGCGGTGAGCGACTGGCACTGCTTGATGTCTGCGCGCATCAGCGCGGCCAGCTCCGGGTCGTGCTGCATCGCGGAGACCATCCCGGCGAGGAGCGCGCCCCGCTCCGTGAGCCCGTCCCGCAGGTCGCGCAGGAGCGTCAGCAGGTCCGTGCGCAGGTCCCCGGTGTAGGTGACGGAGAACGGCTCCTCGTTGAGGTGCCGGACGGCCGCGGTGACCAGCGCGGGCTTCCCGGGCCAGCGGCGGTAGATCGTCGCCTTGCTGGCGCGGGCGCGGGCGGCGACGGCGTCGATCGTGAGGCGCTCGTAACCGATCTCGGTGAGCAGCTCCGCGCAGACCGCGAGGATCTCCCGCTCGCGGGGCGTCACCGCGTCGTCGAGACAGCCGGCGGCGACCTGGGTGGTGGTCGCGGCGATCGTCGAAGTCACCGAACCACTGTAAGCGTCGTTGTGAACGCCTCCGTACCGAAGAGTCCAGCGCGCAGCAAAGGCTTACCTTCGCTCGGTCGGCCGCTGAGCCGAGCTCAGCGACCGGCCGGGGCGGAGCTCAGGAGGTGCTGAGCGGGTCCGAGACCGTGACGTCCTCGGGGTGCGCGAGCGTGATCGCGTCGACCTCGACCGGGGCGCCGCCCGGCCGCGGGCCCACCCGAACGGTCGCCGTCGAGGGCCCGTACCCGGTCGCGAGCAGCGTGTAGTCGCCCTCCGGCACCCCCGTGAAGGCGTACCGGCCCTGGGAGTCGGTCCGGGTCACGGCGCACTCGACGCCGTTGACGTCGATCAGACTGACGCGGGCGTCCGCGATCAGCCAGCCCTGCGGGGTCAGCGCCTCGCCGGTGATCAGCGTCGCGCGGATCGGGTCGGTGTTGAGCTGGACGTCCGCCTGCGCCGTGCCGCTCGCGGGCACCACGACCGGCTGCGCGAACGGCGCGTACGACGGGTGGATCGCGACCAGCAGCGCCTCACCGCCGGGCAGGTCGTTGAGCTCGCACCGCCCGAGAACGTTGGTGTCGGCCACCGCGATCTGACGACCCGTCGCATCCAGCAGGCTGACGGCGACGCCCAGGAGCGGGCGACCGATCGCGTCGACGACGCGGGTCGCGATGCGACCGGTCCCGAGCGCGACCGGCATCGGCACACCGTTCACCGGGTGCACGCCGATCGCCTGCTCCGCCTCGGCGACCGCGAAGGCGTCGCCGGTGCGGCCGGTGGCGTCGACGTGCGCCAGGTCGGCCTGCGGGTGCTCCTCGGGCGTGGGCTCGAAACCGTTGACGGCCTCGCCCCCGGGGGCGGGCTCGCCGTGTCCGTGGCTTGCCTTCTTCGCGTTCACGAGTACCAAGGTAAGGGCTGCGGCGATCAGCATGATGATCATCGCCCACAGGGTCGCGCGGGCGTAGCCCTCGACGTCGCCGTCGAGCAGGTTCGCCGCGGTCTCCTCCTTGCCGACGAGGAAGTCGGCCTTGCGGCTCGCCGCGACCGAGGACAGCAGCGCGAGGCCCAGCGACCCACCGACCTGCTGGGCGGTGTTGATCAGCGCGCTGGCGACACCGGCGTCCTGTGGCTGGACGCCCCAGGTCCCGACGTTGAAGGCCGGGACGAACACGCAGGTGATCGACAGACCCATGATCACCATGCCGGGGATCAGGTCGAGCAGGTAGCTGCTCTCGGCGTCGAGCCGGGTGAACAGCCCCAGGGAGATCGCCGTGCCGATCAGACCGCCGGCCATCAGGGCGCGCGGCGGGTAGCGGTGTGAGTAACGGGTCAGGAACTCCGAGGACGCGACGATGCACAGCGTCACCGGGAGGAAGGCCAGACCGGTCTTCAGCGCCGAGTACCCCAGGACCTCCTGGAAGTAGAAGCTCATGAAGAAGAACACGCCGAACAGGCCGATGACCGTGAGCATCACGGCGAGGTTCGCGCCGGCCCGGTTGCGGTCGGCGAGCACGCGCAGTGGCAGCAGCGGGTGCGGGACGATCCGCTGGCTGACGATGAACAGGATCAGCAGCGAGCCGCCGATGCCGAACAGCCACAGGGTGAACGGCTCGGTCCAGCCGGAGCGCTCGGCCTCGGAGAACCCGTAGACGAGGCTGACCAGGCCACCGGTCGCGAGGACGGCGCCGATCCAGTCCAGCCGTCCGGCGAAGTCGGACTTGAACTCGTCGAGGAACTTGACCGTCCCCCACATCAGGACGATCACGACGGGGACGTTGATGAGCATGGTCGCGCGCCAGCTGATCGCGTCGGTGAGCACACCGCCGACGACCAGACCGACCGCGGAGCCGGCACCGGCCACGGTGCCGAAGAGGGAGAACGCCCGAATGCGTTCCATGGGGTCGGTGAAGGTGTTCGCGAGCAGCGCGAGCCCGGCCGGGGCCATCAGCGCGCCGAACACGCCCTGCAGGGCGCGTGCGGTGAGCATCAGCTCGAAGTTGGGCGCGAAGCCCGCGAGGGCCGAGGCGACGCCGAAGCCGATGATGCCGATGAGGAACGTCCGCCGGAGCCCGAGGTAGTCGGCGATCCGGCCGCCGAGCATGAGCAGGCCGCCGAAGGCCAGCGCGTACGACGTGATGATCCACTGGCGGTCGGCCTCGGACAGCTTGAGGTCGTCGCTCATCGCGGGCAGCGCGACGTTGACGACCGTGCCGTCGAGGACGATGAGCAGCTGGCAGCCGGTGATGACCAGCAGGCCGAGCCAGCGGCGGCGGGCGGCCGCAGCCGCCCGTTGTGGGTCGCCGGCGGCGGACTCCTCCGTCTCCGAAGGCTGCGGCGCGCCGGCGTCGGCCGGCGTGGAGGCGACAACCGCCATGCGTGCTCCCTGACTGTTCGTTCGGCAGGGGCCACCCTAGGAGCCGAACGGTACGGCTCCGTACTCGGACGGCCCAAGTTCCGGTAGGAACTCCCCCGGCCGGGGATTATTTCCGCAGGTCCGGCGTGTCGTCGCCTGGATTTCTCCGGGCTACTTCTTCTCCCGCTTGTCGCCGGCCTCGTCGGTGGAGAGGGCGGCGATGAAGGCCTCCTGGGGGACCTCGACCCGGCCCACCATCTTCATCCGCTTCTTGCCCTCCTTCTGCTTCTCGAGCAGCTTGCGCTTACGGGAGATGTCACCGCCGTAGCACTTCGCGAGGACGTCCTTGCGGATCGCGCGGATGTTCTCGCGCGCGATGATGCGGGAGCCGATCGAGGCCTGGATGGGGACCTCGAACTGCTGACGCGGGATCAGTTCCCGCAGTTTCTTGGTCATCCGGGTCGCGTAGTCCGGTGCCTTGTCCCGGTGCACGATCGCGGAGAAGGCGTCGACGGGCTCGCCCTGGAGCAGGATGTCGACCTTCACCAGGTCGGCCGTCTGCTCGCCGTTGATCTCGTAGTCCAGGCTCGCGTAGCCGCGGGTGCGGGACTTCAGCGCGTCGAAGAAGTCGAAGACGATCTCGGCCAGCGGGAGCGTGTAGCGCAGCTCGACGCGGTCCTCGGAGAGGTAGTCCATCCCGCCGAGCGTCCCGCGGCGCTGCTGGCACAGCTCCATGATCGCGCCGACGAACTCGCTGGGGGCGAGTACCGTGGCGCGGACGATCGGCTCGTAGATCTCCCGGATCTTGCCGTCGGGGAACTCGCTGGGGTTGGTGACGACGAACTCCTTGCCGTCCTCCTTCACCACCCGGTAGACGACGTTGGGGGCGGTGGAGATCAGGTCCAGGCCGGCCTCGCGCTCGAGGCGTTCCCGGATGATCTCGAGGTGCAGCAGGCCGAGGAAGCCGCAACGGAAGCCGAATCCCAGCGCGGCGGACGACTCGGGCTCGTAGACCAGCGAGGCGTCGTTGAGCCGGAGTTTGTCCAACGCCTCGCGCAGCTCCGGGAAGTCCGAACCGTCGATCGGGTACAACCCGGAGAAGACCATCGGCTTCGGGTCGCGGTACCCGCCGAGGGCCTGCGTCGTCGGCTTGACCGCGTCGGTGACGGTGTCGCCGACCTTCGACTGGCGGACGTCCTTCACGCCGGTGATCAGGTAGCCGACCTCGCCCACGCCGAGGCCGTCCGCCGGCGTCGGCTCGGGCGAGATGACACCGATCTCGAGCAGCTCGTGCGTGGCCTTCGTCGAGAGCATGAGGATCTTCTCGCGCTTGGTCAGGTGACCGTCCACGACGCGGACGTAGGTCACGACGCCGCGGTAGGTGTCGTAGACCGAGTCGAAGATCAGCGCTCGCGCCGGGGCGTCCGGGTCACCGACGGGCGGCGGAACCTGGGCCACGATCTCGTGCAGCAGGTCCGTCACGCCCTCGCCGGTCTTGCCGCTGACCTTGAGGACGTCGTCGGGCTCGCAGCCGATGATGTGCGCGAGCTCGGCGGCGTACTTCTCGGGCTGCGCCGCCGGCAGGTCGATCTTGTTCAGGACCGGGATGATCTGGAGGTCGTTCTCCAGCGCCAGGTACAGGTTCGCCAGCGTCTGTGCCTCGATGCCCTGCGCGGCGTCGACGAGCAGCACCGCACCCTCACAGGCGGCGAGGCTGCGGGAGACCTCGTAGGTGAAGTCGACGTGGCCCGGGGTGTCGATCAGGTTCAGCACGTGGACGCGACCGTCCAACCCCGTCCACGGGAGCCGGACCGCCTGGCTCTTGATCGTGATCCCGCGCTCGCGCTCGATGTCCATCCGGTCGAGGTACTGGGCGCGCATCGTCCGGTCGTCGACGACGCCGGTGAGCTGCAGCATCCGGTCCGCGAGCGTCGACTTGCCGTGGTCGATATGAGCGATGATGCAGAAGTTGCGGATCAGCGCCGGGTCGGTCCGGTCCGGCCGGGGGGAGGTCGGGGGCACGCTGAAGTCCGTTCCAGTTCTGCGAGGAGAGGGTGTCGCTCGTCGGCGAGCGCGCGGTCAACTGGGTCAATCATCCCACTAACCTCAGGCAGGTGACGGCACCCACGGCACCCACGGCACGCGCGGCACGCACTGCCCGCCCGCTGAGCGAGATCGTCGAGGCCGGCTGGGCCCGAGCGCTGGAACCGGTGACGGATGTTCTCGCCGGGATGGGCGAGTTCCTCCGCGCCGAGATCGCCGCCGGCCGGCAGTACCTACCCGCCGGGACGAACGTGCTGCGCGCGTTCACGCGGCCGTTCGACGAGGTCCGGGTGCTGATCGTCGGGCAGGACCCGTACCCGACCCCGGGCCACGCGGTCGGGCTCTCGTTCTCCGTCTCGCCCGAGACCCGCCCGCTCCCCCGCTCGCTGGCAAACATCTACCGCGAGTACTGCTCCGACCTCGGGCTCCCGCCGCCGACCACCGGCGACCTGAGCCCGTGGAGCGACCGGGGCGTCCTGCTGCTGAACCGCGTCCTCACCGTCGCCCCTGGCGCCCCCGCCTCCCACCGGGGTCAGGGCTGGGAGCAGGTGACCGAGCAGGCGATCCGCGCCCTCGTCGCGCGCGAGCGGCCCCTCGTCGCGATCCTCTGGGGCCGCGACGCCCAGACCCTGCGTCCGATGCTCGGCGACACGCCGACGATCACCTCCGCCCACCCGAGCCCGATGTCCGCCGACCGCGGGTTCTTCGGCTCCCGCCCCTTCAGCCGCGCCAACGCCCTCCTCGCCGACCTGGGCGCCCCACCGGTGGACTGGCGCCTCCCCTGACTCCCTCGTACCACTGGGGGTGACACCCCTGGTGAAACCGGCGGGACGGGGGAGGCCGCCGGGTCAGGAGTGGTGAGGCTCGCGGATCGACCTCGGGAGCCGCTGCGCGCCGGGACCGCGGGTGGCGGCGACGTCGCCGGGGTTGTAGAGCGCGCACCGCTGGAGCGAGAGGCAGCCGCAGCCGATGCAGGAGTCGAGGTTGTCGCGCAGCGCGGTGAGGCCCTCGATCTGCGCGTCGAGACGGGCGCGCCAGTGGCGGGACAGACGGGCCCAGTCGGCCTTCGTCGGGGTCCGGGTGTCGGGCAGTTCGGCGAGGGCCTCGCGGATCTCCGCGAGCGGGACGCCGACGTTCTGCGCGGCGCGGATGAACGCGAGGCGGCGCAACGCACTGCGCGGGTAACGCCGCTGGTTGCCCGACGTGCGCACCGCGACGACGAGACCTTCCTTGTCGTAGAAGCGGATCGCCGACGTCGCGAAGCCGGCGCGCTCGGCGACCTCCCCGATCGTGAGCAGTTCCTCCGCGGGTTTCATCGCGCTCCTTGACCTCAAGTTCACTTCAACTTGCAGTCTGCTCAACGTACCCCGATGAGGCAGAAGGAGCACACGATGAGCGCACTGCAGACACCCCGGGCCGTGGTCACCGGCGGCTCGCGCGGGCTCGGCCTGGCCCTGACCCGCGAGCTCGTCTCCCGCGGCTGGGACGTGGTCGTCGACGGCCGGAACCCCGACGTTCTCGCCGCCGCGGTGGCCGGACTCCCGGACCCGACCCGGGTGACGGCCGTCGTCGGCGACGTGGCGGATCCGCTCCACCGCGCCGCACTGGTCGAAGCCGCCGGGCCGCGCGTCGACCTGCTGGTCAACAACGCGAGCGTCCTCGGCGCGGTGCCGTTGCCGCCGCTGGCCGAGTACCCGCTGGAGGACCTCGAGCAGGCGTTCGCGGTCAACACCGTCGCGCCGCTCCGGCTTGTGCAGTTGCTGCTCCCCGCCCTCGAGCGCGCGGGCGGCCGGGTCGTCAACGTCTCCTCCGACGCCGCCGTCGAGGCCTACCCCGGCTGGGGCGGGTACGGGGCGTCAAAGGCAGCCCTGGACCTGCTCAACGCCGTCCTCGCCGTCGAGCGCCCCGGGCTGCGGTTCTACGCCCTCGACCCGGGCGACATGGGGACCGAACTCGCGGCCGCCGCGGGCGAGGACCCGGCCGGCCGACCGGCGCCCGAGACCGTCGTGCCCGCCGTGCTCCGGCTCGTCGAGGCCGACCTCCCCAGCGGGCGGTACACCGCGGACTCCCTGCGTCCGGTCGGGGCGACCCGATGAGCGCCCGGACGTTGCCCGCGCCCGCGATCGCCTTCGAGCTCGGCCCGGAGCGGGAGGCGGCGATGCCGCCGGAGCGCCGCGGCCTGACCCGCGACGGGGTCCGCCTGCTGGTCGCGACGCCGGAGACCGTCGCGCACCGCCGCTTCTGCGAGCTCCCGGCGCACCTGTCCCCCGGCGACCTGCTCGTCGTGAACACCTCGGCGACGGTGCCCGCCGCGCTCGAGGGTCGGCGCGGTGACCACCGTCCGACCGTCGTGCACGTCTCGGCGGAGCTGCCCGACGGGAGCTGGGTCGTCGAGCTCCGCCGTCCGGACCACACCGGTCCGCAGTGGGACGGCGCGGCCGGGGAGCGCGTCGAGGTCAAGGGCCGGCTGCGACTGCGCCTCGTCGCGCCCTACCCGGAACCGGCCGCGCCGAGCCGGCTGTGGCGGGCGGTCCCGGAGACCCCGGTGGCGCTGCTCGACCACCTCGCCCGGCACGGGCGCCCGATCCGGTACGCGCATCACTCGGGCCGGTTCCGGCTCGACGAGCACCAGACGGTCTACGCGGATCGGCCCGGCAGCGCCGAGATGGCCAGCGCCGGGCGGCCGTTCACCGCCGAGCTGCTGGTCCGGCTGATGGCGCGCGGCGTCACGGTCGCCCCGGTCGTGCTCCACGCGGGGGTGTCCAGCCAGGAGGCGGGCGAACCGCCGCTGCCCGAGCGGTTCGCGGTCCCGCCCGCCACCGCGCGGCTGGTGAACAGCGCCCGCTGCGCCGGCCGCCGGGTCGTCGCGGTCGGGACGACGGTCGTCCGCGCGCTGGAGTCGGCGACCGACGACGACGGGTTCGTCGAGCCCGCCGCGGGCTGGACCGACCTCGTCCTCGGCCCGGACCGCCCCGCCCGGGTCGTCGGCGGCCTGATCTCTGGCCTCCACGCCCCGGAGGCGAGCCACCTGCTCCTGCTGGAGGCCGTCGTCGGCCCCGACCTCGTCGCCACCGCCTACCGCGCCGCCCTCGGCCGGGACTACCTCTGGCACGAGTTCGGCGACTCGACGCTGTTCCTGCCCGAGATGTCCTGAATGCCCGTCGACCGGCCCCGCCGGCCCCACTGAGCGACAGGGTTGCAACGGATGGGACGAGATTCCGCCGTCCCGACACCTCACGGGTTTCAACGTTGTCGCTCAGTGGGGCAACCGGCGCCCCGCGATCCTGGGAGCGACCTGAGGGGTTGCTGGACAGGCATTGAGGTATCGGCGCGGCGCGGGCCGGCGGTGTTGCCTGGAGGGTACGACCACCCACCGCATCCCGAGGGAGCTGAGTCCGCCGTGCGCATGCTCCGGAAACTTGCCAAGGCCGAGGCCAGGGTCGCCGCCCTGACCGAGGAATCCGCCGCGCTCGCCCTGCGCCGCAGCCAGGCCGAGACCGACCTCGCCCGCAGCGAGGTCAACCGCCTCCGCGCCGAGCTCGACGCGCTGTCGGTCCGCTACGCCGCGCTGGAGCGGCGTCTCGCCGCGGAGCAGCTCGCGAGCTGACCCGCGCCGCTGACCCGCGCCGGTTGGCCGGGGATTCCGGGGGGATCCCCGGCCAACCTGTGTGCCAGATATGAGTTGTTTTCACGGATTGCTCGACGGGGTACGAGGACGGACGCCCGCAAGCCCGCCCGCCCGACCCGTGAGGGGCTGAATTCGCAGCAATGGGAGCTCTCCGCAAGATCGCGTCCGTCAGCACGTTCGGCAAGGTCGCCTTCCGGACCCCGGAGGAGGAGGCGAAGCGCTCCGCGCGCCGCTTCGCCAGGGCCGACGCCAAGGTCGCCCGGCTCGCCCAGGCCTCGGCCGAGCTCGCCGCGCAACGCAGCGCCGCCGAAGCCGAGATCGCCCGGCAGGAGGCCGCCGAGCTCCGCGCGAACCTCGACGCGCTCCAGGCTCGCTACACCGACGCCCGCCGGAGCGGTCAGGCCACGCGCGTGACGTCGACCTCGACGCTGAGCGAGGTGCCACCCGGGCCGGCGTAGACGCCCTTGTGCGGCGGGACGTCCCAGTAGTCCCGGCCGCGGGCGACGACGACGTGCTCGACGCCGACGGGCTTGCCGTTGGTCGGGTCGTAGGGCGTCCACGCGCCGTCCCACCACTCGACCCAGGCGTGGCTCTGGCCGGTGACGGTCTCGCCGATGCCGGCCTCCGGCGCCGGGTGCAGGTAGCCGGAGACGTAGCGGGCCGGGATCCCGAGCCCGCGCAGCAGACCCACCGTCAGATGTGCGAGGTCCTGGCACACGCCGGCGCGGGCGTCCCACGCCTCGTTCGCGACGGTGTGGACGCCGGTCGAGCCCGGCACGTACCGGACCTCACCGCGCAGCCACTCGGCGCAGGCGCGGGCCGCCTCCGCGGGGGCGGCGTCGCCCACGATCTCGCGCACCTGGGCCACGAGCGCCGGGCCGACCTCGGTGTGCGCCGTCGGGCTCAGGTACTCGACGTGGGTGTCACGCACCCGGTCGTCGCGCAGCGTCTCCCAGCCGACGGCCCCGCCGCCGGGCGGAGTGTCGGAGGTCTCGACGACGCTCGTCGCGGTCAGCGCCAGCGTCCGGTGCGGGACGTGGACGTCGAACGCGGTCACGTACGCACCCCAGTAGTCCCAGTAGCGCGAGCCGGTCGCGGACGGGCTGACCTGGATGCGCGCGTCGAGCGTCGACTGCGCGGCGTCGTTGAGCGGGGTCATGCGGACCTCGTTGTAGGAGGCCAGCACCTCGCCCTCGTAGTCGATCCGGGTGCGGTGCTCGATCTTCAACCGCCAGGTCACGACGCCACTCCCACCGACGCCTCGCCCGCCGGCGCGAGGCCGGTGACGGTGTCGCCGCTCTCGGTCGACCAGGTCATCTGCGCGATGCGCGGGAAGTACCGCGCCGCGATGGCGTCGTTGACCATCGAGCACGTGGCCTGCAGGCCCTCGAGGTCGGCGGAGAAGTCCGCGAGCAGGTCGCCCGGGCTGCGGAACTCGAGGTCCGCGCGGGCGCGGCCCAGCAACCGCCGCGCCTCGTCGGCGACGCCACTGCGGCCCGCGTCGGGGTCGAGCATCGTCAGGCACCGCTCCGCGCCGGACAGCGCGGAGAACACCGACCGCGGCGAGAGCCGGTCGATCATCAGGAACTCCGCGGCGCGGTCCTCGCGCACGGGGCCGCGGTAGGTGCGCAGGTAGCTCTCGTAGGCGCCGCAGCTGCGCAGCAGCGTCCCCCACGTCGGCGCGCGACCGCCGGGGAGCGTACGGAGCATCAGCAGACGGGCCGTCATGTCCGCTCGTTCGAGGCAGCGGCCGAGCGTCAGGAACGTCCAGCTCTCGTCCCGGCTCATCGTGGTGTCGACGAGACCCGACATGATCGCCGTCGACTCGCGCACCCAGCTGAAGAAGCCGTGCGGGCCGAAGCGGTCGGCGCGGCGCCGCTGCTCGGGCAGGTCGATCCAGGTCGAGTTCAGCGCCTCGAAGATCTCGGCGGAGATGGTCTCGCGCGCACCACGGGCGTTCTCGCGCGCGGCCGACAGCGACCCGGCGATCGAGCTCGGGTTGTTCTGGTCGTAGGCCAGCTGGGCGAGGACCTGCGCGGCCGACGTCGCCTCCGCTCCCCCGTCGACGCCCATGACCTCCATCAGCGAGGTGCAGACCCGCGCCTCGTCGATCCACGGGTCCTCGACGAGCATCTGGACGTGCACGTCGAGGATGCGCGCGGTCGAGTCCGCGCGCTCCAGGTAGCGGCCGATCCAGAACGTCGACTCCGCGATCCGACTCAGCATCGCGAGCTCCCCTGCTGCTGCTGTTGCTGTTGCTGCGCCGCCTGCCGGTGCAGGGCGGGGACGGCGCCGAGGGTGCGGGGGCCGGGGTCGGACGCGGTCCCGCGCGGCGCGCGCTGACTGGCCTGCACCGGCTCCTCGGCGACGGTCGGTGTCTTCGGGACGTCGGGGTCGTTCGGGCCGGCGAGGACCCAGGTGTCCTTCGAACCGCCGCCCTGCGAGGAGTTCACGACCAGCTGACCCTCGGGCAGCGCGACGCGGGTCAGACCGCCGGGCAGGACGTAGATCTCGTTGCCGTCGTTCAGGGCGAACGGACGCAGATCGACGTGACGGGGCCTCAGCTGATCCTCGATCAGCGTCGGGACGGTGGACAGCGAGACGACCTGCTGGGCGATCCAGCCGCGCGGGTCGGCGGCGACGCGGACCGCGAGCTCGGTCAGCACGTCCTTCTCCGCCCGGGGCCCGATCACAATCCCCTTGCCGCCGGAGGCGTCGACGGGCTTGAGCACGAGCTCGTCCAGGTGGGCCAGGACCCACTTGAGCGTCTCCGGGTCGTCGAGCCGGTAGGTGTCGACGTTGGCGAGGATCGGGTCCTCGCTCAGGTAGTAGCGGACCATGTCGGGCACGTAGCTGTAGACGAGCTTGTCGTCCGCGATGCCGTTGCCGACCGCGTTGCAGATCGTCACCCCGCCGTCCCGAGCGGCGTTGAGCAGGCCCGGGCAGCCGATGACCGAATCGGGGTGGAAGTGCAGCGGGTCGAGGAAGTCGTCGTCGATGCGCCGGTAGATGACGTCGACGCGCTTCTCCCCCGACGTGGTCCGCATGTAGACGCGATTGCCGCGACAGACCAGGTCACGGCCTTCGACGAGCTCGACGCCCATGAGCCGGGCGAGCAGCGCGTGCTCGAAGTAGGCCGAGTTGTAGATGCCCGGGGTGAGGACGACGACCTCGGCGTCGGGGTTGCCGTCCGGAGCCGCGGCGCGGGCGGCGGCGAGCAGGCGCTGCGGGTAGTCCGAGACCGGCATGATCCGGTGGGAGGAGAACGCCTCGGGCAGGCCGTGCGTCATCGCGCGCCGGTTCTCGATGACGTAGCTCACGCCGGAGGGCGTGCGGATGTTGTCCTCCAGCACGCGGAACTGACCGGCCTCGTCGCGGATGACGTCGATGCCCGAGACCAGGACCCGCACCCCGTTCGCGGGGACGACGTCGGCCGCGGCCCGGTGGAAGTGCGCCGAGGTGGCGATCAGGCGCCGGGGCATGACGCCGTCGGCGAAGATCTGCCCCGAGTCGTAGACGTCGGCCAGGAAGGCCTCCAGCGCCCGGACCCGCTGGGCGACGCCCTCGGAGAGGACCTCCCACTCCTGGGCGGTGATGATCCGGGGGACGATGTCGAGCGGGAACGGCCGCTCCTCGCCGCCGAGCGCGAACGTGACGCCGCGGTCCAGGAAGGACAGCGCCAGGGCGTCCGCCCGCGCGCGCAGTTCGTCGCTCGGGAGCGTGCGGACGGTGTCGTAGACGGCCTCGCACGCCGCCCGCGGCTTCCCGCCCTCGGAGAACATCTCGTCCCAGGCCGAACCGAGCGGATAGTCCTGGAACAGGTCGGCCATTGGCTCAGCGTATGCCCGCGCTGTTTCGGAGAGTTTTCACCGCCACCCGTTCGCCGCCCAGCGTGTCCACCACCCGCGTCGGGGGCCGTTCGGACGCCGGTTTGGTGGCATCCACAGACCGCTGGTAACCTCGGCGGTCGCGCTCGGCGTGCGCACTCGCGCACGCCCGCGTTCCGATGGACTCCGAGACAGACCGAGGCGAGCTCTTCCGTGGCGAACATCAAGTCGCAGATCAAGCGCAACAAGACCAACGAGAAGGCCCGGCTGCGCAACAAGGCCGTGCGGTCCTCGCTGAAGACGTCCATCCGCAAGTTCCGTGAGGCCACCGCGGCCGGCGACACCGAGGGCGCGACCCAGCTCATGCGCCAGGCCGCCCGCCAGCTCGACAAGGCCGCCAGCAAGGGCGTCATCCACGCCAACGCCGCCGCCAACAAGAAGTCGGCCATGGCCCAGGCGCTCACGAAGGCCGGCAGCTAGCCGCCACCGAGTCGTAACGTCAGCGGGACCGAGCGCTATAGCGCTCGGTCCCGCTGACGTTGTGAAGCGTGTCAGCCGTCGCGGCGGGCGGCGCCGATGTCGACCAGGGCCCGCTCCAGCGCGTACGCGGTGGAGACCGCCCCGCCCTTGACCGCGGCGTCGGCGGCGGCGACGGCGGTCAGGGCCTTCGCCATCCCGTCCGGGGTCCAGCCGCGGAGCTGACGGCGGAGGCTGTCGACCTTCCAGGGCGGCATGCCGAGCTGCCGGGCGAGATCCCCCTGCGAGAGCCCACGCGGCGCCGAGCCGAGCTTGGCCAGGCCGCGGAGGCTGTTGGCGAGGGCGCCGACGACCATCACGGGTTCCGCCCCGCAGGCCAGTGCCCAGCGGAGCCGCTCCAGCGCCTCCGGCGTCCGGCCCTCCAGGGCGAGGTCGGCGACGTGGAAGCTGGTGACGTCGGCCCGGCCCGCGTAGTAGCGGCGGACCTCGTCGGCGTCGATCGCGCCGGTGGTGTCGGCGCAGAGCTGACTGCAGGCGGCGGCGAGCTCGCGCAGGTCGCCGCCGACGGCGTCGAGCAGCGCCCGGGCCGTGTCCTGCCCGACCCGGCGCCCGGCTGCGCGGAACTCCCCGGCGATGAACGTCAGCTTGTCGCCGGCCTTCTTGACCTCCGCGCAGTCGACGACGACCGCGCCGGCCTTCTTCGCCGTGTCGGCGAGGGCCTTCCCCTTCGCCCCGCCGGGGTGCACGAGCAGGACACAGACGTCCTCCGGGACGTTCTTCACCAGCGCCTCGACCTCGCCGAGGACGGGCTGCGAGAGGTCCTGCGCGGCCCGCACGATCAGCAGCCGCCGCTCGGCGAACAGCGACGGGCTCGTGAGCTCGTCGAGCATCCCCGACTGCAACGTCCCCGGGGCGAGGTCGTGGACGTCTGCGTCCGGGTCCACGGCCCGCACCGCCCGCCGCGCCGCCGCGACCGCCCGCTCCGCGAGCAGCTCCTCCGGCCCCAGCACCAACGTCAGCGCCGGCAGCGGGGCGGGCGCGTTACTCATCTCCGCTCACGGGGAGGGAGCATGCCACGGCCGCCCGACACTCGGTCGGGCCCTGGTGCCCCGGCCGCCCCAGTGAGCGACAGGGTTGCAACGGGAGTGACTCCCGCGGGCCGCTTCGGCACCTCACCTGTTTCAACCCTGTCGCTCAGTGGGGCGGTCCCGGACGACGGCCAGCCGGCCGGCGCGGAGGACGACGGCGACGTCGCCGTGGCGGTCGGTGCGGCCGATCGCGGCGCGGGCGGCGGTGAGCAGGCGCAGGACCGCGGGGGCGGGGTGGCCGTAGTCGTTGTCGGCGCCGACGGAGGCGAGGGCGACCCGGGCCCCGACCGAGGCGAGGAACGGCGGGTGCTGGTGGGCCGAGCCGTGGTGCGGGACCTTGAGGACGTCCGCGCGCAGGCCGGGCTCGGCACGGTGGAGGGCGGCCTGGGCCGGGGGCTCGATGTCGCCGGTGAGCAGAATCCGGACACCGCGCACCTGGACCAGCAGCACCACCGACGCGTTGTTCGCGGGCGCGCCCTCGTCGATCAGGCGGAGCGGCCAGACCACCCGCCAGGACGCCTCCCCGGCCCGGCGCTGCTCCCCCGGCGCCGGATGCGTGAGCGGCACGCGGCCGGCCCAGCGCTGTACCCGCTCCACCTCCCCCGGCGGGTCCGGGAGCGGGCTGACGCCGATCTCGGCGACCCGGCGGCCGCGGAGCACGCCCGGCAGGCCCTCGACGTGGTCGGCGTGAAAGTGGGTCAGCAGCAGGTACGGGATCTCGCGGACGCCGAGGCGGCGCAGGCAGCGGTCGACCGCGGCCGGGTCGGGCCCGGCGTCGACGACGACGGCCGATCGCGGCCCGGCGCGGATCGCGAGCGCGTCGCCCTGCCCGACGTCGCACGCGACCACGACCCAGTCCCGGGGCGGCCAGGGCCCCGGGAGCACCGTCGGGAGCGGAACCGGCGGCCGGAGCGCGAGCACCACCGCCAGCACGACCGACCCCACCGCCACCGGCGGAAGCTGACGAACCGTCACGACGGCGAGCGTCAGCAGTGCGAGGACGAGCGCACCGCGGGCACCCGCCAGCCATGGCACCGTCGCGCCCGGCACGTCGGCGGCGCACCGCGCGACGGTGACGATCCACCATGCCGGCAGACCCGCGAGCTGCCCGAACACCCGCGACAGCGGCGGGCAGAGCGGCCACGTCACCGCGGCGAGGACGCCGAGCAGCATCGCCGGCGGCACCGCCGGCACCGCGAGCAGGTTCGCCGGGACCGCGACCAGACCGACCTCGTCGGTCAGCAGCACGATGACGGGGCCGCACGCCGCCTGGGCCGCGGCGGGGACCGCGATCGCCGTCGCGAGCCAGCGCGGCATCCGGCGCGCGAGGCGGTCGCACCAGCGCGGGGCGAGAAAGATCAGCCCGGCCGTCGCCGAGACGCTGAGCGCGAACCCGTACGAGCGGGCGAGCCAGGGGTCGACGAGCAGCAGCACGATCACCGCCGCGCACAGCGCGGGCGCCGCCCGGCCGCGGCGTCCCACCGCCAGTCCGAGGACGCCGACGACACCCATCACCGACGCCCGCAGCAGACTCGGCTCCGGTCGGGCGACGAACACGAAGACCACGACGGTGACGAGCCCGACGACGGGCAGCGCGCGCAGCCGGACCCCGGCCAGCCGCGCCAGCCCGAGCACCGCGCCGAGCAGAAGCGCGAGGTTCGATCCGGACACCGCGAGGACGTGCGAGAGCCCCGCGACCTGGAAGTCGCCGGTGAGTTCCGGGTCGATGCCCGAGGTGTCGCCGAGGACCAGGCCCGGCACGAGGCCGCGTTCCGCGGGGCCGAGTCCGGCGACGGAGGACCGCAGCCCGGCTCGGACGTCGGCGGCGGCGCGGTCGCGCCACGGCGCAGCCGTCGCTTCCGGCGGTGGCCCACGCACCTGGAGGACCGCGGCCAGCGGGCCGTGCGAGCGGGGCGGCGAGAGTCGCCCGGCCACGCGCAGCTCCTGACCCGGGATCAGATTCGTCCAGTCGTGGTCGGTCGCGAGAACGAGGACCCGGGTACGAACGTCGGTCGTGGTCCCGCGGGCGAGGATGCGCTCGACCAGCGCCGGCACGGTGACGACCTCCCCGCGACCGAAGCGCGACGCGGTCGGCCGTACCGCCGGGTCGCCCGTGACGCGCAGGTCGACACGGACCGTCGCCCGCTCGACGGCGAGGTCGTCGACCGGTCCGGCGGCGATCGCCGTTCCCCGCGCCGCGGCCCCGAGCCCGGCGGCCGCACCGACGCCGAGGGCGGCGGCGAGCACGGTCGCGCCTGCGGTGCGGGACCGGACCAGGAGCACCGCCGCGACGCCCGCGCCGAGCACGGCGACGGCAACCGTCGTCCGGTGCACCGTCGGCGTGACCCACGCGGCCAGCCAGGCCGCGGCGGCCGCCGGGAGGAGGCGCAGATCGATCCGGTCCACCGGCGGACGCTACGACGGCCGTTGACCCCGCCGGCCGGCGCTGTGGACAACTTCGGAGGTGTGCGCCCTGGGGAAAACTCAGCGACCGAGGTCGGCGCGGCGGTCGGTGTAGGCGCGGCCGGCCTGCAGGCTGTTGCCGTACAGCGCAGACACCGTCACGAACGTGTAGCCGCGGTGGGCGAGCGAGCGCAGAATGCGCGGTACCGCTGCGACCGTCGTCCGGTGGATGTCGTGCAGCAGCACGATCGAGCCGGGCTTGGTCTGGCGCACGACGCTGCGGTGGACGCGGTCGGTGTTCTGGTAGCGCCAGTCGAGCGGGTCGACGTCCCAGAGGATGATCGGCGCCTGCAGCCGGGCGAGCTCGCCGTTGACCCGGCGCGAGACCGACCCGTACGGCGGGCGGACCAGCGTCGGGCGGACCCCGATGACCTCGGCGATGAGGTCGGCGGTGCGGGTGATCTGCCGGTCGACGTCCTTCTCGCGCAGCGCCGTCAGCTGCGGGTGCGACCAGGAGTGGTTGCCGATCTCGTGGCCGGCCGCCGCGATCGCGCGCAGGGCGTCCGGGTTGTCGATGACCATCTCGCCGAGCGGGAACCACGTCGCGACCGCGTTGTACTCCGCGAGCGCGGCGAGCACCTGGCTCGTCTGCGCGCCGGGGCCGTCGTCGAAGGTCAGCGCGACGCACTTGATCACGGCGCAGTCGACGTCCCCCGTCACCGCGGGCGCCGGGGCCACCTCGTCCGCCGGAGCCGGGGGCTGCAGCCCGAGCAGCCGCGCGCGCTCGGCGGCGAGCTGCGCACGGTCGCGGGCGCGGGCCTGCTCCTCGCTGAGGACGTCGGAGTCCTCGGCGGCGAGGTTCGAGGCGGACGCGACCGGCTTGGCCGCCGCCTCGTCCGACCCGGCCGTGCGTGCGACGACTACGACCGTCGCCGACAGGCAGAGTCCGAGCGCGACGATGCCGGCCACCGCGGCGATCCGCCGCCGGGCCGTACCTGCCTCGGTCATGCCTGCCTTCTTCCGTCCGAACGCGAGGATCGTACGGAATCGGGGCATACCGGGTAAATCGGACAGCGCTGTGAAACTGAAGACGGTTCAGAAAAGCCCTGGTCAAGACCCTGGATCAGGACACGGCGCGGTCGGTGTGCACCCGGCCCGCCCGCAGCGGGGCGTCGAACAGGTCGGAGACCCCGACGAACGTGTAGCCCTGCCCGGCGAGCGTGGCGAGAATCAGCGGCACCGCCGCGACCGTGCTCGCGTGGATGTCGTGCAGCAGCACGATCGACCCCGGCCGCACGACGTCGACGACGTTGCGATGGACGAGGTCGGCGTCGCGGTACTTCCAGTCGAGCGGGTCGACGTCCCAGAGCACGATCGGGGCACCGAGGTGCCCGAGCGCGACCCGCACCCGCGGCGAGATCGCGCCGTAGGGCGGACGCACGAGTCGAGGACGCACGCCCGTCGCACGCTCGACCACGTCGGCGGTGCGGGTGATCTCCCCCGCCACCGCGAGGTTGCCCCGCCGCGGCAGCACCGGGTGGGACCAGGAGTGGTTGCCGATCTCGTGACCGGCGCGCGCGATCGCCCGCAGCCGTTCGGGATGCGCGGCGGCAACCTCCCCGATCGGGAACCACGTCGCGACCGCATTCGCGCGCCGCAGCATCCGCAGCAGCGTCCGGGTCTGCGCCCCGGGCCCGTCGTCGAAGGTCAGCGCGACGCACTTCTGCACCGCACAGTCCGTGCGGGTGTGCGGCAGCAGCGGACGGGTCCGCTCGGTCTCCGCGGCGACGGGCGTCATCGTCTCCGCCGGTGCACTGGCGTGCCGCGCCCCCAGCGCGACCGCCACCGACAACCCCGCCACCAGTACCGGCGCGACGACGAGAGCGATTCCCCGCCCCCGCCGGCCCCCTGGACCGACCACAACGTCCCCCGAACGCCCCCACCGGTCCGGCATCTACCGGTGCTGGTCCGAGCATGGCTCCCCGTTCCATTGCCCCGCCCCGCCCGTCACGCGAACGGCCCAACGCCGATCGGGTGATTCTCGTGACGCTGCGTCAGGTTCAGGTCTGACCGATTCGCCCTACGCTGTTCACCGCAGGAGGCTGAGGTGTCCGAGTCGATCGCCGAGAAGGCCCATCGCTTGGGGGCGCTCACGCTCGCCGAGGCTGCGCGTGCGAGCGGAATCCCCGGCCCAGAGCTCGCCAAGGCTGTCATCGAGAAGCGCATTGCGGCGGTGATGGTGGACGGCATCGCGCACATCCACCCCGACGCCCTGGACGATTACCGACGCGAGCAGCGCGCCGGCTGACCAGCCAAAGAGATCTCGGCGGCCGACACTGAGGCTGCAGATCGTTACAGCAGTGGCAATCGGGGCGCCTCACGACACTTCCCGTGTAACGAATTGCAGCTTCAGCGTCCACGGACGGCATCGGCGGCCAGTCACACCCGAACGCGGTCCTTGAGGTCGGCGAAGGTGCTCGGGCCGATGCCCGGCACCTCTTGCAGTTCCTCGACCGAGGAGAAGCGGCCGTGCTCGGAGCGCCAGTCGAGGATCCGCTGGGCGAGCACACGGACTCAGTTGTGACGGGTTGACCGGTGATTAGTCGCTGCGCGCGAGCCTGCCGACGATGCGGGCGCGCGGCCACAAGCGGACGCTGGAGCCGCAATTCGTTACTGGTGTGGGACGTGAATGCCCCACGCGGCACCCGCGTAACGAATTGCAGCTTCAGCGCCCGCGAACGGCATCGGCAGCCAGGCGCAGGTCGCGAAAGTCCTCTACCGCCAGCCGGGCCATGCGGACGAATGTCGCGAGGTTCCCTTGCGCCACCACGAAGATGTCATCCACCACCTCATCGGGCGGTGTGATCTCGTTGTAGCAGTCGTGCCAGGCGAACTCGGTCAGCTCCAACACGTCGAGCGCGACGTCAGCGTCTCGGCCGAACTCAGCACGCGCTCGTTCACTACGTAAGGCGCGCCTGTCGGCTCGACTGATAGCCACGACGTCAGCGTCCCACGTCCTGCTGCGACGGCCGACAGACGCTCATACCCGGACGCGGTCCTTGAGGTCGGCGAAGGTGCTCGGGCCGATGCCCGGCACCTCTTGCAGTTCCTCGACCGAGGAGAAGCGGCCGTGCTCGGAGCGCCAGTCGAGGATCCGCTGGGCGAGGACGGGGCCGACGCCGGGGAGGCTGTCGAGGTCGGCGAGGGTCGCGGTGTTGAGGTTCACCAGGCCGTCGGAGCCGATGCCCGCGGCTCCCCCGGCTCCCCCGGGATCGAGGACGATCTGCTCGCCGTCGGTCAGGAGTTGGGCGAGGTTGAGCGAGGTCGTCCCGACGCCGGGGCGGGGGCCGCCGGCGGCGGTGAGCGCGTCGAGCACCCGCGACCCGGCGGGCAACTGCACGACCCCGGGCCGGCGCACCTTGCCCTGGACGTCGACGACGATGCTCGGCGGCGCGAGGCCGGGAGCGGCCGAGACCCCCGGCACCGGCGAGCCGGGAGCGACCAGCGCCGCGGGCCCGACGTCCTCGACGTGCGGCCGCGAGCGCAGGACGACGGCCCCGGCGATCACCACTCCCCCGAGCGCGATCACGAGCAGCGCCCCGACCGCCCGCCGGTCGAGGCCGATCCGGACCCGGCCGATTGCGGATCCGTCGTCGGCGGGATCCGAGTCGGCGGAGTCCGGGTCCGCGGCGTCGACAGCCACCGGCCCCGGGCCGACCGCGAAGAGGTCCCGCAGCCGGAGCTCCGCGCGTGCCCGGGCCTCGGCGACGCGACCCGACCCCGCACGCAGACCCACGCCCGGACGGTAGACGGCTTCGCCGCCTCGCGGGCCACACAGGCGCGGACCTGTGGACAACGTCGACCGTGCGGCGCCTGTGGAAAAGAAAGGGTGACACCCCTTACTGCGGAGTAAGGGGTGTCACCCTTTTTCGACAGCGGCGGTCAGGCGGGGACGACGTTGACCAGCTTCGGGGGGCGGGCGACGACGGTGCGGACGCCCGCCCCGTCGAGGGCGCGCTGGACCGCCTCGGAGGCGAGGGCGAGTGAGACCAGCGCCTCCTCGGTGATGTCGGCCGGAACCTCGAGGCGGTCGCGGACCTTGCCCTTGACCTGGACGACGCAGGTGACGGTGTCCTCGACCAGCAGGGCCGGGTCGGCGGCCGGGAACGGCTCGTAGGCGAGCGAGCCGGTGTGGCCGAGCTTGGCCCACAGCTCCTCCGCGATGTGCGGGGTCAGCGGCGCGATCATCAGCACCAGCGCGTCGGCGACCTCGCGCTGCAGCCCACCCTCCGCGCTCACGACGCGGGTCAGATGGTTGTTGCACTCGGTCAGCTTCGCGATCGCGGTGTTGAACCGCAGGTTGTCCATGTCGCGGCCGACGCCGTCGATGGTCCGCGCCAGCACGCGCGCGGTCTCGACGTCGACGGGCCGGTCCTGCACCGTCGGCTCGCCGGTGTTCTCGTCGACGACGTTGCGCCAGATCCGCTGCAGCAGCCGGAACGAGCCCACGACCGCGCGGGTGTCCCACGGCCGGGAGACGTCCAGCGGGCCCATCGCCATCTCGTACAGGCGCAGGGTGTCGGCGCCATAGGCGTCGAACATGTCGTCCGGCGTGACGGAGTTGCGCAGGGACTTGCCCATCTTCCCGTACTCGCGGGTGACCTCTTCGCCGTTGTAGGTCCAGACGCCGTCCGCACCCTCGACGACGTCCTCGGCCGGCACGAGCACGCCGCGCGCGTCGCGGTAGGCGTAGGCCTGGATGTAGCCCTGGTTGAACAGGCGACGGAACGGCTCGGACGACGAGACGTGGCCCAGGTCGTAGAGCACCTTGTGCCAGAACCGCGCGTACAGCAGGTGCAGCACCGCGTGCTCGACCCCGCCAACGTAGAGGTCGACGCCGCCGGGGTCGTCCGCGTTCCGCGGGCCCATCCAGTACTGCTCGTTCTCGGGGTCGACGAACCGCTCGGAGTTGGTCGGATCCAGGTACCGCAGCTCGTACCAGCACGAGCCCGCCCACTGCGGCATCGTGTTGGTCTCGCGCCGGTACTCCTTGGGCCCGTCGCCCAGATCGAGCGTGACGGTCGTCCACTCGGTCGCTCGGGCGAGCGGAGACTCCGGATCTGAGTCCGCGTCATTCGGGTCGAACGTCCGCGGCGAGTAGTCCTCCACCTCGGGCAGCTCGACCGGCAGCATGTGGTCCGGCAGGCCCACCACACCGTGCTCGTCGTACACGACGGGGAACGGCTCGCCCCAGTACCGCTGCCGACTGAACAGCCAGTCGCGCAGCTTGTACTGCACGGTGGCCTCGCCCAGCCCCTTGGCCACCAGCCACTCGGTGATCCGCTCCTTCGCGGCCGCCATGGTCAGGCCGTTCAGCGAGATCTCGTCGTTCGCCGAGTTGATGGAAACGCCCTCGCCGGTCCACGGGCCGCCGGCCCAGTCGTCGGGCGGGGAGACCGTGCGCCGGATCGGCAGGCCGAACGCCTCGGCGAAGGCCCAGTCGCGGTCGTCCTCGGCCGGCACCGCCATGATCGCACCGGTGCCGTAGCCCATCAGGACGTAGTCGGCGACGAAGACCGGGATCGCCTCGCCGTTCACCGGGTTCGTCGCGTAGACGCCGGTGAAGACGCCGGTCTTCTCCTTCGCGTCGACCTGGCGCTCGACGTCGGACTTCGACATCGCCGCGGTCCGGTACGCCGCGACCGCCGCCGCCGGCGTCGGGTGCCCGCCGGTCCACGACTCGGGCAGCTCACCCGGCCACTGCGCCGGCAGCAGGTCGTCGACCATCGGGTGCTCGGGCGCGAGCACCATGTACGTCGCGCCGAACAGCGTGTCGGGACGCGTCGTGAAGACGGTGATGTTCTCGGCGGCACCGGCCGCGGTCGTCACCGCGAAGTCGACGCGCGCACCCTGCGACCGGCCGATCCAGTTGCGCTGCATCAGCTTGATGGCGTCGGACCAGTCCAGTCCGTCGAGGTCGGCGATCAGCCGGTCGGCGTAGGCGGTGATGCGCATCATCCACTGGCGCAGGTTGCGCTTGAAGACCGGGAAGTTGCCGCGCTCGCTGCGGCCGTCGGCGGTGATCTCCTCGTTCGCCAGCACGGTGCCCAGGCCGGGGCACCAGTTCACCGGAGCGTGCGAGAGATACGCCAGGCGGTGCGAGTCGATGATGTCGCGGCGCTCGCGCTCGCTCAGCTCGTCCCACGCGCGGCCGTCCGGCGTCGGCCGCGAGCCGTCGGCGTACTGCGCGATCAGGTCGGCGATCGGCCGGGCCTTGTCGACCTCGGTGTCGTACCAGGAGTTGAAGATCTGCAGGAAGATCCACTGCGTCCACCGGTAGTAGTCGGTGTCCGTCGTGGAGATCGACCGGCGGGGGTCGTGCCCCAGGCCCAGCGCGCGCAGCTGACGGCGCATGTTGGCGATGTTCGCCTCGGTCGTGACCCGCGGGTGCTGACCGGTCTGCACCGCGTACTGCTCGGCCGGCAGGCCGAACGCGTCGTACCCCAGGCAGTGCAGGACGTTGTAGCCCGTCATCCGCTTGTACCGGCCGTAGACGTCGGTCGCGATGTAGCCCAGCGGGTGCCCGACGTGCAGTCCCGACCCGGAGGGGTACGGGAACATGTCCATCACGAAGAGCTTCTCCCGGCCGGCCACCTTCTCCGGCTCGGCCATCGGCCCGGCGGGGTTGGGCGCCTCGAACGTGCCCTCCGCCTCCCACCGGTCCTGCCAACGGCGTTCCAGCTCGTTGGCGAGCGCCGCGGTGTAGCGGAACTTCGGGGCGTCCCCGCCGGAAACCTCATCTGCGCGCTCGCTCATTGGACCGAGTCTAGTGAGGGGGCCGCGCAACCCTCGCGCCCATTACCGGCGGGGCGATGGGCCGAAAGGGCCATCCCGATTCGGACTGAACCGACGATCAACCGCAACGCGCTCAGAGCCGACGATGAGGACGGAGCGCCCCATCGGGTTGCTCGAACGCTGCCGAAGGGGACCGACGTGCTCCGCCGCCAAGCCGCGTGGGTCACGGGAGCGCTCCTCGCCGCCGCCACGATCGTGACGCCACTCGCCCTGACGGTGCCGTCGGCCACCGCCACCAGCACACCCACCACCGGGCTCGACGTCCTGTTCGAGGGAGGCAGCGGGAACGGCGGACCCGCGGACGAGGCGTTCGTGGGCGCTGACCAAATGTTCCGGGAGCCGTCCGGAAATCTCTTGATCTGGGACGACCAGTCGTGGCGGCGAGTGGATGCGGCAACCGGGAAGATCGACGCCGCGAGCGACGTTCCCCTCTTGCCTGCGGACGTCCTCGGGGTGCGCAGCATCGCCGGGGCCTGGCCCACCGAGACCGGCGCAATCTACGCGCTCACGACGTGGGACACGGTCTGGGCGTTGCAGGTCGCGCCTGACGGCATCTCCGAAGTGTTCAAGGGTGATCGAACGTCACTGTTCAGCATCGTGCTGACGGCCCGCCGCGACGGCGCGATCGTGGTCAGCCGACAGACGGAGCCGAACAACAGTGCGGGCGTTACCGAGCTCATCGGCCCGGGCGGCGACGTGAGCCGACTCGCCGAGCACACGAGCAGGCTTGCCTCCGCCGGAGCCGACGGCACGATCGTGCTGTCGGCCGAGACACGCATCGAGCGGATACGACCCGTCGGCGAACTGGAGGTCGTTGCCGGGCCCGGTTCCTGGCCCGACCCAGTCGGTCCCCTCGACGGCATGACGCCGGAGACCCTGCGGGTGCAACCAACGGCCATCGCCGTCAGCCCGGACGGCGAGCGCATCGTGTACGCGGAAGGCGGTGTGGTCCGCACCTTCCGTGTCGGAGGCACGCTGCGGACCATCGCAGGCGCTGATGCGACCGAGGGTAAGACGCCCGACGTCGGAGCCTGCCCGGATTTCGACGTGGCCGCCGTCGTCGCCGAGGCCGAGGCCTCGTTGGTGTCGTGCGGCAATGTCCGCGCTTTCGCCTACGACGGCTCCCAGGCCCCACGCTCCGGCACGGTCGTTGCGGGCCTCAACCCTGGTCATCGCCGCATCGATTCCCCGAGCGGAACGCCGCTGTCTCGCGCCTACCTCAGCTCCGTGTCCGCCGTTGCGGCATACGCCGACGGTTCACCTGTAGTGGCGACGCAGTTCGGTGTCTACACGTTCCGGGGCGAGGGTGACTCGGCGACGTTGCAAGCGCTCCTGAGCCCGGAACAACTCGCCGCCACGTACGGCTCCGCGGCCCCTTCGATCACCGTTGGGCCGGACGGCACGCTGTACTACGGCAGCCGCATCCCCAGCGCCACCCCTTTCGCCGAAGATCCGCTGCACGCGGTGTACTCACTGACTCCGGACGGCACGCTGAGCGCGCTCGTGGGCGGTGGAACCGTTCTGCCGGGACCGGGAGTACCAGGCACGGAGGCCGCGCTGCGCACGCCGCGTCTGGCTCTGAGCCCCGACGGCGCAACGCTGTACATCTCCCACGAGGCCACGGTGCTCAGCATTCCGGCGACGGGAGGCTCGCTCCAGGTCGCGGCCGGGCGACCGGGCGCCTCTGGTGAGGTCGCTGCGCTCGCCGACGACCAGACGGCGATCGGTGCCGCCCTCCGAACCGTCAGATGGCTCGGCGTCGATCCAGCGACGGGTCGGCTGGTCATCGCCCACTACGGCGGCATCCATCAGATTGACGACAACGGCGTGCTCCGCGTCCGCAGCGGTATGCGGGGCGACTCGTTCGCTGTGACTCCTGACGGGTCCACCTTTTCCGTAACCGGCGGAACCACGGTATGGCACGACCGGCCGGACGGGGCCCAGGTCGTCGTCATGGGCCCCTGGCTCGGAAACACGGTGCTCCACCGACCGAGCGGCGCGGTGATCTCGTCCGGCCGGGACGGCCAGGTCTTGCTCACCGACAACACGTCGGGGACGGCGTCGCTCTTGAGTCTGCGGCCCGGTGGAGCGTCCTATGACGGACCGGCACCGGTGCTCGAAGTCAGCGCCGGTCTTGTCAACGGTTTGCACCGCGTCACCGCGATCGTTCATGCGCCGTCCCGCGGTCCGTGGAACATCAATGTGCGCGCCTGGATGTCCCCGTCCGGACTCTCGGCGAACTCCGGCTCCCAGCTCGGATCCTGGACAGCGGCAGCGGACACCTCACGCGGCGTGTACTTCACTCGCTTCGGGCCGGTCGAGGGGGCCAGCGCGGGCTCACTCGGAGGTCCACTGCTGCAGCCGGGACAGACGCTGCACATCGGGATGTTCGCCTGGGCCGAAAACGGCTCCGTCGCGCCGCCCAGCGTGATCGTTCCGGTGACGATCCCCGACCGGCCGACCCCCACGCCCACCTCCACGCCCACACCGACCCCCACGCCCACACCGACGCCCACGCCGACCCCCACGCCCACGCCCACGCCGGTGTCCACACCGGTGCCGGCGGCGGTCACCGGCGCGGCCACGCCGGGCGTGACGACCGGACGCCCCGCCACCGTCACAGGTCGGCTGACTCAGGTGTCCGGCGGCACCGGCATCGCAGGCGAACCAGTTCGACTGGAGAGCCGCCGCGCCGGAACCACCGCGTGGACACCGACGGCCGCCGTCACTTCCGCGGCGGACGGATCTCTGTTCTGGCGCCACGTTCCGCTCCGCAACACCGAGTACCGCTGGGTTCACCCGGCCACCAATCGCGCCGCCGGCGCCACCAGCGCGATCGCCCGGACCTTCGTGATTCCGACGGTGAGCATCTCTGCCCCGGCCAAAGTCAGGATCGGGAAGAGCATCGCGATCAAGGGTGCGATGAATCCGGCGGATCCGGGTCTGCCGATCGTGCTGGAGCAGAAGGTCGGCAAGGCGTGGAAGCCGGTGAAGGCGTCGAAGACGAACGCCCAGGGCAGATACTCCTTCTCGGTCCGTCCGGTGAAGGCGGGCAAGGTCGTGTACCGCATCCGGAAAGCAGCTAGCGCGGACCTCGGCCCCGCGACGTCGGCCTCCGCGACCGTGAAGGTCTCCAAGTAGGGCTGCGACTCGCCGAAGGGCGGAACTCGCGGCCCCACGCCGTCGTTCCTTCAAATGTGTCCATCCCGGCCCATAGACCGGGCGGGGCGGTATCCGGCCGCCTCGCCCCGCGCGCACTCCACGGGCGCACCTCGTGACCGAGGCCGCCTTCCTCCTGATCGCCCTCGCCCTCGTGGCCGCGTGCGGCCTGTTCGTGGCGGCGGAGTTCTCGTTCGTCACCGTCGACCGGGCCGCGGTCGACCGCGCCGCCGCGGACGGCGACCGTGCCGCGCGCGGGACCCAGCGCGCCCTGCAGACGCTGTCGACGCAGCTCTCCGGGGCGCAGGTCGGGATCACCGTGACGAACCTCGCGATCGGGTTCCTCGCAGAGCCCGCGATCGCGCGGCTCGTCGACGGACCACTCCGCGACGCCGGTGTCGCCGAGGGCTGGGTGCATCCCGTCGCTCTGACGATCAGCTTGTCGCTGGCGACCGCGGTCACGATGATCTTCGGCGAGCTCGTGCCGAAGAACCTCGCGATCGCGCGGCCGCTGGCGGTGGCCGGCGCCACGCAGGGCTTCCAACGCGGCTTCACGAGGCTGAACCGCGGGCCGATCCGCGTGCTCAACGGCGCGGCCAACGCGATCCTGCGCCGCTTCGGCATCGAGCCGCAGGAGGAACTGCGGTCCGCCCGCTCCGCCGAGGAGCTCGCGTCGCTGGTGCACCGCTCCGCCCTGGAGGGCGTGCTCGGTTCCCCGACCGCGACCCTGCTCGAGCGTTCCCTCGCCTTCGGTGACCGCACCGCCGGCGACATCCGCACGCCGCGCGTCCGAGTGCGGTCGGTGCACGCCGACGACCCGGCGTCCGCGGTCATCGCGCTCGCGCGCGAGACCGGGCTGTCCCGGTTCCCCGTCCTCGGCGACAGCGCCGACGACGTCCGCGGCCTCGTGCACGTGAAGCAGGCGGTGGCCGTCCCGGCCGAGCGCCGCGGGGAGGTGTCGGTCGCCGCGATCGCCTCCCCGCCGGTGCTCGTTCCGGACACTCTCGACCTCGATTCGCTCAGCGCCCGCCTGCGCGAGCACGGGCTGCAGATGGCGGTCGTCGTCGACGAGTACGGCGGGGTCTCCGGCGTCGTGACGCTGGAGGACCTCGTCGAGGAGCTCGTCGGCGAGATCGCGGACGAGCACGACCCCGGCGACCAGCCGGTCCGTCCGCTGCGCGCCGGAGTGTGGTCGTTGTCGGGCCTGCTGCGCGTCGACGAGGTGCGTGACCGTACCGGCGTCGCGCTGCCGGACTCCGACGTCTACGAGACGGTCGCGGGCCTGGTGCTGCACGAACTCGGCCGCCTGCCGGAGGTCGGCGACACCGTCGCCGTCGAGGTCCGGACCGAGAGCACGCCTGCGGACGCCCGGGAGGCGGCGACCGCACCGGCCCGGCTCGCGGTGCTGTCGATGGACCGGCGCCGGGTGGACCGCGTCGAACTGACGGTGGACGCCTCGTGAGCGACTCCACCGCACTCGGCGTCGCCGTCCTGCTGCTCGCGTTCAACGCGTTCTTCGTCGGCGCGGAGTTCGCGCTGATCTCCGCCCGCCGCACCCAGATCGAACCGCGCGCGGCCGCCGGCTCCCGTGCGGCCGAGATCACCCTCGGCGCGATGGGCAACGTCTCGCAGATGATGGCGGGCGCCCAGCTCGGCATCACGATCTGCTCGCTCGGCCTCGGCGCCATCGGCGAGCCCGCGGTGGCGCACCTGCTCGAACCGTGGCTGGAGCGTGCGGGCCTGCCCGAGGATGCACTGCACCCGATCGCGTTCGCGGTCGCGCTCACCCTCGTCGTCGCCCTGCACGTCGTGCTCGGCGAGATGGTGCCGAAGAACATCGCGATCGCCGGCCCCGAACGCGCTGCGCTCGTCCTCGGGCCGGCGCTGGTGGCCGTCGTCGCGGTGCTCAAGCCGTTCGTGGTCTCGCTGAACGCGATCGCCAACGGTGTGCTGCGCCTGCTGCGCATTCCGCCCGCCGACGAGGTGCGGTCCACCTACACGCGGGACGAGGTCGCCGAGCTCGTCGAGGAGTCGCACCGCGAGGGCCTGCTCGACGCCGAGGAGTACGAGCTGCTCCACGGCGCGCTGGAGTTCGAGGACCGCTCGGTCGAACGCCTCGTCATCCCGGAGTACGCGTTCAGCACGGTCTCGCGGGCCGCCACGTGCGGCGACGTCGAGGCCCGCTGCGCCGCCACCGGGTTCTCCCGGTTCGGCGTCCGTGACGACGAGTCGCTCGTGGGTTACGTCCACGTCAAGGACGTCCTCCGCGACGCCGGTCCGGACGAGCCCATGCCGCCCGACGCGATCCGTCCGCTCGTCCGCGTGTCCGCCGACGCGCCGCTCTCCGAGGCGCTCCGGGTTCTGCAGGCCGCCGGGAGCCACCTCGCGGCCGCGACCGACGCGACCGGACGCATCCGCGGCGTCCTCATGCTCGAGGACGTTCTCGAGGAACTCGTCGGCGAGGTCCGCGACTCCAGTCGGCGGGTGCCGGGGGCCTGACGCCGGGTCTGACTGACGAACCGTCAGCGGTCGTCGGACAGGACCGGCTGCGGGAGGGTACCGGCGTTGTGCTCGGTGAGGACCCAGCGCGGGCCGGCGTCGCCGCCGGGACGCTCGGACAGCACGGACCAGCAGCAGTTCGCGAGCCCGCCGAGGACCTTCCACTGCTCGGGCGGGAGGCCGATCATCTGCGCGATCAGGACCCGGCCCGCGCCGCCGTGGGTCACCGCGACCAGCGTCGCCCGGGGCGGGAGCGGGGCGAGGGCGTCGAGGACGGCGGCGACGGCGCGGTCCGCGACCTCCGTCATGTGCTCGCCGCCGCCACGGCGTTCGAGCCCGCCCGCGAGCCAGGCCGCGGCCTCGCCCGGGAAGAGCTCCTCGACCTCGGCGCGGGTGCGGCCCTGCCAGGTCCCGAGGAAAGTCTCACGCAGCCGCTCGTCGAGGGCGACCGGAAGCTCCGTCACTTTCGCCAGCGCCTCCGCGGTCGCCCGCGCGCGGCTCAGGTCGGAGGACACGATCGTGGTCGGCGCCAACGCCGCGAGGATCTGCGCCGCCCGCGCGGCCTGCTCGATCCCGGTCGCGTCGAGTTCGACGTCGGACTGGCCCTGGAAGCGGCCGTCGAAGTTCCACGTCGTCTGGCCGTGCCGCCAGACGACGACGCGCCGGCGCGCGCTCCCGTCGTGGTTCACGTTCGGCTCAGTTCCACGTCAGGCGGACCACGTCAGGCGGAGTCGCCCGCCGCGCGCAGCCGGCTCATCCGCACGGCCTCGGGCAGCTCGATGCTCGGGCAGTCCTTCCAGAGCCGCTCGAGCGCGTAGTACATCCGGTCCTCGGTGTGCTGGACGTGCACGACGATCTCGGCGTAGTCGAGCAGGACCCACCGGCCCTCCCGCTCCCCCTCGCGGCGGACGGGGCGCTCCCCGAGCTGCTTGAGCCGGTGCTCGATCTCGTCGACGATCGACTTGACCTGCCGGTCGTTCGAGCCGGAACAGAGCACGAAGATGTCCGTGATGAACAGCTGATCGCTGACGTCGAAGGCGAGGATGTCGGCGGCGAGCTTGTCGGAGGCGGCCTCGGCCGCGGCGATCGCCAGTTCGACTGCGCGGGGTGATGCGGTCAACGTCCTCGAGTTCCGATCGGGGCGCCAGTGCGCCCGGGCCCACTCAGCATGCCACGTCCCGGGGACCGCCGACCTTGCCTCCCGGGTCGGGCAGTGCCAGATTCGCTCCACGACGAGCCCCAGGGAGGTGCCCCGATGGCCACTCCGACCGCTCCCACCCCACCCGCGTCCCCCGACCCCGACCTGCCGCCGGGCGTCGAGTTCGAGGACCCGGTCGCCGCCCCGACCTCCGCGTCCGAGGTGGTCGGCACCCCCGACGACGTGCCGGACGCCACACCACCTGCGGCGCCACCGGCGGCCCCGGCCCCCGTCGCTGCGGCACCGGCGGCCCCCGTCGCTGCGGCCCCGGCCCCCGTCGCGCCCCGGTCCGCGCCGGCGGTGCACGCGGTGGGGCCGCTGTCCGGGATCTTCTTCGTCGCGCTGTTCCTGATCTCCTTCACGGTGATGAACACCCCCGAGGGGGACGCCTCGAACCGGGAGTGGACCTCCTACTGGGAGGACAGCGGCAACCGGGGCCAGGGGATGACGGCCTCGATCGCGATGCTGCTCGCCGGGGTGGCGTTCCTGTGGCTGGTGGCGGCGCTGCGGCGCCGGCTCTCCGGCGCGGTCGGCACCGACGCGTTCTACGCGGCCGGCGTCGCGGCCGGGTGCCTGATGATGGTCGCCGGGCTCGGAGCCGGGCTGATCCCGTTCGGGTACGAGCTCGGCGACACCCCGATCCCCGACGACGCCGACCTGCTCCGGACGATCGACGGGCTCTACTTCGGGACGATCTTCCTGCCGCTGCCCTACGCGCTCGCCGGCTTCCTGATCCCGCTGTTCTTCGCGCTCCGCGGCGCGCACCTGGTGCCGGAGTGGCTGCGGATCGCGGCCCTCGTCGTCGGGGTCGTCGCGCTGACCGGACCGTTCCTGTTCGTCGTCCCGCACGTGCTGTTCCTGCTGTGGACGCTCGCGGCCAGCGTGACCCTGCTGCTGCGCGAACGGGACGTCGCAGTGATGCCGTAGGAGGGCGGGTCAGCCCTTCGCGCGCGGGCCGAGCACGACGAGAACGTCGGCGGTGAAGGGCACGTCGTCGGAGAGCTTCACCGCCGAGGTCGGCAGACCGAGCGTCATCGCGATCGTCTCCCCGAGCGCCTGCGCGTCCGGCAGCGAGGGCCGGACGAGGACGACGCTCGCCGCCCCGGCGGGCGCGGCACCGCCGTCGAGGTACTCGTAGCCGGCGTTGAGGACGTCGGCGCGGACGTCCGGCTCCCGGATGCCGGCGTTCGGGGCGAGCTGGACCTGGATGCGCGGCGTCGCGTCCCCGCGGCCCTCGCCCGGTTCGCCGCCGAGCAGGTCGCGGACGACCGGCAGCGCCGCGGCCACGTTCAACCCGTGGCCCGAGTCGTCCAGCGGCAGGACGCCGACGCCGAGCTTGCCCGCGGCGCCGTCCCGGGACAGGCCGGTGACGACCGCGCCGAGCAGGTCGACCGGCAGCCCCGGCGCGGCGAGGATGCCGAAGTCGAGGAGCAGGTCGCGGCCGGCGCCGAACGCGCCCGGGAAGGCGCCGGTGAACGCGGTCAGGACGTCCTTCGCAGCGTCGGCGTTGCGAACCCGCGCGAGGGCCTGAGCCCCCGTCAGCGTCTGGCCGCCGACACGGATTCCGCCGAGGCGGTCCACCAGCAGGGTGAACTCGGTCTGGTCGAGGACCCAGCTCCCGACGAGCGGGACGCCGAGCAGTTCCGCGAGGGCCTCGCGGGTCAGCGTCGGACCCGCCTCGGCGAGCGCACTACGGACCGTCAGGCGGCCCTCCCCCTCGACGGGCAGGACGAGGTCGGCGGGCACGGTCACGAGCGCGCCCTTGCCCCCGCCGCGCCGGTCGTGGAGCAGGATCGCCGACGTGGCAGCCTCCGAGTTCGTGGCCTGCACCTGGAACAGCACCGCGACGCGGTCGGCGCCCATGACGTGGTGGCCGGTGTCGACCGACTTCCCCGACGTGCTCCACGGCTTCCAGAACACGACCCCGGCGATCAGCGCGACCAGGCCGAGCGTCGCCCCGAGCAGGACCCGGCGCTCCCGCCGCTGCTCCCGCCGGTCGACCTTGCGGCCCGCCCGCGAGTTCATGAAGCTCAGCCAGCTCGAGACCTCCTCGTCGGCCTCGGAGTCGGTCTCGACGAACGCGAACTGCTCGGTGCTGTAGGCCTTCTCCCGCGCCTGCTCGCCCGTCTGCTCGCCCGTCTGCTCGCCGGTCTGCTCCGGCGGCGTCTCCTCCCGGTCGTCGCTCACGATCGACTCACGACCGGTAGAGGCGGCGCTTGGCGATGTACTGCATGACGCCGTCGGGGACGAGGTACTGGATGGACCGGTTTGTGGCGACGCGGGCGCGGCAGTCCGTCGAGGAGATCGCGAGTGCGGGGATCTCGACCAGGCTCACCCGCGCGCCGGGCAGGCCCGGGTCGGCGAGTGTGTGCCCCGGCCGCGTGCAGCCGACGAAGTGAGCGAGCTCGAACAGCGTCGCGGGGTCGCGCCAGGTGAGGATCTCCGAGAGCGCGTCCGCGCCGGTGATGAAGTACAGCTCGGTGCCCGGGCCGTAGGCGTTGCGCAGGTGGCGCAGCGTGTCGATCGTGTACGTCCGGCCCGGCCGGTCGATGTCGACGCGGCTGACCGAGAAACGCGGGTTCGAGGCGGTCGCGATCACGGTCATCAGATAGCGGTCCTCGGCGGGCGCGACCTCGCGCCCCTCCTTCTGCCACGGCTGCCCGGTGGGCACGAAGACGACCTCGTCGAGGCCGAAGGAGTCCGCCACCGCCGCGGCGGCCACGAGGTGCCCGTGGTGGATCGGGTCGAAGGTGCCGCCCATCACCCCGAGGCGAGGTCCCGGCGCGCTCACGGCAGCGTCCGCACCAGGGGTCACCGCCGGGCGGGTGTCACTTGTGGCGGTTGAAGGACAGCGTGCCGAGCAGCATCAGGATGAGCACGACGAACACCGAGACCCCGACCAGGTAGGGCTCGTGCTGGGTGCGCTCGGCGTGCTCGGCCTCGGCGGCAACCACGATGTTGGTCACGGTCTGCACGATCACGGCGTCGGCTCTCCTGGATTGTGCGGCTCACTACTGCGGTCAGGCGTCAGGACGCAGCATTTCACGTCCCGTTCTTGGCAGAGTGGGCGGCATGCGACTCCTGGTGCTCGGCGGGACGCGGTTCGTCGGGCGCGCGCTCGTGGACGACGCGCTGACGCGGGGCTGGGACGTCACCGCGGTGCACCGGGGGCTGACCGGTGCCCTGCCCGCCGGGGTCCGTGTCCGGATTGCGGACCGGACCGATGCGGCTGCCCTCGCGGAAGCCCTGGGCGGACAGACCTGGGACGCCGTCGTCGACACCTGGGCGGGGGCGCCGGCCGTGGCCCGGCTGTCCGCGCGCCTGCTCCGGGGCCGCGTGGGGCGGCTCGGGTACGTCTCGTCGCTGTCGGTGTACGTGTGGGGCACGCACGCAAACGAGTCCTCGCCGGTGGTCGAGGGCGACCCGACCGCCGCCGACGGCGACTACGCCGCGATCAAGCGCGGGGCCGAGCTCGCCCTGCTGGAGTCCTTCCCGGACGCCGTCCTGGCCCGTGCGGGGCTGATCCTGGGCCCGCACGAGGACATCGGCCGCCTGCCCTGGTGGCTGGACCGGATCGCCCGCGGCGGCCCCGTGGTGGCCCCGGGACGGCCCGACCGACCCCTGCAGTACGTCGACGCCCGTGATCTGGCCCGTTGGCTGCTGGACGGCGTCGCGGGCGATCTCGCGGGCCCCGTGGACGTCGTCAGCCGCTCCGGGCACGCGACGACCGCCGACCTGCTGCAGGCCTGCGTGGACGTGACCGGTTCCGCCGCCCGGCTGGTCTGGGTCGACGAAGACCGCCTCGCCGCCGCCGGCGCGCAACCGTGGACCCATCTGCCCTGCTGGGTCCCGGAGACCGGCGAGTTCGCCGGGTTCCTGGAGTCCGACACCTTCCTGGCCGCCGCGACCGGCCTGGTCTGCCGCCCGGTCCGGGACACCGTCGCCGACACCTGGGCCTGGCTCCGGTCCGACGGCCGGCCGTCCCAGCGCCCCGACCGTCCCGTCCACGGCCTCCCGGCCGAGATCGAGGCCCAGCTCCTCGCGGGATGACGTCCCGCAGACCTCCCGTGTCGGCCCACACAAGGGCCGACACCCCACCGCTGCGGGACGTCATCCCGCAGGGGTCCGGTCAGCCGCGGATGTGGCCGTCGCCGGTGACGACGTACTTGGTGCTGGTCAGCTCGGGGAGGCCCATGGGGCCGCGGGCGTGGAGCTTCTGGGTGGAGATGCCGATCTCGGCGCCGAAGCCGAACTCCCCGCCGTCGGTGAACCGGGTCGAGGCGTTGACGACGACGGCGGCGGCGTCGACGGCCGCGACGAAGCGGCGGGCGGCGCCCTGGCTGCGGGTCACGATCGCCTCGGTGTGGCCGGAGCCGTGTTCGCGGATGTGGGTGATCGCGTCCTCGAGCGAGGGCACGACGGCGGCCGCGATGTCGAGGCTGAGGTATTCGGTGTCCCAGTCCTCGGCGGTCGCGGGAACCACCTCCGCGCGGGCGAGGCGCGCGACATCGGCGTCGCCGTGGACCGTGACGCCGACCTTGCCCAGCGCCGCCACGGCGCGGGGCACGAAGGCCTCGGCGACGTCGGCGTGGACGAGCACCGTCTCGGCGGCGTTGCAGACGCTCGGGCGGTGCGCCTTGGCGTTGACGAGGATCTTCTCGGCGACGTCGAGGTCGGCGTCCGCGTCGACGTAGACGTGGCAGTTGCCGACGCCGGTCTCGATCACCGGCACCGTCGACTCCTCGACGACCGACTTGATCAGCGCCGCCCCGCCGCGCGGGATCAGCACGTCGACCAGGCCGCGCGCCCGCATCAGGTGCTTGACGGCGTCGTGGGTGTCGCCGGGGACGAGCTGAACGGCGTCGGCGGGCAGGCCCACGGACACGATCCCGTCGCGCAGCGCGGCCACGATCGCGGTGTTGGACGCCTTCGCGGAGGACGAGCCCCGCAGCAGCACCGCGTTGCCGGACTTCAGCGCCAGGCCGGCTCCGTCGGCGGTCACGTTCGGGCGGGCCTCGTAGATGATCCCGACGACCCCGAACGGGACGCGGACCTGCCGCAGCTCCAGACCGTTCGGCAGTGTCGAGCCACGGACGACCTCGCCGACCGGGTCGGGCAGCCCGGCGACGTCACGCAGACCCTGGGCCATCCCCTGGACGCGCCCGTCGTCGAGCCGCAGCCGGTCGATGATCGCCGGCGGGGTGCCCCCGGCCTCGGCGCGCGCGCAGTCGGCGGCGTTGGCCTCCAGGATCTGCGGCGCCGCGGCGAGCAGAGCGTCGGCCATCGCGTGCAGCGCGGCGTCCTTGGTGGCCCGGGAGGCCACCGCGAGGTCGGTCGCGGCCACGCGGGCCCGGCGGGCGGTGTCGAGGACAGCGGTCTCGTCGCTCATGGCTGCGAGTCTAGTTCGCGTCCACCCGCGCCTCGCACCGCGATTTCCGCAGGTCAGCCGCCCTGTCAAAAAAGGGTGTCACCCTTTCTTGACGGGGCGGGGGGCCGGGGGCGGTCAGAAGGGGCGGACGCCGGGGCTGACCAGGGGCGCGGTGTGGCCGCGGCGGCGGTAGGTCTCCCGGTCGACGACCTCGAGACCGACGATCGACCAGGCCGGGAGGCCCGCGGTGATGCGGTGCTCCCCCCACAGGCGCAGCGCCATGGCCAGGGCGTCGTGGACGTCGGGGGCCTCCTCCCAGTACCGGACCTCGGCCCGGTCGGCGGCGTAGCGCCCCGACATCAGGAACGGGTGGTCGAGCCCGAGCCGCTCCAGCCCGGCGCGGACCTCGTCCGGGCAGACCGCGGGCCCGGCAACCGTGACGGTGACGTGCCACAGTCGCTCACCGTCACCACCGTTGCCGTCGACGGCGCGCAACCGTCCGCGGAATACACCTGAGGGATCGTCCACGGTGGCCTTTCGATTCCGGTCAGTTACGGAGAGTGGCGTAAGAGCACCAGGTCGTCCCGATGGACGATCTCGCGTTCGTACGCCGGTCCCAGTTCCGCGGCGAGGTCCCGGGTGGAACGCCCGAGCAGTCCCGGAATCTCTGCCGCATCAAAGTTGACCAGCCCGCGGGCCACCGCGTGACCGTTTTCGTCCAGAAGGTCCACGGGATCTCCGGCGACGAACGTCCCGGCGACCCCCGTCACGCCCGCCGGCAGGAGCGACTTCCGGCCTCCGACCACGGCTTTCACCGCTCCGGCGTCCAGCGTGAGCGACCCGCGCGGGGTGGTCGCGTGGGCGAGCCAGAGCAGCCGCGTGGCGGCCCGACGCCCCGTCCTCGTGAAGTGGGTCCCGACCGACTCCCCCGACAGCGCCGCGTCGGCGTACGCAGCGCCGGCGAGGACGACCGGGATGCCGGCCGTGGTCGCGATGCGCGCCGCGTCGACCTTGGTTCCCATCCCCCCGGTTCCGACGCCGGCGGACCCGGCCCGGCCGAGGACGACGCCGTCGAGGTCGTGCGGGCCCCGCACCTCGGAGATCAGCGTCGCGCCCGGCTTGCGGGGGTCGCCGTCGTAGAGCCCGTCGACGTCGGAGAGCAGCACGAGCAGGTCCGCGTGGACCAGGTGCGCCACGAGCGCCGCGAGCCGGTCGTTGTCGCCGAAGCGGATCTCGTGCGTCGCGACCGTGTCGTTCTCGTTGACGATTGGGACGGCCCGCATCTCCAGCAGTCGGTACAGGGTCCGCTGGGCGTTGCGGTGGTGCGCGCGCCGGATCATGTCCTCGGCGGTCAGCAGCACCTGACCGACCGTCAGATCGTAGCGGGCAAAGGATTGTGCGTACCGGGCGACGAGCAGTCCCTGCCCGACGCTGGCCGCGGCCTGCTGGGTGGCGAGGTCCTTCGGACGCGTCCTCAGCGACAGCGGCGCGAGCCCCGCGGCGATGGCGCCGGACGAGACGAGCACGACGTCTACCCCGACCTTGCGCCGCGCGGCGATCACGTCCACGAGGGCGTCGACGCGTTCGTAGTCGATCCCGCCCCGGGCGGTCGTCAACGAGGACGACCCGACCTTGACGACGACCCGGCGGGCGGCGAGGACGTCCCCGCGCCGGCCTCCGGCGCGGGCCGGCGTCACCGCCCCTCCAGGCGCAGGTCCGTCCCCCGACGCCCGTGGAGCAGCTCGGCTCCCGCGGCGATCGTCGGTTCCCAGTCGAAGACGACGGCGTCGTCGCCGAGTCCGTCCGGCGCCGCGGGCGAGATGCGGCCGGCGATGATGACCGTGTCGCCCTCCTGCGCGCCGAGCTTGAACAGCTGCTCCTCGATGCCGAGGCGGGCGAGCCGGTCGGCGAGGTAACCGACGGCCTCGGGGTTGGAGAAGTCCGTCTGCCGCACCCAGCGCCGGGGCTTCTCGCCCCGGACGACGTAGGCCACGCCCTCGTCGGTCTGCTCCTTGGTGACCGTGAAACCGCTCTCCCCGACCGCGGCGGGGCGCAGGACGATCCGCTCCGGCTCGGGGGCGGGCGCGGCGGCCCGGGCGGCGGTGACGAGTTCCGCGAGCGCGAAGCCGAGCGCCCGCAGGCCGTCGTGGCTGACCGCGGAGACCTCCAGCACCCGCAGGCCGCGGGCCTCCAGGTCGGGGCGCACGAGCTCGGCGAGGTCACGGCCCTCGGGGATGTCGACCTTGTTCAGCGCGACGATCCGCGGCCGGTCCTCCAGGCCGCCGTAGGAGGCCAGCTCGGACTCGATGACGTCGAGGTCGGAGATCGGGTCGCGGCCGGGCTCCAGCGTCGCGCAGTCGAGCACGTGGACGAGCACCGAGCACCGCTCGACGTGGCGCAGGAACTCCAGGCCGAGGCCCTTGCCCTGCGACGCCCCGGGGATCAGGCCGGGCACGTCCGCGATCGTGAACCGCACGTCGCCGGCCTGCACGACGCCGAGGTTCGGCACGAGCGTGGTGAACGGGTAGTCGGCGATCTTCGGCCGCGCCGCCGACATCGCGGCGATCAGCGACGACTTGCCCGCGCTCGGGTACCCGACGAGCGCGACGTCGGCGACCGACTTCAGCTCCAGCACGACCGAGAGCGACTCCCCCGGCTCGCCGAGCAGCGCGAAGCCGGGCGCCTTGCGGCGGGTCGAGGCGAGCGCGGCGTTCCCGAGGCCGCCGCGGCCGCCCCGGGCGAGCACGAAGCGGGTGCCGGGGCCGAGCAGGTCGGTGACGAACTGCCCGTCGGTGGTGGTCACGGCGGTGCCGTCGGGGACGCGCAGCTCGATGTCGGCGCCGTCCGCGCCGCTGCGGTTGCTCCCCTGCCCGGCCTTGCCGGAGCCGGCGTTGCGGTGCGGCGAGTGGTGGTAGTCGAGCAGCGTCGTCACGCCCGGGTCGACGACCAGCACGACGTCGCCGCCGCGCCCGCCGTTGCCGCCGTCGGGGCCGCCGAGCGGTTTGAACTTCTCACGATGGATGGAGGCGCAGCCGTCCCCGCCGTCGCCGGCAGCCACGTGCAGCACCACGCGGTCGACGAAGGTGGTCACGAACTCTCTCCAGACACGCGACGAGGGTGGACCGCAGCGCGCGGGCCACCCTCGGAACGAAGAATGCGGTGGCGGTTACTCCGCCGGAACGATGTTGACGACCTTGCGCCCGCGCCGCGTGCCGAACTGCACGGCGCCCGCGGCGAGCGCGAACAGGGTGTCGTCACCGCCACGGCCGACGTTCAGCCCCGGGTGGAAGTGGGTGCCGCGCTGGCGGACGAGAATCTCGCCGGCGTTGACGACCTGACCACCGAACCGCTTCACGCCGAGGCGTTGCGCGTTGGAGTCGCGACCGTTGCGCGTGGACGACGCGCCCTTCTTGTGTGCCATGACGCGTGCCCCTACTTCCCGGTGGTGATGCCGGTGACCTTCACCTGGGTCAGCTTCGAGCGGTGACCCTGGCGGACGCGGTGCCCCGACTTGTTCTTGTAGTGCAGGATCTCGATCTTCGGGCCCTTGGTGTGGGCGACCACCTCGGCGGTGACCTTCACCTTCGCCAGAGCGGCGGCGTCGCTGGTGACGGTCGAACCGTCCACCACCAGCACGGCCGGAAGCTCCAGCGTGGAACCGGGCTCACCGCTGACGCGGTCGAGCTCGACGACGTCGCCGGTGGCGACCTTCTCCTGACGGCCGCCGGCGCGGACGATCGCGTACACCGCGGGCTCACTCTCTGTGGATCGATACACGACAACTGCGAACTGCTGTGGAACTGCTCGTTGGGCGCGCGCGAAACCATGACGCGCGGCGCCGACGGGTCAGGCTACCTGAGCCGGAGACCTCGCCTCAAACCGAGGCGTCCGCCGAGGTTTCCGCCGAGGTTCACGCGGTCACCGGTTCCGGGGCCTTCACCGGCGAGGACGCCCGGCGACGGCGCCGCGCGGGCTTCGCCTCCGGCTCCTCCGGGGCCGCCGCGTCCGGGTCGTCCGGCGAGGCGGTCACGGTGCTCGGGCCGGTCTCCTCGGCCTGCTCGGCGGCTCCCTCGGCGCCCTCCGCGGCGGCCTGCTCGTCGACGTCCGTGCTGGTCAGCGCGGGGGTGTCCTCGACAGCTGCGTCCGCCTCGGACTCCGCCTCGAGGGCGAGGGCCTCGTCGGGAAGCTCGGTCGACTCGCCCGGGGCGGCCGCGTCGGCGTCGCTGCGACCCCGGCCGCCACGGCGGCGGCGGGAGCGGCCCGAGGCCGCCGGGGCGTCCGCGTCGGCAGGACCGCGCTGAGCCGGCGGACCGGGCTTCGGGACCGCCGCGGCGCGGTCGGGCTGCTCGGTGCGCACGACGATGCCGCGGCCGTTGCAGTGCTCACAGCTGTGCGAGAACGCTTCGAGCAGGCCCTGCCCAATCTTCTTGCGGGTCATCTGGACCAGGCCGAGGGAGGTGACCTCGGCGACCTGGTGCTTGGTGCGGTCCCGGCCGAGGCACTCGACGAGGCGGCGCAGGACGAGCTCGCGGTTCGACTCCAGCACCATGTCGATGAAGTCGACGACGATGATCCCGCCGATGTCCCGCAGCCGGAGCTGGCGGACGATCTCCTCCGCCGCCTCCAGGTTGTTGCGGGTGACGGTCTCCTCGAGGTTGCCGCCCTGACCGGTGAACTTGCCGGTGTTGACGTCGACGACCGTCATGGCCTCGGTCCGGTCGATGACCAGCGAGCCGCCCGAGGGCAGCCAGACCTTCCGGTCGAGGGCCTTGAGAATCTGCTCGTCGATGCGGTGCGCGGCGAAGACGTCCTGCTCGTTGGTCCACTGCGAGACGCGGTCGCGCAGGTCGGGCGCGGCGCTGTCGACGTACTCCGAGACCTCGGTCCAGGCGGCGTCGCCGGCCACGACCAGCGAGGTGAAGTCCGAGTTGAAGATGTCGCGGACGACGCGGATCGTCAGGTCGGGCTCGCCGTGCAGCAGCGCGGGCGCGGACGCGGACTTCGCCTTCTTCTGGATGGCCTCCCACTGCTTGGCCAGCCGCGCGACGTCCGCCGCGAGCTCGGCCTCGGAGGCGCCCTCCGCCGCGGTGCGGATGATGACGCCCGCGTCCTCGGGGACGACCTTCTTCAGGATGGCCTTCAGCCGCGCCCGCTCGGTGTCGGGGAGCTTGCGGCTGATGCCGGTCATCGACCCCTCGGGCACGTAGACCAGGTAGCGGCCGGGCAGCGAGATCTGGCTCGTCAGGCGCGCGCCCTTGTGCCCGACCGGGTCCTTGGTGACCTGCACGAGCACCGACTGGCCGGACTTGAGCGCGTGCTCGATCCGCTTGGGCTGACCCTCCAGGCCCTCGAAGTTGACCTCGCCCGCGTACAGGACGGCGTTGCGGCCCTTGCCGATGTCGACGAACGCCGCCTCCATCGAGGGCAGGACGTTCTGCACCCGGCCCAGGAACACGTCGCCCATCAGCGAGGACGATTCGCGCTTGTTCACGTAGTGCTCGACGAGGACGCCGTCCTCCAGCACCGCGATCTGCGTGCGCTCCTTGCCCTGCCGGACGACCATGACGCGCTCGACCGACTCGCGCCGGGCCAGGAACTCGGCCTCGGTGACGATCGGCACGCGGCGGCGGCCGGCCTCGCGACCCTCGCGGCGGCGCTGCTTCTTGGCCTCGAGGCGCGTGGAGCCGCGGACCGAGGTGACCTCGTCGTCGGCGGAACCGGAGGAGCTGCTCCCCCGCGACCGCTCGCGGGTTCGGGTTCGGGTGACGGTCGGCTCGGAGTCGTCGGACCCGCCCTCGCCGTCCCCGCGGCGGCGCCGGCGCCGGCGGCGTCGCGAGGTGCCCTCGGCGGTGTCGTCGCCGTTGTCCTCGCCGTCCCCGGCGGCGGACTCGTCCTCGGCCCGCTCGTCGTCGGTGGAGTCGGTGTCGGCGTCGTCCTCGCCGTTCGCGTCGGACGCCTCACCCGCGCGGCCCCCACGACCGCGGCGCCCCCGGCCACCCCGGCGGCGCCGGCGGCGGGTCGGGCCGGTGTCGTCGTCATCGTCGTCGGCACCCGCGTCGGCGAGCGCCTCCTCGACGGCGTCCGGGTCGATCGAAAGACCCTCGCCGATCAGGTCCTCGACGTTCTCGACGACCGCGTCGAGCGCCTCGTCGGCGGCGCTCGCCGTGCGGCGGGACCGCCGCCGCGGCGGCGGCACGACCTCGGGGTCGGGCGCCTGGAACAGCAGCATCGTCGGCGGGACCGGCGCGGCGGCGTCTTCGTCGGTGGACTCGGTGTCGGCAGTTGCCTCAGCCTCGACCTCAGCCTCGACCTCGACCTCAGGCTCAGCCTCAGGCTCAGCCTCAGGCTCAGCCTCAGGCTCCTCGACGGCCGCGGCGACGGGCTCGGGAGCGGGCTCGGCGGCGACGGCCTTCTTGCGGGTCCGGCGGGTCTTGGGCTTCTCCTCGGCGACGGGCTCGACGGTCTCCGCAGCGTCGGTTTCGGCGGCGCCCTCGGCAGGGGCCTCGGCGGTCGGCTCCGGGGCCGGCTCGGCGGCGACGGCCTTCTTGCGGGTCCGGCGGGTCTTGGGCTTCTCCTCCGCGACCGGCTCGGCGGCGCTCTCCGGGGCCTCCGGGGCGGTCTCCGCCACCGGCGGCCCGGCGGGGCGGGCGGCGGCTCGACGGCGCCGGGGCGCGGGAGCGGTGTCGGTGGTGGTGGTGCTGTCCTGAGCGGCGGCGTCGGTGTCGACGGTGCCGGTCGGCTCGTTCTCGAGCATCCGGTTGTCTCTGTTTCCGGTCACCGGGCGCGCCTGCGCTGGTCGGCGTAGGTGCGTCGCGCAGCGACCTAAGTCTGGGTTGGTCCGTCGCGCCGGTGTGGCGGCAGCGTCCGGACGGGCGGGTCGAACAAAACCTGGTGATTCCGACGGCGTGACGATCAGCCGGGTGGTGCAGGGGCCAGCGGGTCGTGCACCTCGGCGGAATCAGCACCGAGCAGGCCCTGCGCCAGCCTCGTCACCCTGGGTGACTGCAGCGGCCGCAGGTCGGCAACTCGGGCGAGTCCCGCGAGGACGTCATCGGGTCGAACAGCGGGTGTGACTTGCCGTACGACCACCTCGAGTATCGCACAGGGGTCGCCGTCCGTCCCGTCGCGCCGCTCGGCGACGCGCACGGTCGCGGCCACGACCGCCGCCCGGGCGTCGAAGGTGCGGGGGCCGTTCTTGGTGGTGCGGGTCACCTCGACGACGTCGGCCGCGAGGAACGCGGCGAGCGCCTTCTCGGCCTCGACCTCGGTCACGCCGGGCAGCTCGATGGCCCACCGGGAGGCCTGGAGCAGGTCGGCCAGCGCGCCCGGCGGGGCCGCGACGACCTGCAGGATGTCCAGGCCGTCGGGCAGGGCGGCGTTCAGTTCGGCCTGCAGCTGCGCCGGGTCGCGGACCTCCGCGAGGCCGATCTCCAGGTACTCGGCCTCGCTGGCGACCCCGGTCGGCGCGGCGTTGGCGTAGGAGACCTTGGGGTGCGGGGTGAAGCCGGCCGAGTACGCCATCGGCACCCGGGCGCGGCGCAGCGCCCGCTCGAACGCGCGCGCGAAGTCGCGGTGGCTGGTGAAGCGCAGGCGTCCCCGTTTGGCGTAACGGATGCGCAGCCGCTGGACGGTGGGCGGGGGCGGCGGCCCCTCGGGCGTGCGCGCCACTCAGGCGCCCGCCTGCACGGCACCCGACCCGACGACGGACAGCGGCAGCAAGGTCCGGCCGGTGGGCCCGACCTCGATCGCCGTCCCGAGCGTGTTGCAGACGCCGCAGTCGAAGCACGGAGTCCACCGGCAGTCCTCGACGTCGGCGGCGGAGTCCGGGTCCGCGGCCGCGGCCAGGGCCTCCTGCCAGTCGTCCCAGAGCCAGTCCTTGTCGAGGCCGGAGTCCAGGTGATCCCAGGGCAGGATCTCGTCGAGGTCGCGCTCGCGGGTCGTGTACCAGGCGACGTCGACGCCAGTGCCGGCCAGCGCCGTCTCGGCGCAGCGCATCCAGCGGTCGTAGGAGAAGTGCTCGCTCCAGCCGTCGAAGCGGCCGCCGTCTCGCCACACGCCCTCGATGACCGCGCCGACGCGGCGGTCGCCGCGGGAGAGCAGGCCTTCGACGATGCCGGGCTTGCCGTCGTGGTACCGGAAGCCGATCGCCCGGCCGTACCGCTTGTCCTCCCGGACGGTGTCGCGCAGCTTCTTCAACCGCGCGTCGGTGGTCTCGGCATCGAGCTGGGCCGCCCACTGGAACGGCGTGTGCGGCTTCGGCACGAACCCACCGATCGAGACCGTGCAGCGGATGTCCCGCGAGTTGGAGGCGTCGCGCCCGGCCTGGATGACCTTCTTCGCGAGCTCGGCGATCTGCAGGACGTCCTCGTCGGTCTCCGTGGGGAGCCCGCACATGAAGTAGAGCTTCACCTGCCGCCAGCCGTGCGCGTACGCGGTGGTGACGGTGCGGATCAGATCCTCCTCGGTGACCATCTTGTTGATCACCTTGCGCATGCGCTCGGACCCGCCCTCGGGGGCGAACGTCAGACCGGAGCGGCGGCCGTTGCGCGTCAGCTCCTCGGCCAGCGTCACGTTGAACGCGTCGACGCGGGTGCTCGGCAGCGAGAGCGAGATCTTGTCCGCCTCGTACCGGTCGGCCAGGCCCTTGGCGACCTCACCGATCTCGGAGTGGTCGGCGCTGGAGAGCGAGAGCAGCCCGACCTCCTCGAAGCCGGTATTCTCCAGGCCCGCCTGGACCATCTCGCCGATCGTCGTGATCGACCGCTCCCGGACCGGGCGCGTGATCATGCCCGCCTGGCAGAACCGGCAGCCGCGCGTGCAGCCGCGGAAGATCTCGACGCTGAACCGCTCGTGCACGGTCTCGGCCAGCGGGACCAGCAGCTTGCGCGGATACGGCCAGGAGTCCAGGTCCGAGACCGTGTGCTTGCGGACCCGGCGCGGGACGTCCGGGTGGTTCGGCTCGACGCTGGCGATCGCGCCGTCGGGACCGTAGGTGACGTCGTAGAACCGCGGGACGTAGACGCCGCCGGAGACGGCGAGGCGCAGCAGCAGCTCCTCACGGCCGCCGGGCGAGCCCTCGCCCTTCCACTCGCGCACGACCTCGGTGATGGCCCCGACGACCTCCTCGCCGTCGCCGAGGACGGCGGCGTCGAGGAAGTCCGCGATCGGCTCCGGGTTGAACGCGGCGTGCCCGCCGGCGATCACGACCGGGTGGGTCTCGTCGCGGTCGCGGGCGGAGATCGGGATGCCGGCGAGGTCGAGGGCGTTGAGCAGGTTCGTGTACCCGAGCTCGGTGGAGAAACTGACCCCGAACAGGTCGAACGCGCCGACGGGGCGGTGGGCGTCGACGGTGAACTGCGGGACGCCGTGCTCGCGCATGAGCGCCTCGAGGTCGGGCCACACCGCGTAGGTGCGCTCGGCGAGGACGCCCTCCTTCTCGTTGAGCACCTCGTAGAGGATCTGGACGCCCTGGTTCGGGAGCCCGACCTCGTAGGCGTCCGGATACATCAGGCACCAGCGGACCTGCGCGGCGTCCCAGTCCTTGACCGTGGAGTTGAGCTCACCGCCGATGTACTGGATCGGCTTCTGCACCCGGGGCAGCAGTGCCTCCAGGCGGGGGAAGATCGACTCGACGGACATGGGTCCAGGGTAGGGGCTCTCGAGCGCTGTGACTCACGTCACAACCTGGGGGTGACACCCCTTGTCGATTTCGCCGTCGGCCGTTCGTGGACAGAGTGAGAGCCGGCCACGAGGTCGGCCCGCACACCCAGAGGAGCTCGCCATGACGCAGTACCTGTTCTCCGTCATCCACGACTGGAGCGAGATGCCGGAGCCCGACGTGATGGAGCAGATGTTCGCCGACGTCGATGCCTTCAACAAGAAGGTCACCGAGGCCGGGCACTGGGTCTTCGGCGGCGGCCTGTGCCCGCCCGAGACGGCGACCGTCGTGAACAACGTCGACGGCAAGGTCACGACCACCGACGGCCCGTACGTCGAGACAAAGGAGATGCTCGGCGGCTTCTGGATCCTCGAGCTGGCCGACCTCGACGCTGCGCTGGCGCTCGCGGCGGAGGCCTCGGTGGCGTGCCGCAACCCGATCGAGGTCCGGCCGTTCCAGCCCGAGCCCGAGGCGTGAGCCGAGACCCGATCGCCGAGGTCTTCCGCACCGAGTACGGCCGCTGCGTCTCGACGCTCACCCGCGTCCTCGGCGACATCTCGCTCGCCGAGGACGCGGTGGCCGACGCGTTCACCGTCGCGGTCGCGCAGTGGGACCCGCACGACCTCCCGCCCAACCCGGGCGGGTGGATCACCACCACCGCGCGCCGCCGCGCCATCGACCGGCTGCGCCGCGAGTCGACGCGGGAGGCCCGGCACGCCGAGGCGCTCCTGCTGCAGGGCGAGGACGACCTGTTCCGCACGGCCGAGGAGGTGGGACCGGTGCGCGACGACCGCCTGCGGATGCTGTTCACCTGCTGCCACCCGGCGCTCGCGCCCGATGCTCGCGTCGCCCTGACGCTCCGTCTGCTCGGCGGGTTGGAGACGCCCGACGTCGCGCGTGCGTTCCTCGTCCCCGAACCCACGCTGGCGCAGCGGATCGTCCGGGCCAAGAAGAAGATCTCGGACGCGAACATCCCGTACCGGGTCCCGCGCGACGCCGACCTGCCCGAGCGCCTCGCCGGCGTGCTCGCGGTGATCTACCTGATCTACAACGCCGGCCACTCCGCCCCGAGCGGACCGACGCTGCACCGCGTCGAGTTGTGCGACGAGGCCGTGCGGCTCGCGCGGCTCGTCGTCGAGCTGATGCCCGACGAGCCCGAGGCGGTCGGACTGCTCGCGTTGTTGCTGCTGCTGGAGTCGCGGCGTCCGGCCCGCACCGCGCCCGACGGATCACTGGTACTGCTCGCCGACCAGGACCGCTCGCGCTGGCGTCGTGACCTGATCGCTGAGGGTCAGTCACTCGTGCGCGCGTGCCTGCGCCGCGACGCCCCCGGGCCGTACCAGATCCAGGCCGCGATCAACGCCGTGCACGCCGACTCCGTCGACGGCTCCCCCACCGACTGGCGACAGGTCCTCGCGCTCTACGACCAGCTGCTGGCGATCGCCCCCACGCCCGTCGTCGCCCTGAACCGGGCGGTCGCGCTCGCCGAACTCGACGGGCCCGTCGTCGCTCTCGCCGAGGTCGAACGCCTCGACCTCACGACCTACCAGCCCTACTGGGTCGCCCGCGCGGAACTGCTCGTCCGCGCCGAGCGGCCGGCCGAGGCCGCCGACGCCTTCGACCGCGCCCTCGCCCTCACCGACAACGCCGTCGAGCACGCGCACCTGTCCCGGCGCCGCGCCGCCCTCCCCTGACCTTGCGTCCGAAGATGTGGTCGCGATAGCAGCCACATCCTCGGACGTCCGGAGAGAGCGGGATAGCGTCTGCGCTCGTGGACTGGGGTGACGCGAGCCGCGATCTCGTGGTGCACGCGGACAACCTGGACGTGCTGCCGCGAATCCCCGACGGGGCGTTCACGACGATCTACCTCGACCCGCCGTTCAACACCGGCCGGTCGCAGCGGCGGGAGCGGCTGCGGACGGTGCGGTCGGCCGAGGGGAAGCGCATCGGGTTCGGCGGCCACACGTACGAGCAGATCGTCACCGGGCTGATGGCCTACGACGACACGTTCGCCGACTACTGGTCGTTCCTGTTCCCGCGGCTCGAGCACGCCTGGCGTCTGCTCACCGACGACGGGACGCTGTACCTGCACCTGGACTACCGCGAGGTCCACTACGCGAAGGTCGCGCTCGACGCGCTCTTCGGCCGGGAGTGCTTCCTCAACGAGATCATCTGGGCCTACGACTACGGGGCCCGCACCACGAAGAAGTGGCCGGCCAAGCACGACACGATCCTCGTCTACGTCAAGGATCCCGACCGCTACCACTTCGACTCCGCCGAGGTGGACCGCGAGCCCTACATGGCCCCCGGCCTGGTGACGCCGGAGAAGGCCGCGCGGGGCAAGCTGCCGACCGACGTCTGGTGGCACACGATCGTCTCCCCCACCGGCAAGGAGAAGACCGGTTACCCGACGCAGAAGCCCGAGGGCATCCTGCGCCGGATCGTCGCGGCCTCCTCGCGCCCCGGAGACCGCGTCGCGGACTTCTTCGCCGGGTCCGGCACCCTCGGCGCCGTGGCCCAGGCCCTCGGCCGCCGGTTCGTCTGCATCGACGCGAGCGCCGACGCCGTCGAGGTGATGCGCAAGCGCCTCGGCGACGGCCCCACCTACGTCTCCCTCCCTCACCCCGTGGGGTAGGCGAGGCGAGCGGTGGCGGAGGAGTTGGCGGAGATGTTGAGCAGCAGGCCGACCGCGGCGAGGTTCGCGAGCATGGCGGTGCCGCCGTAGGACAGGAACGGCAGCGGCAGGCCGGTGATCGGCATCAGGCCGAGCGTCATCCCGATGTTCTCGAACGCCTGGAAGCCGAACCAGCAGACGACCGCAGCGGCGACCAGGGTCCCGAACAGGTCGGGGGCGCGGCGGGCGATCAGGCAGCCGCGCCAGACGACGAGTGCGAAGAGCAGGACGATGGCGCCGGCGCCGATCAGGCCGGTCTCCTCGCCCGCGACCGTGAAGATGAAGTCGGTGTGCTGCTCCGGCACGAACTTGCCACCGGTCTGCGTGCCCTGGAACAGCCCGGTGCCCGTCAGGCCGCCGGAGCCGATCGCGATCCGCGCCTGGTTGGCGTTGTAGCCGACGCCGCTCGGGTCGAGGTTCGGATTGGCGAACGCGGCGAAGCGCGCGACCTGGTACTCGCTGAGCAGGTTCGCCTGCACGACGACGACGGCGCCGATCACCGCGGTGATCGCGAGACCGACGATCCACCGCGCCGGGACAGCCGCGACGACGAGCACGCCGGCGAGGATCGCGACCAGCACCATGATCGAGCCGAGGTCGGGCTGCAGCGCGACGAGCGCGATCGGCACCGCGGCAAGGCCGCAGGCGAGGAAGACCTCGAGGTGGGTGAAGCCGGTGCCGGCGCCCTCGCGGCGTTCGGCGAGCACCAGCGCGAGCCCGAGACAGAGCGCGACCTTCGCGAACTCCACCGGCTGGATCGAGATGCCGGCGATGTTCAGCCACGAGTGCGAGCCGTTGACGGTCGCCCCGAAGGGCGTGAGCAGCAGCGCGAGGCCGGCGATCGCCAGCAGGTACACCAGCGGGGCGTACATCCGCAGGCGGCGGTAGTCGCCGAGGGCGATCGCGGCCGCGAGGCCGAGCCCGAGCACGATCGAGACCAGGTGCCGCACGACCGAGGACGTCGGGTCGTCACCGGCGGCCTGCAGACGCGGACGGGTCGCGGAGTACACGAGCACCGAACCCGCGACGCAGAGCGCGAGCACCGCGGCGGCGAGGACGAGGTCGTGCCCGGACCGGCGTTCGGGCGCCGGCCGCCCGGGCGGCCGGGTTCCGCGTGCGTGCGGGATCAGCAGCGCCATCACTCGCCCCCGTCCTGCTCCTCGACCCGGCCCGGAAGGGCGGGCGGGAGCCCGTTCGGCCAGACGGCCGCGCGATCGACGCCGAGCATCGCGGACAGGACGGACCGGACGCCCGGCCCGGAGGTCCCCGACCCGGTGCCGCCCTGAGAGACCGTCATGACCGCGACGTAGCGGGACCGGTCGCCCTCGGGCCCGGCGAACCCGACGAACCAGGAGGTCGGGTCCTCGCCGAAGCGCTCGGCCGTGCCGGTCTTCGCGCCGACGGGCATCTCGACCAGCGGCCAGCCGGCGAAGACCCCGGCCGCGGTGCCGCTGCGCGACGTGCCCTCCAACGCCGCGAGCAGGTACTTGAGGACCTTCGGCGAGACGTCGACCTTGCCGTCGGAGACCGGGGCGAACCGGCGGACGACGTCCCCGTCCGGCGTGAGCTCGGCCTGGGCGACGCGCGGCCGCCACAGCGTCCCGCCGTTCGCGATGGCGGCGTACACGCGCGCCATCTGCAGCGGCGTGGTCATCGTGTCGCCCTGGCCGATCGAGAAGTTCACCGCGTCGCCGGCGCGCCACTTGGCGCCGTCGATGCAGTTCTCCCGGTCGAGCTGGTGCAGGAAGGTGGCGCGCGCGGCGTCGTCGCCGTAGACGGCGGCGCGGTCGGCGTTCGCGGCCTCGGCCCGCCCGCAGGTCGCCTCGCGGGTCTGCTCCCAGTACGACTGCTTGAACTCGCGCGAGGCGATCCGGCCGCCGATCTCGCCCGGCAGGTCGATGCCCGTCGGGCGGCCGAGGCCGAAGATCTCCGCCATGCGCTGCATCGGGTCGGCGGGGTCGGCGACGGGGTTCTCGGCGCCGTCCCGCTGCCACATCTCGTGCGCGATCTTGTAGAAGACCGTGTCGCAGGAGACCTCGAGCGCGCGGGCCAGGGTGATGTTCCCGTACGCGTGCGACTCGTAGTTCTTGAACGTCTGGTTCCCGACCGTGTACGAGCTCGGGCACGGATAGGTCGCGTCGAGGTCGTAGCCGGCCTTCGCCGCCGCGGCCGTCGAGATCACCTTGAACAGCGAGCCGGGCGGGTCGGCCGCGGCGTAGGGCCGCGCGAGCAGCGGGGTGCCGGCCTGGTCCGACACCAGCTTCGCGTAGGTCTTGGCGTCGATGCCGCCGACCCAGTCGGACAGGTTGAACGTCGGCGCGCCCGCCATCGCGACGACGGCGCCGTTCGTCGAGTCGAGGACGACGATCGCGCCGGAGTCCGCCGCGTACCTCCGCCCGCGGTAGTCCGGCACGTTGCGGGCCCGTTCGATGCCCTCGGCCAGCGCACGCTCGGCGATCGCCTGGACCTTGGCGTCGATCGCGGTCAGCAGGTTGTTGCCGGGCCGGGGCGCGGCCGCCTCGACGGTCTGCAGCACGTGGCCCAGGTGATCCACCGTCACCCGCGTCACGCCCGGGGCGCCGCGCAGCAGGGCGTCGTACTGCTTCTCCAGGCCCGCGCGCCCGACGAGGTTCGCGACGCCGAGCCGCGGGTCGCGCAGCCCGGCCTCCTTCTGCGCGGCGACGTCCTTCTCGTCGGCCGGCTGCAGGTACCCGAGGACGTGGGCGAGCTTCGCCTTGCCCTCCTGCGGATAGTTGCGCACGCTCACCGAGACGGCGTCGACGCCGGGGAACCGCTCGCGGAACTCGAGGACCTGCATCGCGACCCGGGAGTCGACGTCGACGGCCACGGGGACGGGCTGGTACGGCGAGCCGTTCCAGCAGGGCGCGGTCACACCGGCCCCGCAGGGACGGATCTGCGCGCGCAGGTCGTCGGCACTCACGCCGAGGACGCGGCCGAGCCGGTCGAGGACGGCGGCCCCCCGGTCCGGCTGCCGTGACAGGTTCGTGCGGTCGACGGTGATCTGCAGCTGCGTCCGGTTCTGGACCAACGGACGGCCGGCGACGTCGAGGATCAAGCCGCGCGGCGCCGGCGTCACGACCTCGCGGATCGTGTTGGCGTCGGCCGCCGCGGCGTACGCGTCGGAGTCGACCGACTGCAGGTACGCCAGCCGGCCCCCGAGCAGGACCATCAGTGACAGCCCGATTCCCTGCAGCACCCGGACGCGACGCCCGGTGCGCGCCACGCCCTCGCTCACCGGACCCCCAGCGGCACGCGGGCCAGCGGCATCTCGGCCGGGATCGGCTGCGGCCGGCGCCGCCGGCTCAGCGGCAGGACGACCAGCGCGAGCAGCAGGGTCGAGAGCGCGACCGACGGCAGCGTCGCGAGCGCGTGCAGAACCCCGGCCCGCGGGTCACCCAGCAGCTGACCGAGCAGCGTGAACAGCAGTGGCGCCAGCGCGGCGGCGACTCCCCCGACGGCGATGCCGAGCAGCGCCGACTCGGCGACGTCCGTGGCGAGGAACCCGACGAGCGCGCCGAGCAGGCAGAGCACGAACGCCCACTGGCCCGCCGGGTGGTCGGCGGGCGGGAGCAGGTCGAGCAGCAGACCGACGCCGAAGCCGGCGACTCCCCCGGCCCGCGGGCCGGAGCGCAGGGCGACGGCCAGCACCACGAGAGCGGCGAGCTGGGGCTGCCCCGCGCCCGGCCAGTCGAGCCGGGCGATCAGCGAGACCTGCGTCAGCGCGGCGAGCAGCCCCAGCAGGGCGAGGCCGGTCAGCCGGAGCGCGTGGGCGGTGGCCGGGCTCACCGCTTCTCCTGAGGGGCAGTCTCCTGAGGGCCAGTCACGACGCCGACCACGTCGAGGGCGGAGAGTTCGCCGTAGGGGCGGACGAACGCCACCGGGGCGGGGCCGCCGGCGCCCTGGATGTCGACGATCTCGCCGATCGGGATGCCCGCGGGGTACGGCGCGCCGCCGGGCGAGCCGAACGTCCGCACGTCCTGGCCGACGGCGAGGCGCGCGTTGGGGTTGAAGAGCTTCAGCCGCAGCAGGTCGCCGCCGGTCCCGTCGAGCGAACCGACCTGGCCGGTGTCCGTCACCCGCACCCCGACGGTGAGGATCGGGTCGGCGAGCAGGAGCACCGTGGCGGTCTTCTCGGTGACGGACAGGACCCGGCCGGCGAGCCCGGACGCGTTGAGCACGGCGGAGTCCACGACCACGCCGTGCGCGCGGCCGCGGTCGATCACGACCGTCCAGGAGTAGCCGTCGATCGCGTTGAGGGCGATGACGTGACCCGTCGTCAGGTTTGTGCCGGTCGCGGCGGCGATGTCGGCGAGTGCTTCGGACCGGTCGGTGTACGTGCCCCGGGCGAGGGCGTCGCGAAGCTGCGCCTGGAGCGCGACGTTCTGCGCCGAGAGCTCCTCGATGCGGCGCGCGTCGGCGTTCGCCCCGCCGAAGGCGCCCGCGATACGGACGACGGGGTTGGTCACGGTCGTCGCGGCAGACTGCAGCGGGCTCAGCACCGTCGCGGCGGCGCTGCGCACGGGGTGCAGCGGCGACGACCCGTCTCCGGCCTGAGCGTCGATGCTGGCGAGGGCGAACGCCCCCACCAGCAGCGCGCCGAGGGTGAGACGCGTCGCCGCGGTGTCGCGGACCATGAGCGACCTCGCGTCAGAAGCGGTGCTGGTACGGGTTGTGCGGGGCCATCACGGCCTGCAGCGCGTCGAACTCGTCCACACACTTGCCGGCGCCGAGCGCGACGCAGTCCAGCGGGTCGGACGCGATGACGACCGGCATCCCGGTCTCGTCCGACAGTCGCTGGTCCAGACCGCGCAGGAGCGCGCCGCCGCCGGTGAGCATGATGCCGCGCTCCATGATGTCGGCGGCGAGCTCGGGCGGGCACGAGTCGAGCGTGTTGCGGACGGCGTCGATGATCGCCTGCACGGGCTCGGCGATCGCGTCGCGGACGTCCTCCGACGAGACGACGATCGTCTTCGGCAGGCCGGTCACGAGGTCACGCCCACGGATCTCGGCGACCTCCGGGTTCGCCAGCGGAACCGCCGCGGCGAGCGTCATCTTGATCTCCTCGGCCGACCGCTCCCCGAGCATCAGCGAGTAGACCTTCTTGACGTGGTTGATGATCGCCTCGTCGAACTCGTCACCGGCGGTGCGGATCGACTGGGCGTTCACGATGCCGCCGAGGGAGATGATCGCGACCTCGGTGGTGCCCCCGCCGATGTCGACGACCATGCTGCCGGTCGCCTCGGCCACCGGGAGCGCGGCACCGATCGCGGCCGCCATCGGCTCCTCGACGATGTGGACCTGGCGGGCCCCGGCCTGGCTGGCGGCCTCGATGACCGCGCGGCGCTCGACGCCGGTGATGCCCGAGGGCACGCACACGACGACGCGCGGCTTCGCGAAGTAGCGGCGGCGGTGCACCTTCTGGATGAAGTAGCGGAGCATCCGCTCGGTGATCTCGAAGTCCGCGATCACACCGTCGCGCAGCGGCCGGACGGCCACGACGTGCGCCGGGGTGCGGCCGATCATCTGCTTGGCCTCGGAGCCGACGGCCACGACCGCGCCCGTCATCGTGTTGATGGCGACGACGGACGGCTCGTTGAGCACGATGCCGCGGCCACGGACGTAGACGAGGGTGTTCGCGGTGCCGAGGTCGACCCCGATGTCGCGGCCGACGAACTTGGACATCGGCGAGGCCATGGAGAACCCGCCGAGCGGGTTCCGCGCAGGGGTGGCCGGCCGGGGGGCCGGGACCTTCGCCTCCGGGGCGTCGTCGATGACGAGCTTGTGTTCCGGGGCCAGTCCCGTCCCGGTGGGCGGTGTCTCGAGTGTTGTCATCAGACGAGCCTTCCGGGGCGAGAGTGACGGGTGTGACAGGTGTGAAGCTATACCCCGTGTGAGGCGACGATAGCCATGCGCAGGTCAAGATCACGGCAGCGACGCGCGACGGCGCGGCGCTTCACAGCCACGCTTCCGGCGGGCGCCCGTTATGGCCCGATACGGGCACAAAAAACGACCGGCCGCTCGGAGCGAGCGGCCGGTCGGGAAGTGCAGGGAAGCGCGGGGAGCGGTGCCTCAGAGCTCCGGGAACCAGAGCGCGATCTCGCGGGCGGCGGACTCGGCGCTGTCGGAGGCGTGGATCAGGTTCTCCTGGTTGGAGAGCGAGAAGTCGCCGCGGACGGTGCCCGGGGCGGCCTTGCGGCCGTCGGTGGCGCCGACGATGCCGCGGACGACGGTGATCGCCTCGTCGCCGGAGAGGATCAGGGCGACCAGCGGGCCCGAGGTGATGAACTCGCGGAGCTCGGGGTACCAGCCCTTCTCGACGTGCTCGGCGTAGTGCTGGTCGGCGAGCTGCTTGTCGACGGTCTGGAGCTTCATCGCCTCGATCGTGAAGCCCTTGGCCTCAAAGCGGGACAGGATCTGGCCCACCAGGCCGCGGCGCACGCCGTCCGGCTTGACGAGGACGAGGGTCTTCTCGGACACGCGGAACTCCTAGGCAAGTGCGATTCGACAGTGCGCGGAACGCGGCGAGCCTATCCGCCGCCACCCGGGTAACCCTCGGCGACCATCCGCCCGATCCGGAGGGCGGCGATCCAGAGCCCGCCGAAGATCAGGCCGAGGATCACCATCACGGGCACCACGATCGCAGTGAGCAGGACGAGCACCTGCATCGCCCAGCCGACCGGGATCCCCGCGGGCGAGCGCAGCAGCCCGGTCGCGAGCACGCACCCGAGTGCGAGCCCGCCCCCGACCGCGAGCGCCGTGCCGGAGGACACGTCGTCGGACATGCGCGAGGCGACCAGCGCCCCGAAGAACACGACCAGCCCCTCGAAGATCAGCACCACCGAGCACAGCCGGCGGGTCATCTTGATCCGCGAGGCCTCGGTCAGGCCACGAGGTTCGTACTCGCCGCTCACGCCTGATCCCGCGCGGGTGTGCCCTGCAGCAGGTGCCGCGCCGCCCCGGCGAGCACGACCGACCCGGTGACGAGGACGCCGAGCCCTCCGAGGTCGTCGGCGCCGTCCTCGGCCAGCGCCACCGCGGCCTCGATCGCGTCGTCGAGGCGCGGGACGACCTCGACCCGGTCCTCGCCGAAGATCTCGACGGCCTGGGCGGCCAGCGCGTCGGCGTCCATCGACCGCGGGCCGGGGACGTTGGTGATGACGACCTCGGCGAGCACGGGCTCGAACGCGGCGAGGATCCCGCGGGCGTCCTTGTCGGACAGGACGCCGAGGACGCCGATCAGCCGGGTGAAGCCGAAGTCGGTGCCGACCGCGGCGGCGGTCGCCTCCGCGCCGTGCGGGTTGTGCGCCGCGTCGAGGACGATCGTCGGCGAGCGGCGGACGACCTCCAGCCGACCCGGCGAGCGGACGGCGGCGAAGCCGGTACGCAGGACGTCGACGTCGAGCTCCCCGCGGCCCCCACCGAGGAACGCCTCGACGGTGGCGAGGGCGCAGGCCGCGTTGTGCGCCTGGTGCTCGCCGATCAGCGGCAGGAACAGTTCCTCGTACAGCCCACCGAGACCCTGGATCGCGAGCACCTGCCCGCCGACCGCACCCAGGCGCCCGCGGAGCCCGAACTCCAGGCCCTCGCGCGCGACGGTGGCCTCGACCTCGCCCGCGCGGCCGAGCAGAATCTCCGCGACCTCGACCGACTGCTGCGCGAGCACCGCGAAGGCGTTGGGCTTGAGAATCCCGGCCTTCTCCCCCGCGATCCCGGTGATCGTGTCGCCGAGGTAGTTCACGTGGTCGATCGCGATCGGTGTGACGACCGCGACCTGACCGTCCGCCACGTTCGTGGCGTCCCAGGCGCCGCCCATGCCGACCTCGACGATCGCGACGTCGACCGGGGCGTCGGCGAACGCCGCGTAGGCGAGCCCGACCATCACCTCGAAGTACGAGAGCCGCGGCCCGCCCTCCGCCTCCGACTTGGCGTCGACCAGACCGAGGTACGGCTCGACGTCGCGGTAGGTCTCGACGAAGCGCTCTTCGTCGATCGGCTCCCCGTCGAAGCAGATCCGCTCGCGCAGCGTCTCCAGGTGCGGGCTGGTGAACAACCCGGTGCGGAGACCGAACGCGCGCAGCAGCGACTCGATCATCCGCGCCGTGCTGGTCTTGCCGTTGGTCCCGGTGATGTGAATGACGGGGTACGACGTCTGCGGCTCACCGAGGAGGTCGGTCAGCGCGCGGATCCGGTCCAGGCTCGGCTCGAGCTTCGACTCCGGCCACCGGGTGAGCAGCGCCGCCTCGATCTCGGCGACGCTCAACTCCCCTGCGGGCGACGTCACGACGCGGGCAGTGCGTCGAGCTGACCGGAGATGCGGGCGACGTCCGCCTCGGCGGTCTCCTTGCGCCCGCGGATCTTCGCGACGACCGACTCCGGCGCCTTGGCGAGGAAGGCGGCGTTGGCGAGTTTCGCGTCGGCGACCTCGATCTCCTTGCGCGCGGCCGCGAGGTCTTTCTCCAGCCGGGCCCGCTCGGCCCCGACGTCGATCGCGCCGGAGAGGTCGAGCTCGACGACCGCGCCCTTGCGCTCGAGCGTCGCGCCGGCCGTGAACCCGTCCTCGGGCTCGGTAAGCCGGGTCAGGGCGCGGACCTGGTCGGCGTGCTCCGCGAGACCCGGAACGCTGCCGTCGCAGGTGATGCGCGCAGCCACCTTCTTCGACGGCGGGACGCCCTGGTCGGAGCGGAAGCGGCGGATCTCGGTGACGAGGTCCTGCACCGCGGTGATCTGGGCCTCGGCGTCGGCGTCGGCGCAGGAGGCGTCCGCGGTCGGCCACGGGGCGATGACGATCGACTCGCCGCCGGTCAGCGTCGTCCAGAGCTCCTCGGTGACGAACGGGATCACCGGGTGCAGCAGCTTGAGCAGGACGTCGAGGGTGTGGCCGAGCACCGCGCGGGTGGTCTCGGCCTCCGCGCCGCCGCGGGCCAGCGGGGCCTTGGCGAGCTCGAGGTACCAGTCGCAGAACTCGTCCCACACCAGGTGGTAGAGCGCCTCGGTGGCCTTCGCGAACTCGTAGTCCTCGTAGAACGCGTCGACCTCGGCGACGGTCGCGTGCAGCCGCGAGAGCATCCACCGGTCCGCCGGGGAGAGCTGCTCGCGCGGCGGCACCGCGGTCTCGACGGTGGCGCCGTTGATCAGCGCGAACCGGGTCGCGTTCCAGAGCTTGTTGCAGAAGTTGCGCGAGCCCGCCACCCAGTCCTCACCGATGGGCGCGTCGGTGCCGGGGTTCGCCCCGCGGGCCAGCGTGAAGCGCAGCGCGTCGGAGCCGTAGGCGTCCATCCAGTCGAGCGGGTCCACGGCGTTGCCGAAGGACTTGCTCATCTTCTTGCCGAACTGGTCGCGCACCATGCCGTGCAGGCCGATGGTGTGGAACGGGATGTCGCGGCCTGACGGAGCGTCATCCTTCATCGCGTACAGGCCGAACATCATCATCCGGGCGACCCAGAAGAAGAGGATGTCGTAGCCCGTGTACAGGACCGAGTTCGGGTAGAACTTCGCGAGCTCCGGCGTGCGCTCCGGCCACCCGAGCGTCGAGAACGGCCACAGGGCGGAGGAGAACCAGGTGTCGAGGACGTCCTCGTCCTGCGTCCAGCCATCGCCGCTCGGCGGTTCCTCGTCCGGCCCGACGCAGACGACCTCGTCGTTCGGGCCGTACCAGACCGGGATCCGGTGGCCCCACCACAGCTGGCGGGAGATGCACCAGTCGTGCATGTTGTCGACCCACGCGAACCAGCGCGGCTCGAGCTCCTTGGGGTGGATCGTCACGCGGCCGTCACGCACCGCGTCGCCCGCGGCCTGAGCCAGCGGGCCGACGTGAACGAACCACTGCAGGCTCAGGCGCGGCTCGACCACGGTCTTGCACCGGGAGCAGTGCCCGACCGAATGCAGGTACGGCCGCTTCTCCGCGACGATGCGGCCCTCGGCACGCAGCGCGGCGACGACGGCGGGCCGGGCCTCGAACCGGTCCATGCCCTGGAACGGGCCGTGCGCGGTCACGATCGCGGCCTCGTCCATGATCGGAACCGAGGGCAGGTTGTGCCGCTGGCCGATCGCGAAGTCGTTCGGGTCGTGCGCCGGTGTCACCTTCACGGCGCCGGTGCCGAACTCGGGGTCGACGTGCTCGTCGGCGACGATCGGAATCTGACGCCCCGTCAACGGCAGCTCGACGGTGGTGCCGATCAGGTGCCGGTAGCGCTCGTCCTCCGGGTGGACCGCCACTGCGGTGTCACCGAGCATCGTCTCGGCGCGCGTGGTCGCCACGACGATCGAGGCGTCCCCGTCGCCGTAGCGGATCGAGACGAGCTCGCCCGGGTCCTCCTGGTGCTCGACCTCGATGTCCGAGAGCGCGGTCCGGCACCGCGGGCACCAGTTGATGATGCGCTCGGCGCGGTAGATCAGCTCGTCGTCGTAGAGCCGCTTGAACATCGTCTGGACGGCCTTGGACAGGCCCTCGTCCATCGTGAAGCGCTCGCGCTCCCAGGCGACGCCGTCGCCGAGGCGCTTCATCTGGCCCAGGATCTTGCCGCCGGACTCGGCCTTCCACTCCCAGACCTTCTCCACGAACGCCTCGCGGCCGAGGTCGTGGCGGGAGACGCCCTCCTTGGCCAGCTCGCGCTCGACCACGTTCTGGGTCGCGATGCCGGCGTGGTCCATGCCGGGCAGCCACAGCGCCTCGTACCCCTGCATGCGGCGGCGGCGGACCAGGGCGTCGATCAGGGTGTGCTCGAACGCGTGGCCGAGGTGCAGCGACCCGGTCACGTTCGGCGGCGGGATGACGATGCAGTACGCCGGCTTGTCCGAGTTCGCGTCGACCTCGAAGTACCGCGCAGCCACCCACCGCTGGTACAGCGGACCCTCTACCTCCGCCGGCGTGTAGCGGGTCGGGAGGTCAGCGGCAGCGCGGGTGGTCTGGTCAGTCACGCGCGGAAGTCTACGGAGCGGGAGCCCCTCGGTCCGAACCGATATACCCAGGCAGGATGGGGTGCGTGACTTCGCTCGACTATTCGCCCGCCGCCGCCCGGACCGACCTGCTCGCCCCGCCCGTGGCCGCCGCGGTCGCCGCCTGGGCCGGGCGCACCCCCGTCGACGCGATCCGGGTCGCCGAGATCGACCCGGAGCTCGCCGACACCGCCGCGTTCTGCGCCGCCTACGACGAGCCCCTGGCCGAGTCCGCGAACTGCGTCGTGGTCCACGGCCGCCGGGGCGAGACCGTGACGCCCGTCGCCTGCCTCGTCCTCGCCACCACCCGAGCCGACGTGAACGGGCTGGTCCGCAGGCACGTGAACGCCCGGAAGGCCTCGTTCGCCCCGATGGAGGAGGCCGTCGCCGACACCGGCATGGAGTACGGCGGGATCACCCCGCTGGGGCTCCCGGAGAACTACGTCCTGCTCGTCGACCCCGCCGTCGTCGCCAGTTCTCGCGTCGTCATCGGCAGCGGCCTGCGCCGGTCGAAGGTCGAGCTCCCCGGGGCCGCGGTCGCCGAGATCCCCGGCGCCACCGTCCTTCCCGGCCTCGGCCTTCCCGTGGGGGGCTGAGCGGTGCCGAAACCGAAGGTCAAGTTCGCCGACGCGGCGAACCCGACGCCGGACGAGATCCGCAAGTGGGCCGGCTGCAACGACCTGGAGCCGATGGAGGACTGGGACCTCGTCCTCGCCACCCCGGCACACGCGGGCGTCCTGATCGACCTGGTCGCGGACGAGGCCTGTCCCTCGCGGCGCTATCTGCTCGGCGCCCTCTACGTCCTGATCGGGGACGCGGTGCGGTCGGCCCACCGATCCGTCCCCGCCGCCGATCTCGAGCCGTTGATCGCGAAGGCCCGCGCGAGCGGCAACTCCTGGCTCGAGGTCTGGGCCGACCGCTCGGAGCACCTCATGGCGAACCCCGACGAGTTCGACTACGCCGCGTGGTGCGCGGGCGGCCTCGCGAAGCGGCCGATGAACTAGCGGGCGGACCGGCGGGAGTCGATGACGCCGGTGTCGAAGCCGGCGAGGTGGAGGCCCCCGGCGAAGCGGGCGTGTTCGATCTTGAGGCACCGGTCGGCGACGACCTGCAGGCCCGCCTCGGCGGCGCGGGCCTCGACGGCGGCGTCGGTGAGACCGAGTTGGAGCCAGAAGGTCCTCGCGCCGACCTGAATGGTGTCGGTCAGCGCCTCGTCGAGCTCGCTCGCCCGGCGGAAGACGTCGACGAGGTCGGGGACGACCGGCAGCGCGTCGAGGCTCGGGTACACCGGCCGGCCGAGGATCTCCGACGCCGTCGGGTTGACGAAGTAGACGTCGTAGTTGGTGCTCGCGAGCAGGTAGGTCGAGACGAAGTAGCTCGCCCGCGCCGGATTCGCCGAGGCGCCGAGGACCGCGACGGACCGCGTCTCACGGACGATCCGGGCCCGCTCCCCGATGGAGAGATTCGCCGCCGGGGTTCCGGTCACGAGGCCACCGCCTTCTGCGCCGCGGCGAGCGCCTGGTCGAGGTCCCACAGGATGTCGTCGACGTCCTCGAGCCCGACGCTGATGCGCACCAGGTCGCCCGGCACGCCCGCCGCCGCCAGCTGATCCTCCGTCAGCTGACGATGGGTGGTGCTGCCCGGGTGGATGACGAGCGTTCGGACGTCGCCGATGTTCGCCAGGTGCGAGGCGAGCCGGACGTTCTCGATGAACGCCTCCCCCGCCGCGCGGCCGCCGACGACGCCGAACGAGAACACCGCGCCCGGCCCCTCCGGCAGGTAACGCTGTGCCCGCTCGTGGTGGGGGTGCGAGGGCAGCCCCGCGTAGCGGACGTAGGACACCCGCGGGTCCGCCTCCAGCCACGCGGCGACGGCCGCGGCGTTCGCGACGTGCGCGGACATCCGCTGCGGCAGCGTCTCGATCCCCTGCAGCAGCAGGAACGCCGCCATCGGCGTCAGCGCCGGGCCGATGTCGCGCAACTGCTCGGAACGGACCTGGGTCAGCCAGCCGTAGATGCCGAAGTTCCCGGCCCAGGTCAGGCCGCCGTAGCTCGGGATCGGCTCGGTCATGCGCGGGAAGCGGCCGTTGGCCCAGTCGAAGCGCCCGGACTCCACGAGAACGCCCCCGAGCGTGGTGCCGTGCCCGCCCAGGAACTTCGTGGCCGAGTGGATGACGATGTCCGCGCCGTGCTCGATCGGCCGGCACAGGTACGGCGTCGCCATCGTGGCGTCGACGATCAGCGGCACCCCGGCGGCGTGGGCCACCTCGGCCAGGCCCGCGAGGTCCGCGACCTCACCGGATGGGTTCGACACCACCTCGACGAACAGGCCCTTGGTCGCGTCGGTGATCGCCGCCGCGTAGTCGGCCGGGTCGGTGCCCCGCACGAAGACCGTGTCGACGCCGAAGCGGCGCAGCGTCACGTCGAGCTGCGTCAGCGTCCCGCCGTACAGCGACCCGGCGGCGACGAGCTGGTCACCGGCGCCGGCGAGCGCGGCGAACGTCAGGAACTCGGCGGCCTGGCCGCTGGCGGTCGCGATCGCGCCGAGCCCGCCCTCGAGGGAGGCCATCCGCTCCTCGAGCGAGGCGACGGTCGGGTTGGCGATGCGGGAGTAGATGTTCCCGTACTTCTGCAGCGCGAACAGGCTGCCGGCGTCCGCGGTGTCGGAGAAGACGAAGCTCGCCGTCTGGTAGATCGGCACTGCCCGGGCGCCGGTGTGCGGGTCGGGCTGGGCGCCGGAGTGGATGGCACGGGTGCGGAAACCCCAGTCACGTTCGGCCATGATCCCTCGTCAGCTCGGTCGCCGGGCAGCGTCCGCGTCAGCGTACGTCGCCGCCGCCGGCCCGGTTCGCGAGGCCGAGCGCAACGGTCTCGGCGGCGAGCGCGAAGACCTGGTCGTGCTCGATGAGAAAGCCGTCGTGCCCGTAGGGCGAGGAGATCACCCGGAGACCTTTGACGGTCCCCGGCGCCGTGGCGATCTGCTCCTGCTGCCACAGCGGGTAGAGCCGGTCGGAGTCGACGCCCGCGACCACCATCGGCACCTCGATCGAGCCGAGCGCGGCCTCCAGCCCGCCGCGCCCGCGTCCGACGTCCCAGGTGTTCATCGCGTCCGAGAGCGCGACGTAGGTGCCCGGGTCGAAGCGACGGGTCAGCTTGCCCGCCTGGTGGTCGAGGTAGGACTGGACGGCGAAGCGGCCCGGCTCCACCGGCGCGAACGGGTCCTCACCGTCCTGCGGCGCGTTGGCGAAGCGGTCCTGCAGTTCCTGCTCACTGCGGTACGTCAGGTGCGCGATCCGGCGGGCGATCTCCATGCCCCGCCAGGGCCCGCGCTCGGGCGCCGAGTCGTCGAAGTCGCCGCCGTTCCACAGCGGGTCGCCGGTGATCGCGGCGATCTGCGTGGACTGCGTCCCGATCTGGTCCCCGGTCGCCTGCGCGCCGACGGCCAGCACCAGCGCGGCCCCGACGCGGTCGGGGTACGTGTGCGCCCACTCCAGGGCGCGCATGCCGCCCATCGAGCCGCCGAGCACGGCGGCCCAGCGCGGAATGCCGAGCGCGTCCGCGAGCCGGCGCTCGGCCTCGACCTGGTCGGTCACGGTGATGCGGGGGAACCGCGAGCCCAGCCGCCGCCCGTCCGGGCCGCGGGTGGAGGGCCCCGTGCTGCCCTGGCACCCGCCGAGGATGTTCGCCGCGACGACGAACACCTCGCCGGTGTCCAGCGGCCGGCCCGGGCCGATCAGGTCGTCCCACCACCCGCCGGTGGGGTGCCCGGGGCCGGGCTCCCCCACCACGTGCGAGTCACCGGTGAGTGCGTGCAGGACGAGGACGGCGTTGGACGCCTGCGCGTCCAACGCCCCCCACGTCTCGTAGGCCAGCGTCACCCCCGGGAGGGAACCACCCAACGTGAGGTCGAGGGGACCGAGATCCGCGAAGAGCCGGTCCCCGACGGGGTCGCCCTCCACCCAATGGGCTGCGAACACTGTGCTCCTGAAACCGCTGTTACGCCCGGTGTGCGGACGTGCTCAGGCGCCCTTGGCCGCGCGGAAGCCGGCCTCCAGGTCCGCCAGGATGTCGTCGATGTGCTCCAGGCCGACCGCGAGGCGCACCAGGCCCGGCGTGACGCCGGTGGTGACCTGCTCGTCCGGCGTCAGCTGCGAGTGGGTCGTCGACGCCGGGTGGATGACCAGGGACCGGACGTCGCCGATGTTCGCGACGTGGCTGTGCAGCTCGAGCGCGTCGACGAAGCGACGGCCGGCCTCGATGCCACCCGCGATCTCGAAGGCGAGCACGGCGCCGACACCGCGCGGGGCGTACTTGGCCATGCGGCCGTGCCACGGCGAGGACTTCAGGCCGGCGTAGTTGACCGACTCGACCTCGTCGCGGGCCTCGAGCCACTCCGCGACCTTCTGCGCGTTGGCGACGTGGCGCTCCATGCGCAGCGAGAGGGTCTCGATGCCCTGGGCGAGCAGGAAGGCGTTGAACGGCGAGATCGCGGGGCCGATGTCGCGGAGCAGCTGCACGCGCGCCTTGATGGCGTAGGCCATCGGGCCGACGGCGTCGGTGTAGACGACGCCGTGGTAGCTCGGGTCCGGCGTCGTGAGGCCCGGGAAGCGCTCGCTGTGGGCGGCCCAGTCGAAGCGGCCACCGTCGACGATGACGCCACCGATCGCGGTGCCGTGGCCACCGAGGTACTTCGTCGCCGAGTGGACGACGATGTCGGCGCCGTGCTCCAGCGGACGGATCAGGTACGGCGAGGGGATCGTGTTGTCCACGATCAGCGGCAGGCCGGCCGCGTGCGCGACCTCGGCGACCGCGGAGATGTCGAGGATGTCGCTGCGCGGGTTCGAGACCGTCTCGGCGAAGAACAGCTTGGTGTTCGGCCGGATGGCCGCCTTCCACCCGTCCAGGTCGTCGGGCTCGACGAAGGTGACCTCCACACCGAGCTTCGGCAGCGTGTAGTGCAGCAGGTTGTACGTGCCGCCGTAGAGCGCGGCCGAGGACACGATGTGGCTGCCGGCCTCGGCGATGTTGAGGATCGCCAGCGTCTCGGCCGCCTGGCCGCTCGCCACGAGCAGCGCCGCGACGCCGCCCTCGAGCGCGGCGACACGCTCCTCCACCGCGTTCTGGGTGGGGTTCATGATGCGCGTGTAGATGTTGCCGAACTCGGCCAGCCCGAACAGCGCGGCCGCGTGCTCGGTGTTCCGGAACGTGTACGACGTCGTCTGGTAGATCGGCAGGGCCCGCGCGTGGGTCGCCTCGTCCGGCGACTGCCCCACATGGATCTGCTTGGTTTCGAAACTCCAGCTGTCGTTCATCGTCCGTGCGCCTCCAGAAGAAATTCGAGCAAGGTGGTCGAGAAACTACCCGCTCATGCTGTGGAGGTCCGCCCGGAATTGCAAACGGGCGGGGTGAGACGTGTCCTACGCGGACTTCTCGCGGCGCTCGCGCTTGCGCTCGACGTCCCGCGGAACGAGCGTCGGGTTCACGTTCTCCAGGACGACGTCGGCGGTGACGACGACGCGGGCGACGTCGGAGCGCGACGGCACCTCGTACATCACCGAGAGCAGGACCTCTTCCATGATCGCGCGCAGGCCGCGGGCGCCGGTGGCGCGCATGATGGCCTGGTCGGCGATCGCCTCAAGGGCGTCGTCGGTGAACTCGAGCTCGACGTTGTCCAGCTCGAAGAGCTTCTGGTACTGCTTCACGAGCGCGTTGCGCGGCTCCTTGAGGATCTTCACGAGCGCGTCACGGTCGAGGTTCTTGACGCTCGTGATGACCGGGAGCCGGCCGACGAACTCGGGGATCATGCCGAACTTGAGCAGGTCCTCGGGCATGACCTCGCCGAAGGCGTCGGTCTTGTCGAGGTCGGTCCGCGAGTGGAGCGTGGCCGAGAAACCCATGCCCTTCTTGCCGACGCGACCCTCGATGATCTTCTCCAGTCCGGCGAACGCGCCGCCGACGATGAAGAGCACGTTGGTGGTGTCGATCTGGATGAACTCCTGGTGCGGGTGCTTGCGCCCGCCCTGCGGCGGCACCGAGGCCGTCGTGCCCTCCAGGATCTTCAGCAGGGCCTGCTGCACGCCCTCGCCGGAGACGTCGCGCGTGATCGACGGGTTCTCGCTCTTGCGGGCGATCTTGTCGACCTCGTCGATGTAGATGATCCCGGTCTCGGCCTTCTTGACGTCGTAGTCGGCGGCCTGGATCAGCTTGAGCAGGATGTTCTCGACGTCCTCACCGACGTAACCGGCCTCGGTCAGCGCGGTGGCGTCGGCGATCGCGAACGGGACGTTCAGCATGCGCGCCAGCGTCTGGGCCAGGTGCGTCTTGCCGCAGCCCGTCGGGCCGATCAGCAGGATGTTGGACTTCGCGAGCTCGACAGCGTCACCGCCGGCGGAGGTCTTGCCGGCCTCGCCCGCCTGGACGCGCTTGTAGTGGTTGTAGACCGCGACGGAGAGCGCCTTCTTCGCGGACTCCTGGCCGACCACGTACTGGTCGAGGAACTCGCAGATCTCCTTGGGCTTGGGCAGCTCGTCCCAGCGCACCTCGGTCGAGTCGGAGAGCTCCTCCTCGATGATCTCGTTGCAGAGATCGATGCACTCGTCGCAGATGTAGACGCCCGGACCCGCGATCAGCTTCTTGACCTGCTTCTGGCTCTTGCCGCAGAACGAGCACTTGAGCAGGTCGCCGCCATCACCGATGCGTGCCACGCGGTCCAGTCTCCTTAAGGCAGGCCAGCAGTTCAGCCGGGTTGCAGGCTTTGCAGCCGACGCTTGACGGTACCTTCCGGCGCCCCGGAGCCACACCACCTTGAGCGGGCGAGTCGGGGCATTCCGCTGTGAGCGGACACCGTCCGCCACACCGCGCCGAACATGCCGGCGGGAACTGACCGAATGGTCAGTCCATCGGTCAGTTCCCGCAGGTCAGACGTTCAGCGCGCGCGGACGGTGAGAGCGGCTCAGCCCTGCCCGTTGACCGCGAGCAGCGAGGTCTTGCGGGACGAGATCACGTCGTCGACGATCCCGTACTCCTTGGCCTGCTGAGCGGTCAGGATCTTGTCGCGCTCGATGTCGCGACGGACGTCCTCGATGTCCTTGCCGGTGTGCTTGGAGATCATCTCCTCCAGCAGCGACCGCATCCGCAGGACCTCGTTCGCGATGATCTCGACGTCGGAGGCCTGGCCGCCGCCGCCCTCGAGGGCGGGCTGGTGGATCAGGATCCGCGCGTTCGGCAGCGCGAGGCGCTTGCCCGGGGTGCCCGCCGCCAGCAGGACCGCTGCGGCCGAGGCCGCCTGGCCCATGCAGATGGTCTGCACGTCGGGCTTGACGAACTGGATCGTGTCGTAGATCGCCGTCAGCGCGGTGAACGAGCCACCGGGCGAGTTGATGTAGATCTGAATGTCGCGGTCCGGGTCCATCGACTCCAGCGTCAGCAACTGGGCCATGACGTCGTTCGCGGACGCGTCGTCGACCTGGACGCCGAGGAAGATGATGCGCTCCTCGAAGAGCTTCGCGTACGGGTCGTACTCGCGGTAACCCTGGCTGGTGCGCTCGACGAACCGCGGGAGGACGTAACGCGCCTCCGGCAGATGCAGGGGCTTGTCGTTCAGGCTCATGCGGTCCCTCCGGCCCCGGTGACGTCCCGGGCGCTGCTCACGACGTGGTCGACGAAGCCGTACTCCTTGGCCTGCTCCGCGGTGAACCAGCGGTCGCGGTCGGAGTCCTTCTCGATCTGCTCCAGCGTCTGGCCGGTGTGCTCGGCGATCTGCTGGGCCAGACGCTTCTTGGTGTAGAGCATCTGCTCGGCCTGGATCTTGATGTCCGAGGCGGTACCGCCGAGGCCGCCCAGCGGCTGGTGCATCATGATCCGCGCGTTGGGCAGCGCGTAGCGCTTGCCGGGGGCGCCGGCGCAGAGCAGGAACTGCCCCATGGAGGCGGCGAGACCCATCGCCACGGTGCCGACGTCGGGCTTGACGTACTGCATCGTGTCGTAGATCGCCATGCCGGCCGAGACCGAGCCGCCAGGGCTGTTGATGTACAGCCAGATCTCCTTCTCGGGGTCCTCGGCCGCGAGCAACAGCATCTGCGCGCAGAGCGCGTTCGCCATGTCGTCACGGACCTCGGAACCGAGGAAGATGATGCGCTCGCGGAGCAGGCGCTCGTAGACGCGCTCCCCCAGGCCGCCACCGTTCTCGGCGCCGCGGGCCATCTCGAGCCGGGTCAATCCATATCCGTCGGATGTGGGCACTCGATCCTCACCTGCTTCGTGGGTCGGTCGTTCCGGCGACGATCTTCCTCGCCGCGTCGACGACCCTAATGCCCAGGGTGGCCTCGGCCTTCCCGAATCCGGCCGAGTTCGCTGTCAGCGCAGGGCAGTGCAGGGCGGGCACGCGCGCCCTGCGCCGAGAGCGAAAACGTCAGGTGCCCGGAATGGTCGGGATCGCGATGCTCGCGGCCCCGCCCGCGGGGGCGTCGCCCTCGGTCTCCTCGGCCGCGGCGAGGGTCTCGGCGACCTCGGCCTCGGTGTCCTCGGCCTCGGTGTCGTCACCCTCGCCGGCCGGCCCGACGCCGTCGACGAGGAGGTCGGACAGGTCGACCGCGTTGCCGTCGGTGTCGGTGACGACCGCGCTGGTCAGGAGGATCGCCAGCGCCTTGCCGCGGACGGCCTCGGCGACGAGCATCTGCGCCTGGCCGGCCTGGACGATCTGCTGCGCGAACTGGTCGGGGTTCATGCCCGACTGCTGGGCGCGCTCGATGAGGTGGCGGGTGATCTCCTCCTGGGTGATCGTCACCTCTTCGGTGCGGGCGATCGCGTCGAGGAGGAACTGGGCGCGCATGGCCTCGGCGGCACGCTTCTCGACGTCCGCGTCGAACTCCTCCTGCGTCTGGCCCTCGTGCTCGAGGTAGGCCTCGAGGCTCAGGCCCGCCTGGGCGAGCTGGTTGCGGATCGAGTCCTGGCGGAAGTGGACCTCGTTGTGCAGGAAGGCCTCGGGCAGCGGGATCTCGATCTGCTCCAGGAGGGTCTCCAGGACCTTGTCCCGGGCCTGGCCGCCCTGGTTCAGCTTCTTGTTGCGGGCGACCCACTGGGCGGTGTCCGCACGCAGCTCCTCGGCGGTGTCGAAGGAGCTGGCCATCTGGGCGAACTCGTCGTCGACCTCGGGGAGCTCGCGCACCTTCACCGCGGTGACGGTGACGGTGATGTCGACCTCCTCGTCCTTGCGGTCGCCGGCGACGAGCTTGGAGGAGAAGGTCTTCTCGTCGCCCGCGGACATGCCGGTGACGGCGTCGTCCAGGCCCTCGACGAGGGTCTTCGAGCCGACGACGTAGGTCAGGCCGGTCGCCTGGGCCTCGTCGATCTTCTCGCCGTCCTTGGTGGCGCCGGAGAGGTCGAGCGTGAGGTAGTCACCGTCCTCGGCGGGACGCTCGACGGTCGTGAAGGCGGCGAAGCGCGAGCGCAGCTGGGTCAGCGCCTCGTCGATGTCCTCGTCGGTCACCTCGGCCGGGTCGACGGTGATCGCAAGGCCCTTGTACTCGGGCAGCTCGATGGTGGGGCGAACGTCGACCTCGGCGGTGAACGCGAGCTCGTCGCCGTCCTCGAACTTGGTGACGTCGACCTGCGGCTGACCCAGGACCTCGATCTCGGCGGAGGTGACCGCGTCGGCGTAGAACTGCGGGATGGCGTTGTTGACCGCCTCCTCCAGCACCGCGCCGCGGCCGAAGCGCTGGTCGATGATCTGCGGCGGAACCTTGCCCTTGCGGAAGCCCGGGACGGTCACCTGGCCGGCGATCTTCTTGTAGGCCGCGTCGAGGCTGGGCTTCAGCTCTTCGAAGGGAACCTCGACGGTGAGCCGGACCCGGGTCGGGTTCAGGGTCTCGACAGCGCTCTTCACGACGTGGTTCTCCTCAAGCTGGACTGCTGGATACGAGTTCTCGGGGACGGCCCGGACTGGCTGATCTTCCTGAGCGGGGCGGCCAGGAAGAGGAGCCTCGAACATCTTCGAGGCTCCTCGTCCCGACCTCCGGTCGGGGCGGGGAGACTCGAACTCCCGATCTCCTGCCCCCAAAGCAGGCGCGCTAGCCACTACGCTACGCCCCGCGGCGTGGCGGGCAGTCTAGTGCCCGCGGCCACAGTCCCAGGTCAGCGAGGGTGGAGGGACCGCCGATGGGGTACACCGCCGCACCCGAGGGCTGGTGGCAGGACTTCGTGGGCGGGACCCCGGCGCGGACGGCGAAGCTCGCCGTGGTCCGGGCGGACGGGTCGCCCCAGGTCGTGCCGGTCTGGACCGCCCTGGACCGCAGCGGCGGCCGGGACGAGATCGTCTTCACCACCGGCGCGGACACGGTCAAGGGCAAGGCGATCGCCCGGGATCCCCGCGTCAGCCTGTGCTGGGACGACGAGCGACCCCCGTTCAACTTCGTCATGATCCGGGGCACCGCGACCACCAGCGCCGACCTCGACGAGGTCCACCGCTGGGCGGGGATCCTCGGCGCCCGGTACATGGGCCCCGACCGGGAGTCCGAGTACGCCGAACGCAACGGCGTCCCCGGGGAGCTGGTCGTCCGGGTCCGCGTCGACCACGTCGTCGCGAAGGTGGACGTCGCGGACTGAGCCCTTGGCCTTAGCGCTCCGCGCCGAGGATCACGTGCTCGGCCCGGTCGCGGCCGCCGGCCTTGGCGCGGCCGAGGGCGTCGTCGGCGAGGCGCACGAGCGCCTCGACCCCGCCGACCTCGGGCACCGGGACGCCGGCGACCACGCCGAGGCTGATCGTGAGCAGCCCGTCGGGCGCGCCGTCGTGGACCAGGTCGAGCTCCTCGACCGCGACCCGGCAGCGCTCGGCCATCAGCTCGGCGCCCTTGGGGTCGGTGTCGGGGAGCAGGATCGCGAACGTCGCGCCGCCGATCCGGGCGACGACGTCGCCGCCGCGGCCGAAGCACTCCTGCAGGGCCGCGGAGACGGCCTTGATCGCGTGCTCGCCGGCCACCGGCCCGCACTCGTCGTTGTAGGAGCCGAAGCGGTCGATGTCGACCGACATGTAGGTCAGTGGCGTGGAGTTGCGGGCGCTGCGGCGGTACTCGCGCTCGAGGAGCTCCTCGAAGTACCGGCGGTTGTACAGGCCGGTGCCCGGGTCACGGACCGAGAGCGTGCGCAGCAGGATCATTTCCTCCAGCTGGGCGCGCAGGTCCGCGAAGGCGGCCAGGTCGCCGTCCTCCAACTGGCGGGGCTTGGTGTCGACGACGAACAGGGTCCCGACCGGCTGGCCGTTGGGGGCGCGCACCGTCATGCCCGCGTAGAAGCGGATGTACGGGGCCCCGATGACCATCGGCGAGTCGGCGAATCGGAAGTCGATCATCGCGTCGCGCACGACGAGGACGTCGCCGGCCTCGATGCAGGCGCGGGAGAACGCGTCCCCGACGTTGTCGTTCTCCTCGAGCTCCTCGACCCCGAAGACCGAGGGCAGGAACTGCTTCTCCAGCCCGACGAGGGAGAACGCCGCCAGCGGCGCCCCCGTCAAATGGGACAACAGCCGTGTGACCCGGTCGAACGAGACATCCATGTTCAGGATGGCCTCGCCGATCCAGCGCACGGCGTCCAGGCGTGCGTCGTCCGCGATCCGGGCGTGCTCGGGTGTGAACATGATGGGCCCCCCTCGACTTCTCGCCCCGAGTTGTCGGCGTTCCGGAGGGTGATCTGAAGGGGCCGGACGGAGGATTGCGCCCGGCCCGGACGATCGGGGTCAATTGCTGGCCATGTCGCGTTTTCGTCCGACCCCGGCCGGGGTCGTCGCCACCGTCGCCCTGGTCGTCGCCTGCTCCGCCGGCTCGGCCTACGCCGCCACCCAGATCACCGGCAAGGACGTCAAGGACGGGTCCCTGACCGGCAGGGACGTCAAGGACGGCTCGCTCGGGCTCAAGGAACTGGCTCCCTCCGCCCGCGTCCCGGGCCCCGCCGGCCCGGCCGGGAAGAACGGCAAGGACGCGATCCAGCCGACCTTCCGCGGCAAGGGCGCCGGGTTCACCTGGAGCCCGCTCACCGGGACTCAGGGCGCCCAGTGGTGCCTCCGCAGCACCGTCACCGCCGCCCGAACCGCCGGCGCGCCCGCCGGAGCCAGCCTGCTGGACAGCGTCCTGGTCGTGACCCCGGCGGATTCCGCGACAGCCGCCCTGCTGCAGACCTTCTCCTGGTCCGCCCAGCCGACCTCCGCGACCCAGTTCACCATCAACGCCTGCAAGATCGAGCGCTCCGGCGTCGGGCCGGCGGCGGCTCCCGGCGCCGTCAACTACATCGCCCACCCGGCCGGGTGACCTCGGCCGTTAGGCTGTCCCCCGCACCTCGCGGGTGTAGCTCAATGGCAGAGCCCCAGCCTTCCAAGCTGGTCATGCCGGTTCGATCCCGGTCACCCGCTCCACGCTCCACCGCAGGTCAACCCTCGAGCTCCGCGTGACCCATCCGCCGCATCAGCTCGGCCAGGCTCGCCTCGGTCGCGGCCGCGAGGGTGTTACCCGAGTGCCGCAGGTCGTGAAAGTGGAGCTCCCGGGACAGGTCGGCGCCGGCGACGGCCTTGCGCCGGATGGCGGTGAAGTTGTTGCGCCGCGGGGCCGCACCGTTCGGACCGACGAAGACGCGACCGGCGGGGCCCGGCTCGGCTAAGCGCTGCAGGTGCCAGCCCAGGTCGGGGACGATCACGTCGGAAATGGCGACGGTGCCCCGCCCGGCGGGCTCCGGGCTCGCCTCCATTCCCCCGCCCTTGATGGGGCACGGGTTCTGGCGGATCAGGCCGTCCTCCACGGCGGTGGTCATGATCGCGCGGAGCAGCCGGTACGACTTCGCCACCGTCACCGGGCCGACGGGCGTGCAGCGGGTCCAGGTGCGCGGCCTGGGTTGCGCAGGACCGCTCACGCCCGCTCGATCGGAAGCCTCCGAATGCGGATCCGCATCTCGTCGATGGTCACGACAGCGCCACCACGCAGACGGTCCTCGGCCACGCTCAACACGTCGAGGATGACGCTGGCCCGTTCCCGGGTTCGACGGTGGCCGCGTCGCAGCAGGATCACGCTGGGTCCGGCCGCTCCGCTCAGCGCGAGGAGCGTTCCGAAATCGGTGTCGGCGGTGACCACGATCCGGTCCTCAGCCAGCGCGCGGCCGAGCACCTCCGCATCGGGCGCGCCGCCCATCCCCAGGTCGAGCACGTGCGTGGCGTCGTGACCGGCACCGCCGAGCAGGCCCACGAGCCCCTGCTGCAGCGACTCGTCGACCAGGAATCTCACGCCGTGTGCGGCAGCGGCAGAGTGGATTGATCGACCGCGGCGGCGGCGAAGCGGAGCGCATCGCTGATGTCAGCTGCGGTCAGCTGCGGGAAGTCAGCGATGATCTCCGCCGCCGTCATCCCCTCCGCGACCATGCCCACCACGGTGGCCACCGGAATCCGCGTGCCCCGAATGCACGGGACGCCAGCCATGATCCCCGGGTCGGCCGCGATCCGCTCGAACGCCATGTCCCGCAGGGTAGTCGCTCCCGTCCAGCGCGCGCCGCAAGCAGACGGGATGAGCAGACGCAGCGATGGGCTGCCGATTACGGCTCTATAGAGAATCAAGGCGCCGGCGCCGCCGAGGTAGGGCGCGAGCATGCGCTCGCCGGGTCCAGAACCAGCTACGCGCCGGGCTCCTGGCCCCACGGGTTCAACACCGGCACTCCTAGAAGCTCGAAGTCGGCGACGTTTCGAGTTGCGACGGCAAGACCGTGAGTCAGAGCGGTGGCAGCAAACCAGCGCGTCCCTCTCGGGTCGCGGGTCGGGAACGTGAAGCGTCGCGGCGCGTCGGACGACGTCCGAGGGTCGATCGGCAGCACTCGACCTTCGAAGGCCGCCAACAACTCCTCGTCGAACCAGCGGCGCAGGACCGCGCCTTGGCTCTCGTCGCGGCGCTCGATGCGCGCCGATCTCGATCTCCATGACCGTGATCACGCTGACGGACAATTCGTGGGTGATCTGTCGCTCGGCCCAGGACCGGACCGGTTCGGCGATTCGCTGCCGGGACTTGCGCAACTCGCTGATCACATTGGTGTCGAGCAGGTAGCTCACAGATCAGGAGCCGTCAGCCGCAGGTCCATCCTCACGTCGGGAAGCTCGATGTCGTCGTCGGCCGACAACCAGTCGACGATGGTGCGCCGATCGACGAGCAGCCGGCGGTACTCCTGGATCGATAGCAGGACGTGCGAGGGTTCGCCGCGATCAGTGATGATCACCGGCTCGTTCGTCGCCGATCGCTTGGCGGCGCTGACATCCTGATTGAACTCGCGGGACGAGATCGTCGTCATGGCCACCTCCCTCCAGCTCGCTCCGGTCGGCGAGATGCGGTCCTAGCGTGCGAGTCGAAGCCGCTCGACGTCCGGCCGGTCGCCGTACACGGAGTGGATGCGCTCGAAGTCCTGGTCGTCGTGCAGGACGGTCAGCCGGTGCTCGACGGCCAGGGCGGCGATCAGCACGTCAGGCAGAGAAACGGTGCGATGAAGCTTGGCTCCGACCAGCGCCTCCATGATCTCCATCGCGATGTCCTCCGACCGCGGTGTCGCGTTCAGGGTCAAGAGCGGGGCCAAGAGATCAGTTTTCATCGCCGGCCAGTGGTTCGCGTCCCGGCTGGACACGGCGACCTCCAGCGACGTGGGAAGTCCCACCCAGACCCGGCCACGATTGATGCGCTCGAGCCAGGTCGCGTAGTCCGGCGAATGCGGCAGCTTCCAGAGCGCGGACTTGTCCACGACCCAATCGGTCACGACCAGGCTGCCCGCATCACGTCCTCGTCACCCAAGTCGGACGCGAGGGCGGCGGCGGCCGCAAATCGGTCCTGGCTGGCTTCGGGGCGAGCCTCACGTACATGGGTCGTGAGGACCTCGACGACGTACGCATTTCGGCTGAGCCCGTGCTGGGCCGCAATCTGGTCCAGCTTCTCGGCGACCTCGTCCGGGAGGCCACGGATGGGGAACGCCACGACACACCTCCCGCTTGATACCACTCATGATATCACCCGGCGGAGGCGGTTCTGAAGCCAGCTCCTGCAGCCGGACTCCCCCGTTCGGTCACTCGCGGGCACGCGGGCGATCAGGCGAGCACTTCGATGTCCACGCCGGCCCACGAAACCCGCTGGCCCGCGCGGATCTTCTTCCCGCGCCGGGTCTCGACCTCGCCGTCCACGGTCACGTGGCCGTCGACGATGAGGAGCTTCGCCTCGCCGCCGGTGCCGCACAGCCCGGCGAGCTGGAGCAGCGACTGCAGCAGCACGAACTCCTGGCCCTCGAGGTGGAACTCCCGCGTGTTCGTCATCGCCCTCCGATCAGCGCACCGGGGTGGCGTACCAGATCGTGCGGTGGGTCCACTTCCCCGGGCCGAGGCGCTTGCCGGAGCAGACGACGATCGCGAGCTGGTGGGCGCCGCCGCGGGCGAAGTACCGCTCGGCGGCCTCGCGGGAGCTCGCGCGGACCTCGAGCCGGTCGCTCACCTCGTAGCAGAACGTGCCCTCGTCGGAGCTGACGACGATCGACTCACCCGCGTGGAGCTCGCGGAGCAGGGCGTTGCCGAGAGCGCTACCGTCGGGCCAGGTGTGCGCATTGAACAGGGCGTTGCCCGCGCGGGCGCCGGGGCGGATGCCGCTGTCGAGGTCGAAGGCCATCACCCACCGGCCGGCCTTGGTGGTCGGCGGGGTGCCGGGGACGTCGCTCCGCTTGCGCTTCAGGGCGACGACGGGAATCTCGTCGTCGAGGTCCTCCACCGTGACGCTCGTGGGGACGATGGGCTTGCTCGCGGTGCTGCAGTCCGGCGACAAAATCGGCGGCAGCGGGATCGGCGGGATCGGCAGCGGGAACGGGTCCGCCTTCGCCGAGCCGAGCGGCAGCAGGGCGCCGAGGACCGCGACAACGGCGAGTGCCGGCACCGCCGGGGACACCCGACGGCTCCCCCGCGCGCTCGTGCGATGCCGTGCCACCTTCAGACCCCCCAGGTCGTCCGCGAGCCGGCTTCCGACCCTAGGCGAGCGCCCGCCCGGTCCACCGCATCTTCGAGCCAGGTTTGATCCGGGACTGAACAGTTCTGTGCTCGCGACGGCCGATTGGTTGACGTTCGGGCGGAATGTCCGAACCCGGGCCAGGCGCTGTCAGACGGGCTGCTCGGTGACGCGGCCATTGTCGACGGCGATCCGGCGGTTGACCCGGACGGCCTCGAGCAGGCGACGGTCGTGGGAGACCAGCAGCAGGGTCCCGGGGAACGACTCGAGGGCCTGCTCCAACTGCTCGATCGCCGGCAGGTCGAGGTGGTTGGTCGGCTCGTCGAGGACGAGGAGGTTGACGCCCCGGGCCTGCAGCAGCGCCAGCCCGGCGCGCGTGCGCTCCCCCGGCGACAGGCTCTCGACCGGACGCAGGACGTGCTGGGACTTGAGTCCGTACTTGGCGAGCAGGGTCCGGACGTCGGCCTCGGTCTCGTCGGGCACCTGCTCCCCGAAGGCGCGCAGCAGCGTCGCGGCACCGGTGAAGGCCGAGCGGGCCTGGTCGATCTCGCCGACGATCACCCCGGGGCCGAGCGATGCTGACCCCTCGTCAGGTTGCAGACGACTCAGGAGCAGAGCGAGCAGGGTCGACTTGCCCGACCCGTTCGGGCCAATGATCGCCACGCGGTCGGCCCAGTCCACCTGCAGGTGCACCGGGCCGAGCGTGAAGTCGCCCCGGCGGACAAGGGCACCGTTCGCGGTCGCCACGACCGCCCCGGCCCGCGGCGCGACCGCGATCTCCATCTGGAGCTTCCACTCCTTGCGGGGCTCCTCGACGACGTCGAGCCGCTCGAGCAGGCGCTCGGTCTGACGGGCCTTCGCCGCCTGCTTCTCCGTCGCCTCGGAGCGGAACTTGCGGCCGAACTTGTCGTTGTCGGTCGCCTTGCGACGGGCGTTCTTGACGCCCTTCTCCATCCAGGCCCGCTGCGTCCGCGCCCGTTCGGTGAGGTCGCCGACGCGGTCGGCGTACTCGTCGTACTCCTCGCGGGCCCGCCGCGCCGCGACCTCGCGCTCGTGGAGGTACGCGGTGTAGCCACCGCCGTAGACCGAGACCTTCTGCTGGGCCAGGTCCAGTTCGACGACCCGCGTCACGGTGCGCGCGAGGAACTCGCGGTCGTGGCTGACGACCGCAACGCCCGTCCGCAGGCCGGCGAGGAACTTCTCCAGGCGGTCGAGGCCGTCGAGGTCGAGGTCGTTGGTCGGCTCGTCGAGCAGGAAGACGTCGTAGCGGGCCAGCAGCAGGGCGGCGAGGCTGACCCGGTTGGCCTGCCCCCGCGACAGCGAGGTCATCGGGACGGTGAGGTCGACCGAGAGACCGAGGTCGGACAGCGTCGCCTCGGCGCGCTCCTCCAGGTCGGCGCCGCCGAGAGCCATCCAGCGTTCGAGGGCGACGCTGTACGCGTCCTCCGCGGGGACGCCGTCCACCGGACGGCCCTCCGCGAGCGCGGCGCTGGCGGCGTCGAACGCCGCCTGCGCGGCGGCGTTGCCGGTGCGCCGGGCGATCAGGTCCCCGACGCTCTCTCCCGGGACCGCCGCCAGCTCCTGCGGCAGGTAACCGACGTTCGCAGTTGCCGGGGAGAGCGTGACCTGTCCCGCGCCGGGCGGGATCAACCCGGCGAGCATGCGGAACAGCGTCGACTTGCCCGCCCCGTTCGCCCCGACGACGCCGACGACGTCGCCGGGGGCGATGGTGAGGTCCAGCCCCGAGAAGAGGGTCCGGTCCCCGTGGGCGGCGGCGAGACCGCGGGCGACCAGGGTGGCGCTCAGGCTGCGGGCACCTCTCCGCAGTCGACGATCTCGACGGGGGCCTTGGTCGCGCCGCTCTGCGAGCCCTGCGTCTCCATGGCGTCGAGCGTCTCCTCGCCCGAGACGAGCGCGCCGAACACGACGTGCTTGCCGTCGAGCCACGGGGTCTGCTCCGTGCAGATGAAGAACTGCGAGCCGTTGCTGTTCGGGCCGGCGTTGGCCATGCTCAGCGTCCCGCGGCCGGTGTGCTTGAGCGTGAAGTTCTCGTCCGCGAACTTCTCGCCGTAGATGCTCTTGCCGCCCCGGCCGTCGCCGCGGGTGAAGTCACCGCCCTGGCACATGAAGCCCGGGATGATCCGGTGGAACTTCGAGCCCTTGAACCCGAAGCCGTGCTCACCGGTGCAGAGCGCGCGGAAGTTCTCCGCGGTCTTGGGCACCACGTCGGAGTGGAGTTCGAAGACCAGCCGGCCGGCGGGCTGCCCGCCGATCGCGATGTCGAGGAAGACGTTGTTGGAAGCCATGTCCCGAAGGCTAGGGCACCGACGTCAGCGCGAGCGCGTCCGCCCGGGCACCGCGCCGAACCGCGCGACCAGGACGACCACCCCGGCCAGGAGCAGCGGGGCGTAGAGCCACTCGCCCCGCGCGCCGGTCGGACTCCCGCTCAGCGCGACGCCGAGAACCTTCGGCAGGGCCTGCCCGGCCACGACCTCCCCGACCGGGACGAGCGCGCCGTCCGCACCCAGCTGGAGCACCGCCGACGGGACCGCCGCCGCGTCCGCGGCAAGTCCCGCGGGCAGTGCGGCGGTCAGTGCGGCGGGCAAGCGGTCGTCCAGCGACGGAACGATCGCGGTGTCGGCGACGCCGTCCGAGACGGCGGCCCCGTCCGTCGCGGCGGCCGTGCCGGAGCCGGCCGCTCCCGCCGCCGTGCCGAACCCGATCCTCGCGACGCCCGCGCCGACGGAGGCCCGGCCGAGCACGTAGGTGACCGTGAAGGTGCCGGCGCCGCTCGGGCTGTCCTGGGTGGTCGTGACCATCAGACCGCCGATCGAGTACGTCGTTCGGCCGGTCTCGTCCTTGTCGGTCACCACCGGCGCGAGCTCGAGCGCGATGCCGGCTGCGTTGAGGGCGCTGTTCGCCCCGGCGATCGCGTCCTCGCTCGACATGCCCTGGCCGAGGTAGCGGAACCCGCTCTGGTCGAACCCGAACTCCTGGCCGTTCACGGCGAACCGGCCGAACGTCTTGCTCTCGACCTGCGCGGTCCGCCCGACGGTCTGCTTGATCGAGGCGATCGCGGTCGAGTGCCCCACCTCGAGCGGTCCGCTGACGAAGCCGGACGAGCTCCCCGACGCGACGGCGGACACCGTGGTGCCGGTGCTCTCCGTCGTGGCGTTCGCGGTCTGCTGCTGGTTCGGCGCCGGGATGCTCCCCGGGGCGCCGTAGGACGCCGACGAAGACGCCCCGTCCTGGGCGCTGCGAGACTCGATGCGGCCGAAACCGAAGTCCTCCGAGGCTTCCGGCGTGCCCGTCGAGGAGGTCGAGATGTAGCCGGGCAGGACGGCGAACGGGATCTGCAGGTCGGGGGCTCCGAACTGGTTCGGGATCCCGTTGAGTGTCCCCGGCAGGTACTGCACGGTGTTGCCCCAGTACGGCATCCCCGCGTACCCGGTGCTCCCGCCGGAGCTCTTCGTCTCCGCCGCCGCGGTCAGGGAGCCGGCGTCGTTCTTCGGCGACACCGGGATCTCGTCGCCGTTGACCTCGAAGTAGAACGCGTCACCGCGGGCCGAGAGGTTGTAGCGCGTGTCGTCGGCCGCGGCCGGACTCGACGCTCCGAGCACCAGGGCCGACGTCCCGATCACGCCGAGCGCTCCCAGGCCGGCCACCCATCGCGACGCCCTCATGACGACAACGACCCGAGATAGCTGTTCATGATGGTCTCCTCACTGATCTCCCCGGGCTCGCCGGCAAAGCTGATCCGGCCGCGGTCGAGGATGTAGACGAAATCGGCCATGCGGAGCGCCTGACCCACGTACTGCTCGACGAGCAGCTGCGCGACGCCGCGGCGTCCGAGATCGGTCAGGTACTCGAAGATCTCCTCGACGATCTTGGGCGCCAGGCCCATCGACACCTCGTCGAGCAGGACCACGTGCGGGTTGCTTACGTAGGCGTGGGAGAGCGCGAGCATCTGCTGCTCCCCGCCGCTCATCGTCCCGGCGATCTGACGGGCCCTCTCCCCCAGTCGCGGGAACGTGGACGCCGCGATCGCGAGTCCGTGCCGGTACCGGCCCGGCGGTGACTGCAGCAGGACGTTGTCCGCGACGGTCAGGGAGGGAAAGATCCCGCGCCCCTCCGGCACGTGGATGACGCCCTTGCGGGCGAGCTGGTGCGGCGCGGCTCCCGTGACGTCGACGTCGTCGACGATGATCTGCCCCGAGTACGGCTTCAGCAGCCCGGAGGCCACCCGCAGCAGCGTCGTCTTTCCCGCGCCGTTCGGCCCGAGCAGGGCAACGGTGGCGTTGTTCGGCACGGTCAGCGAGACGTCCCGCAGGACCGTCCCGGTGTCGTAGCCGGCCGTGATGTTGCGCAGCTCAAACAACGGAGGCCTCCCCGAGGTACGCGGCCTTGACCAGGTCGCTGGAGAGGGCCTCGCGGGTCGTGCCCCTGTAGATGACCTTGCCGAAGTCGAGCACGTAGATCTGTTCGCAGATCTCCGACACCAGCGCCATGTCGTGCTCGACGAGCAGAATGCCGTGACCGGTCTCGGCCACCCAGTCGCTGAGCACCGCACCGAACGCCTGGGTCTCGGAGACGTCCAACCCCGACGACGGCTCGTCGAGCAGGAGGAACCGGAACGGGGTGGCGATGGCCCGGGCCAGTTCCACCAGACGACGTTGCCCGGTGGACAGGTCGCCGACCACGCGGTTCGCCAGGTCGGCGATCCCGCAGCGGCCGAGTGCCTGCTCCGCCCACCCGTTGATCTGCCGCGTCTCCCGACGGGTCGAGTGGATGAGCCCGAGCGGCCGGGAGCCGGACAGATGAGCGGCCGGCCCGCAGACGACATTCTCACGCACCGTCAGACTTTCGAACAGCTCCATGCGCTGGAACGTCCGGCCCAGGCCGTGGTGCGCCCGCCGTGAGGTCCGCAGCGCGTGCAGGTCGTGCCCGCCGAGCCGGACCGTGCCGGACCGGGGCCGGTTGCGCCCGGTGCAGGCGTTGAAGAACGTCGTCTTCCCGGCCCCGTTCGGCCCGATCAGCCCGGTGATCTGCCCCGCCCGCGCGGACAGGGAGACGTCGTCGACGGCGACGATCCCACCGAACCGCACGGTGACGTTCGCGACCTCGAGGTCAGTGCTCACGATCGGGCCCTCCCACGCTGACCAGCACCGGCGCCGAGGCGTCCGCCGGCCGCACCGGGAGCGGCTCCTCCCGGTCGCCGCGGCAGTCCAAGCCCGTAGGGCTCCGCCTCGCGTTCCCGACCGCGCGGGCCACACAGCACGTTCCAGTTCAGCGCCGGCCAGATCGCGACCAGGATCGCGAGCGCGCCGAACATGACGCCGCGGTACTCGATCATGGTCGGGTGGTCGAAAGGCGGGTAGATCTTGATGACCTGGTAGACGAACGCCGCGACCAGCGGGGACAGGATCGGCCGCCGTCCGCAGAACCCGAGCACCGCCACCATGATCAGCGAGGTGGTGTAGTCGAAGACGCCACCGGGTGAACCGCTCGCCGACTGGGTCACGCCCGCCAGGACGCCGCCACCCACACCGGCCATGAACGCCGACAGGCAGAACACCAGCACGCGCATCACGTTGATGTTCGCCCCGTGCGCGGCCAGCGCCGTCGGCGAGTCCGCGAGCGCCCGCAGCAACGTTCCCAGCCGGCTGCGCCGGACCAGCAGGACGATCGCGGCCATCAGGAAGAACACCGCGAGCGCCAGGTAGTAGTAGTTGCGCTCGTTCTCGAAGTCGACGCCGAGCAGCGACGCCGCCCGGCCCTCGACCGGTTCAGCGGTGGCCGTGCCCGGGACGTAGAATTCGGTACCCGGCCGGGGGTGCTGCACCAGCGCGCCGACGTCGAACATGACCGGCGCGAGGTAGAAGGCCTGCTGCAGCAGGATGCCGAAACCGAACGTCGCGATCGCCACGTAGATCCCGGCCAGTCGGATCGCGGGAATCGCGACGACGGCGCCGAACGGCACCGCCACCAGGCCGCCGAGCAGGATCGCGACCGGCCAGGAGACCGTCCGCCCACCGACCACGGGGAGCCAGTCGAAGAACCCGAGCGTCATGAGCTTGCCGGAGACCGTGGCACCGATCGCCGCAAAACCCATGTGGGCCAGGGAGATCATCCCCGACATGTAGAGCAGCATCCCCAGCGACAGGAAGATGATCGCGTAGGCAAGAAAGGCGCTGTAGGTGGTGATGTCGGTCTCGCCCACCACGTGCGGCACCAGGAGCAGCACCGCAGCGAGACCGGCCAGACCCGTGCCGGTGACGCGGGGCGAGAAGCTGCGTGGGGCCTCGAACCGGCGCACGTTGCGGATGCCGCGTTCGGTGAGCAACCGCGCCGGCACGAACAGGAAGACCAGCAGGAGCACGAGGAACGGAATGTTCCGCGGCAGGCTCTGCAGGAACAGCGAGTCGGTCTTCTGCGCCTGCGCCGGGAAGTAGTTCACCATCACGCCGATGGCGAAGGCGCCGGCCACCGTCAGTGGCAGGTTCTGGAACAGCCCCACCGCCGCGGCTCCGTAGGCCGCGATGACGATCAGCACCAGGACGTTGACCGACACCCCGAGCTTCGGGGCCAGCAGCATGCCGGAGATCGAGGCGAAGCAGGACCCCAGAATCCAGGACAGCCGGCGCACCACGGCGGGGTTGGACTTCTGCAGCGCCAGCAGGTCGGGGTCGTCCACGACCGCGGTCATGGCCTTGCCGATGCGGGTCCGCCCGAAGAACAGGAACAGACCGCCCGCCGCCGCGAGGCAGAACACCGTGACGAGCATGTCGCCGTAGGAGATGGTGACGTCCCCGAGGCGTGGCCCGTTGGTGGGGAGGAAGTCCCCGCTCTTCTTGTCCGCGGCCCCGTAGATCGCCGTCATCAACGACTGCAGCAGAACCATCAGGCCGACGGTGGCGACGACCGTGGTTACGGTCGGTGCCGAGGCCAGAAGCGACCCCAGGCGTTCGAGGACGAGCCCGCCGAGGACACCGACGACGAGCAGGCTGATTGCGAACGCCAGCGGCCACGGCCAGTCCTGCTCGACGTACCCCTCGTAGAAGACGTACGCGGCGGTCGCCGCCAAGGCACCGTGCGCGAAGTTGAACACGCCGGACGTCTTGTAGGTCAGCACGAGGCCGAGAGCGGCCAGGGCGTAGACGGAGCCGTCGGCGATGCCCGGCACGAGGTAGTTCAGGAACGAGTTCACGGGCGGCACACCCCACAGGGCCGGCGACCCGCCCGCTCGTGGCCGGCGCGGTCGGACACGGGCCAGCCCCGGCCCTGCGCCATCGAGCATTCCCGCCGGTGGAAGTGCACGAGACCCTCACCGGCCACGAACCCGGCCGGGTCGGCCGATCGGGTCCGGGCCGTCGCCCCCGTCACGCCAGGCGCGGCCGGTACCGGGCTCAGCAACTGGTCACGCCGGACCGCCACCCGGCGCCGGCCGTGGACCAGCAGGAGCAGGCCCGCGGCTCCGCCGAGCACGACGCCGACGGTCGCCACGGCCAGACCCGGTTCCTGGTCCGCGTAGACCTTCTCGTTCGCCACGACCGCGGTCCCGGCGAGGAACAGGACCGCGCCCAGTGCGGTGAGCACCCCGTGGACGAGGTGCGCCCGCACCGACCACAGGGGCGCGGCGACGGGAGGGCTAAGCGAGTTCACGGAACGCCACCGGCGTGCGGTCGCGGACCTCGGAGATCTCGGGGACCTCGGAGATCTCGGGGATCTCGGGGATCTCACGGTCGGTCCGGGCGGCCGCCGGCGGTTCCGCCCAGCGCAGGACACCGCCGGCCAGCATCCGCTCGATCCGGTCGAGCTTGCGCCACTCGTCCCGGAGGTCGGCGGACACCCACAGCGTCACCCCGAGCGCGAGCAGGAACAGGCCACCGAGACCGCCGGAGGTGATGTACCGCGTCTGCTCGGCGAGCAGCTGTGAGTCGGCCACGCCGGCGTACCCGGCGAGCAGGCACACGGCACCGGCCACGGTCAGACCGATCGCGAGGACGCGGTCCCACTGACTTCTGAGCCAGGACAGATCCACGCCGCTACCCCCGAGCCTTGGCTTGCGGGTCGCTGGGGGCGAGGACGTCGGTGCACACCGGCTTCGATACCGCCTTGACCCAACCCGTGTTGTCCGCGTTCGAGATCGCGGCGTACAGGCAGTACGGGACCCGCGGGTTCTGGTCCTTGCCGAACGTCAGCGGCGGCGTCAGCCCACCGAGGGTCGTCCACTGCTGACCCTGAAAGGTCCAGAGGCCCTCGAGCAGCTGCTGCGTCGTCGGGTTCTCGGCCGACAGGCCGGCGGAAGCGGCGACCAGCATCGCCCCGCTCGCCCAGCCCATGGCGGCGGTGCCACCCGAGGTGAAGCCCGGGTTGAACTTCTTGATCGAGGCCTGCCAGTACTTCTCGGCCGGCGTCGAGTTCGCGAACCACGGGAAGTGGTTCATCGGCACGTAGGCGTTGCCCAGCCACTTGTTGCCCTGCAGGAACTGCTTCTCGTTGCCGACGCCGAGCGGGTAGGGCAAGACCTTCGGGTGGTAGCCCACCTGAGTGCACGACCGGGCGAACCGGTGCTGCGAGGCCGCGTCGAAGGACAGACCCAGTGCTTCGACGCCGGCGTTCTTGAGGTCGAGGCACTGCTGCACGTACGACGGGGCGGTGATGGAGACCTGGATCGTCTTCTTGACCTTCGCGCCCATCATCGGTGCGAGTTCCTGGAACGCGCGTTCCATCTGTTCGCACGCCCGGGGCACCTCGATGCACCAGACCTGGCCGATGTTCGGGGTCTTGAAGTGGTTCAGCGCCGCGTCGATGTAGCCGTACGCCATCGCCTGCACACTCGAGCCCTGCGGGAACATCAGAGGATTGGTGAACCACGTGTTGTTGGTCAGGTCCGAGCCCAGGATCGGCACGCCGTACTTGCGGATGACCGGGGCCACCGCGTCGACGGTGAGCAGTTGGATGTTGCCGACGAACGCCAAAACCTTCTTGTTCTGGATCATCTGCTGGACCTTCGTCGACGCCGTCGCCGGGTCGCCCTGGTCGTCGTCGACGATCAGGTTGATGCGGTGACCGTTCAGGCCGCCGCACGCATTCTGCGAGGTCGCGAACGTCTCCAGCGCCGAGCGCACCGGCGAGAACAGCTCACCGAGGACGCCGGACAGCGTGCTGACGTTGCCGATGTTGACCGGCGAGAGGTGGGCCGGCTTGCAGACCGCCTTGCCGCCGAAGATCGGCGCCGTCTCGACCGTGCGCTGCACGGCCGCGGCGAGGCTCGATCCGGCCGCACCGGCGGCCGCACCGGCGCCCTTGCCCTTGGATCCGCCCGTGGCGGCCGCGCCGGTCCCGGTCGCGGCCGCAGCCCCGCCCGAGCCCGTGGGCGCCGCGGCCGTCCCGGTGGCCGCGGCGCCCGTGGCGGTGTCGGCCCCGGACACCGCGGCGGCATCGGTGGCGGCCGCGCCAGAAGTGTCGGCCTGCTCCGCACCGCCCGTCAGGTCGGTCGTCTCGGCGGCGCCGGTCCCGGCATCGACGATCGCTGACGGTGCGTCAGCGCCCTCGATCGCGGATCCACCGCATCCGGCTACGAGGCTGCCCGCCACGATCACCGCGACGGCAGGCCCGAGGCCCCAGCGGAATCGTCTGCGTGTCGTCATGTCGTCACTTCTCCGAGGCGAAGACGCGCGCGACCAGGGCCGAGTTCGCGAAGTCACGGAAGACGAACCACTTGCCGTCCCGCAGTTCGATGATGTGCGCGAAGTCCGACTCGAACTCGGTCCCCTTCAACGTCCGGAACTTCAGGTGTCCGAACACCGCGAGGTGGTCACCCTGTTCGATGATCAGCTGCGGATCCATCGCGAGCACCTCCACGGAGCTGCCCACCCGCTGGAGGAACTCACCGAACCCCGCGGCGCCGTGGTACGTGCCGGCGTAGGGCACGTCGTCGGTGCCGTAGTAGTACGTCTCGATGTCCGGGTGGATGTTGGCCATCACGGTCTCGGCGTCGCCGGCGGGGACGGCGGCGTACATCGTGCGGGTCGTCCGGACGTTGAGGCTCTCGGTCGAGGTGGGGGCGGTCATCGCAGTGCTCTTTTCGTGGAGGACGATGGGAATGCGGGTTCGGCTGTGCTGCAGGAGAGTGGCGGTCTGGGGGACGGGCTCCGACGGCCCGCGCTCCATCCGCTCGAAGCGGTCGAACAACGCGCCGACCATGACCTCGACCTCGAGGGTCGCCAGCGGGGCGCCGAGGCAGTAGTGGATGCCGAGGCCGTAGGTCATGTGCCGGTTCGCGTTCGGCCGGTCGAGGTCGAAGCGCTCGGGGTCCGGGAAGACCTCGGGGTCGTGGTTCGCGGCGGCGAAGAACAACGCCACCCAGTCCCCCGCCTTGATCTGCGCCTCGCCCACCTGCACGTCGCGGGTCGCGACGCGGAACAGCCGCTGCGGCGGGCCGGTCAGGCGCAGCGTCTCGTCGAGGAAGGCCTTGATCAGGCTGCGGTCCTCGCGCACGCGGGCCGCGGCCTCGGGGTGGTCGAGCAGCGCGTCGACGACGTTCGCGCCGAAGTACATGCTGGTCTCGCTGCCGGCGACGACCAGCGTGATGCAGAACCGGACGATCTCCTCGAAGGTCAGCTTCTCGCCGTCCGCCTCCGCGAGCAGCAGCGCGTCGATCAGGCCGTCGCCCGGTTCCTCACCGGCCGCGAGGGCCTCGGCCCGCGCCTGACAGAGCGCCACGAAGTAGCCGCCGAGCTCCAGGTTGGAGGCGTTCCGCTCCTCGCCGGTGAGGTCGGCGGAGAGCATGAACGCGTTCGCCCACCGTTCGTACTTCGGGGCGTCCGAGTCGGGAGCTCCGAAGAACTTGCACATGACGACGGCCGGGACGTGGGCGCACAGCTCGTGCACCGCGTCGATTTCCTGCCCGGCCGGCAGGTCGGCGACGAGCTGCCCGACCCGCTCGACGAGCCACGGCCGCATCGCCTCGACCCGGCTGCGGGTGAAGACGGTGTTGACGACCTTGCGGTGCGCAGAGTGCAGCGGCTGGTCGGTGTTGACCAACATCAGTGTCGGGGCGTCACTCGCCTCCTGCAGGGGGTCGCGGGAGGAGAACGTCTGGTGGTCCCGGGCCGCCTCGCGGACCTGCTCGTGCGTGAGCAGCGCCCAGGCCACCACGGGCTCGTCGACGCCGGGCACCGTTCCGGGCGGGTAGTCGACGTAGCCGGGGACCGGTGAGTACGGGCGCAGCGCCGCGTAGGCGGGATACGGATTCGCGATGACCTCGGGTGTGGCGAGGTCGGTCGCGGCGAACTCAAGAATTGACATCGCGCGTCCTTCGGCGTGGGGATGCGCGAAACCGTAGATATCGCCGAACGAGTCGCCCATGTCCTCACGGGAGCCATTTGCGCCCGTGATCTATCGCCGGAGGAGCGATTTGTCCCCTGCGGGTCAGGCGTCGAGGAGCCGATGGATCAGCAGGGCCGCCTCGACCGCCGCGCGGCGCCCGGCCAGGGGTCGACCGAGCAGCTCCTCGGCCCGGCGGACACGCTGTTCGACGGTCTTCTCGTGCAGCGTCAACCGGGCGGCCGCCCGCTTGTGGCTCGCCCCCTCGGCGAGGTAGGCCTCGAGCGTCTCCCGCAACCGGGCGGTGGTGGCGCCGGCGCCGGCGAGGGCCCCCAGTTCGGCGGTGGCGAACCGCGCGGCGGACTCGGGATCGGCCAGCAGGGTGGACCCGAACCCCGTCGCGGCGAACGACACCAGCCGGCTGCCGGCGGCCCGGAGCGCCTGCCGCGCCTGCAGGTGCGACTCGCGGAACCCGTCGAGGCCGTAGCCGGGGTTGCCGAACGCTCCTCGGCAGTTCGGCGGGAGCACGCAGTCCTCCAGCGCCTCCAGCGCTGTCGCCCCCGGCGCCTCGACAGAGCTCACCCACCCGCAGACCGACCGGTCCGTCGCCCGCATCAGCAGGGGCTGACCGGCTCCCAGGATCTCCGCGATCTGCCGGACGACGCCCTCCAGTGCCGCGACGTGGGCGCTGGGCTCCTCCACCGGGTCCGGCCGCAACACGACCGCGACGTGATGCCGCCGCAGTTCGTGCCGCATCCGGCGGCTCGCCTCGTCGCTGTCGACGGCCTGGCCGGCCAGGACGCCGCGGATCGCGTCCTCCGCGGCTGCGGCCTGGCTCCGCTCCCAACGGCGCCGTTCGTCCTCGTAGGCCGCGACGACGTGGACCCGGACCGCGTCGAGGTAGGTCGAGACGAAGTCGGTGGACCAGGTCACGAGCCGCTTCAACTCGTCCGGGTCGTTGACGTTCTCGAAGACGACGTCGACCCACTGGCGCCACAGCTTCGCCTGGCCGACGTGGTAGCACCGCAGCAGCGTCGGCAGCGCGACGCCCCGATGCACCATCAGCCGCGCGAAGTCCGTGGCCTGCGCCGGCGCCTCAATCCCTTCCGGCGGGATTCCGAACCGCAATAGGGCCGCCATCGCCCCGATGTGCGCGATCGCGTTCGTCTCGGTGGCCGCGTGCATCTCGGCGTCCTGCGGCATCTCGTGCACCGTCGCCATGATGTGCGTCGAGAGCTCGGGACCGAGGTCGGTCAACTGCGTCGCGACCCGCGCGGCCCACTCGGAGACCTCAGCCGGCGTGCCCATGGCTGTCGAACCTACGCCCGGGCTCGGAACGAGAGAAGGATTTCCGCCGCCGTCCGGGAACTCCCCGAACCGGTCAGACGACGTCTTCAGTGGGCGGCAGTACCGAGGCTCCGGGACGACGGGGTGTGTCCCGGAGCCTCGCCGCCACTACTCGTCGCCGTAGTCCTCGCCCGTGTCGCTGTACGGGGCGTAACTCGGCGAGGAGAGCCGGTCGTCGCCGTAGCGAAGGTGCGGGGCACGGTTCGTGACCGGCCAGAAGGAAACCTCGTACCGCTCCCCCGACCGGCCCTCCACCTCGTCGTAGCCGTTGTCCGGCACCCGACCGGAAGCGAGGACGCGCACCCGGTAGAGCCCCGGGCGCGCCGGCACGAAGGCGTTCTCCGCCCACCACAGCCCCAGCGGGCCGAAGGCGTGCAGCGGCTCGGTGATCTCGAAGGTCTCCTCCTCGCCGACGTCCCAGTCGCCGAGTCCCTCGGACAGGGGAGCCGGAGCCGCGGCGAAGGCACGCACCGTCAGGTCGACGTTGCCCCAGCTGACGCCGGTCCGGATCACGACCGCACCGCCACTGACGCCGAGCACCTGCTCCTTGAGCCAGGACTTTTCGTCGACGGGGTAGGCGTCGAAGGGCGCCAGCCAGACCTGGTGCTCGAAGGCCTCAGCGAAGTGGCGGGTTCCTGCCCGCGTCGCCGTCCCGGGAGCCCTCGGGCCGGCGAGAACCTTCTGCGCCTTCGCCACCTGGCGCTCGATCAGCGCGATCGTCTCCCGTTCCGTGGGAACGGACTCCGCCACCTCGGGCTCGTCCGGCATCGACTCTGCGACCGCGAGCCAGTCCCGCAGCTCTTCGAGGACGAATGCCCACTGGGCGCGGCTCAGGACGATCGTGACCGATCGGTCCTCCGCGGGCTTCTCCCCGAGCTTCGCGAGTTGCCCCTCCGCGAGCTCGATGACCGCCGACGCTTTCGACGCCTTCGGCAACTCATCGCCCGGGTCCTCCGTCGTCACCGAGACCGTGCTCGCCAAGGCGGAGTCGACGAGGTGCCAGTTCGCGAGCGGGAGCCGGACCGGGATGCGCTCCGCCGGGTCACCCACCGGGGCCGGCCTGGCCGAGGGCGACGGCGCCCCGGCGCTGGGCGACAGCGGCGCCTCGACGATCGGCGACCGGTCCGGACCTGCGTCGGAAGGAACGACGGAATCGCCGCCGATGCCGCAGCCAGTCAGGCCGAGGAGTGCGACGCCCGCCCCGCCGAAGATGCGCGCGCGAAAGCTGCGTCTGTCCACGGCCGCAGGATGACGGACCTCGGCGCGATCGGTGGTTGATCGGAGCAAGTCGGGACGTTGGTCCTCAGGTCATCGTCCGGGGAATCGCGCGCTATGACGCGCCATTCCTCGGACGATGGGGCGCGTCCCGGCCCTACAGCGGGCGGGTGGCGAGGGTGCGTTCGAAGCGTTCGGTGGCGCGGGTGGCGCGGCGGGCCTCGTAGGCGATGTCGAGGTACTTCACCCGCTCGGGGAGGACGGCGTTGGCGCGGCCGAGGACGGTGCCGATGGCGCGGAGGCGGCGCTCGTCGAACCCGCTCCAGGACAGGCCGAGCTTGGCCCGGGCGGCGGGCGGGAGGGTCCCGACCATCACGAGCCGGTTGATCTCGCCGCCGAGAGCGCCGGCCGGCCTCCACAGCCGCCGGAGCGGGGCGGGGAGCATCGGCGGCGGGGGCGTGCGGGCCGCGAGGTCGAGGACGTCGTGCGCCGTCGGGTGATCGACGAGCGTCCGGGAGATCATGCCGTCGTAGTACGCCCAGAACGCGGCCGGCGTCGGCGGGAGCAGGTCCTCACGCACCTGAAGGATCCGGCACATCTGCAGGACCTCGGCGTACGCCTGCTCGAGCTGAGCCTCCGTCAGGGGACGCGGCAGAAAGTACCGCGAGTACGACGTGATCGCGTGAAAGGCCGTCAGGGGAACCCAGGCCCAGGGCTCGGCGGTCAGGGCGTGGTGCCGCTTCCCGTATGCGTCGACCGCGGACAGGTCCTTGTGCATCTCGCGCAACCGCCGGCCCTCGTCGATCGCGGTCTGCCCGCCGTAGACCCAGGTCTGCACCGAGGCGAAGCTGCGCTCCGCGCGGCCCCACGGGTCGGTGCGGAAGGTGGACCGCTGGTCGACGACGGTCCCGATCGCCGGGTGCATCACCTGCAGCACGAACGCGCTGCCGGTGACCGCGACGTAGAGCCGCTGGCCGGTCAGTTCCCAGAGGATCCCGCCGGGCTCGATGAGCTCCGGCGCAGGACGGCGCCGGGCGCCCGGGACCGTCGAGGAGGCCATGTCGCGATGCTACGCGCGCTCAGTCGACGGGGACGGCCCAACGCAGAGACGTCCCGGCCTCGGAACCGGGCGTGGGCGAGGTGAACACGCAGGTCCCGCGGCGTCGGCGCGCCCGCTCGGCCAGGTTCGCGGTCCCGCTGCGGCGGGCCGGCTCCCCGAGCCCGACGCCGTCGTCGGTGACCTCGACGACGAGCTCCCGCGCCCCCGGGAGGTACGAGATCTCGACCCACGTGTGAGACGCCTTCGCGTGCTTGGCAACGTTGGTCAGCGCCTCACGCAGCACGGTGACGACGTCCTCGACGAGGTCCGTGTCCGCCATGACGTCGAGCGCGCCCTCGAACCGCACGGCCGGGGCGGCCTCCAGCAGCGGCGTCACCTCGCCGAGGACTTCCAGCACCCGGTCACGCAGACCCGCGTTGCCGAGCCCCAGCGGCGTCCGCATCCGGTAGATCGCACTGCGGATACCGGCGACGGTCTTCTCGATGTCGACGATGGACCGGTCGAGCCGTTCGGCGCCGGGCCCGTCACCGAGCGTGCCGAGCAGCCCCTGCAGGGACATGCCCGCCGCGAACAGCCGCTGGATGACGTCGTCGTGGAGGTCCCGCGCGATCCGGTCCCGCTCCTCGCGCAGGGCGAGCTCGTCCAGGGCCTGCCGCGCGTCGGCGAACTCGAGCGCGATGGCCGCGTGGTTGGCGAACGCCGTCGCCTGGTCGACGTCGACCTCGTCGAACGTCGCCTCCCCGGCCTGACGGGTCATCACCATCGTGCCGCGGGTGCGGCCGGCCGCGATCATCGGCACGACCAGGAGCGGCCCGATCGGCGCCGAGACCAACGAGTGCGCGACCGCCCCGCGGTTCTCGGTCTGCGCGTTGTCGACCTGCACGGGCTGACCGGTCTCGACGACCAGCCCGGAGTACGTCTTCCCCAGCGGGTACCGCTCGCCCGGGCGCTGGATCGCCAGTTCCCCTGCCGCCACCGCGATCTCCACCTCGGCGCCGTCGGCCGTCAGCAGGAGCACGTGCGTGGTGTCCGCGCCCGCGACCCAGCGCGCCTGCTCGGCGATCCCGGGCAGCGGGTCGGACGCGGTCCCGTCGAGCAAATCCCGGGTGATGTGCAGACAGGCCTGCAGCCACTCCTCGCGCTTGCGGGCCTCGAACGCGCGCCGCTCCTCGAGCTCGGCGAGCACGCGGACGTTCTCCATCGCCACCGCGGTGCTGTCGGCCAGTGCCTGCAGCAGCCGCCGCTCGGTCGCCGTCGCCTCGTGGTTGCTCGCCCAATAGACGCCGATCGCCGCGACGGACTCGGCCGCACGCACCGGTGTCATCGTCAGCGACCGGACGAACGTGGGCCGGTAGGCGTCGTGCGGGATGCGGTCGTCGACGTAGATGTCCGGGATGACGACCTGCTGCGCGTTCAACATCGCCCAGCCCGAGATGCACTGCTCCATCGGGAACTTGTGCCCGGACCACAGCGGCGCGATCGCGTCCTCGTCGACGTAGTGGCAGCGGCCGTTGTCGCGGAGGACGAAGGTGGCCCCGTCGGCGGCCGCGATCTCCCGCGCCGCGTGCCGGACGATCTCGACGACGTCGTCGAGCCCCCGGGCCCCGGCCAGGTCGCGCACGGCGTCGACGAGGCGCTCCATGCCCGCGACGTAGGAGTCGTCGGTGCGGACGTCGGTGCCGGACAGCGTCGACATGGGCCACCAATCCGAGGAGTTCTCGCCCCTGTCGGCCACGACGCCCGGGAGCTGAGCGAGAACCACGGTAACCGCCAGATCTCCCCAATCGGCGTCCCTGAGCCGTAATGTCCGCCTCGGCCCTGCACACAGATCCCCGGAGAGCCGACCGACCCAGCCCCCGTCCGCGCGTGTCCCAGGAGGAGCGCCATGTCCGACCAGCTCAGAGTCAGCCGCGACGTCGATGCCAGCGCCGAGCAGATCTTCGCCGTCCTGGCCGACCCCGCCCGGCACCCGGAGATCGACGGCGCCGGGATGGTCCTCGGCCTCGCGGCCGGCGGTCCGGTCTCGGCCGTGGGCGACGAGTTCACGATGAACATGAACAACTCGATCCTCGACGACTACCAGGTGACCTCCCGCGTCACCGCCTTCGAGCCGGGCCGTCGCATCGGCTGGTCCCCGTGCGGGCTCGCGGGCGACACCCTCGACCGCCTCGGTGACATGAAGCCCGGCGGCCAGACCTTCACCTTCGAGCTCGAGCCCAACTCCTCCGGCGGGACGACCGTCACCCAGATCTACGACTGGAGCGCGGTCGAGGACCCGCAGTTCCGCGCGCTGATGCCGTTCCTGAAGGAGGAGCACCTCGCCGGGACGCTGGACAAGCTCAGCAAGGTCGCCGGATAGCACCTGCGCTTCACTCGCCGGAGCCGCGCCTCACTCGCCGGAGCCGCGCCTCACTCGCCGGACCGGGCGAGTAAGGCCTGTCCCCGGCGAGTGAAGCCATGTCCGGGGCCTGATCGCGGCGGTCGAGGAATGCCTCCCGGGCGGACGGGGTACGTAGCCCGCTCAGACGAAATCGGCTGCGGACTCCGGGTCCGCCGTCGCATCATGGGAGGTCACGTTGCTGACGATCGTCAGACGAGACACGCCGGGGGGGCGAGATGCGAGCGTTCACACGGGGCCTGTTCCGCCAGCCGCCCAGCGACACCGAGACCGCGCACGCGATGCGGGCGCTGGCCGAGGTCTTCCTGCACTCCACGGCCGCGGAGTTCCGCTTCGGCTGGGACGGCACGGACGTCGAGCACCTCGACGAGCTCTGCGACCGCTTCGTCCTGCCCGGCCAGCGCGCAGTCACGACACGGTCCGCGATGGCAGCGCGCATGGGCGCCTTCGTCGGCGAGTTGCTCGTCCGCAACGCGGGTGGTCGTTGGGTCTTCGACGATGCGTGCCGCACCGCGGCCGTCGAGCTCCCGAACGGGCAGCGTGTGCACCCGACCGAGCGCGTCAGTCGGCGCATCACGGTGGGTCACCACCACAGCATCGCCGAGTTCTACCGGGCCGCCCTGGCCGGTGACTCGCTGGTCTTCGCGCCGCGCCAGGCGGGCTGACCGGGCCGGCGAAAGCGACGCCGCAGCCTGCGCAACTGGCCATCCGCCACTTCCGCACCTATCGTCCCACCCACGGCACCTGAAGTGCGGGTGCCGGGGCTTCGGGGTGGGCCGAGATGCGCATCAGGTACGCGATTCCGGTCGTGGTGTCGTTGACACTCGCGATCGTGACCGCGGGTGCCATCGGGGCCGGGTCCTTCTACTCCGTCGCCGAGGACGCCCGGCCGCAGGTCCTCGACTACTCCTACGGCCCGGACCCGGCGCACAACCTGGACCTCTACCTCCCGGCGTCGGCCGCCATCGCCAAGCCCGGCCAGGCGCTCACGCCGACGATCGTGTTCGTGCACGGCGGGTCGTGGACGGGCGGCGACAAGGAGGACATGCAGGAGGCCGCCCAGGCGGCCGTCGACCTCGGGTACGTCGCGATCTCGGTCAACTACCGCCTCGCCCCGGAGCACCGGTGGCCCTCGCAGCGACGGGACGTCGTGTCCGCGCTGCGGTGGATCCACTCACACGCGCCCGATCTGCACGTGGACCGGTCCCGCATCGTCGTGATCGGCTCGTCCGCCGGCGGTGAGGTCGCCGCCTCCGCCCTGACGCAGGGCGCGGGCCGCAAGCTCGCCCGCGGGCTGATCACGCTGTCCGCGCCGGTCGACTTCGCTCTGGTCGCCAAGAACACGATGCTGACGCACCTGTCCGAGGACCTCGCCGAGGCGCTCACCGAGGACCTGATCAACTGCACGCCGGAGACGTGCGAGGAGATCGCGGAGAAGCGCGCGGTGTTCACCAGGATCGACGCGGGCGACCCCCCGATGCTGATCTTCGCCGGCAACCGCGAGTGGGTGGACCCGCAGGGGGCGATCCGGCTGCACCAGGTCAACCTCGCGTCCGGCGTCCCGTCCCGGCTGATCGTCTTCGACAGCCGCAAGCACGGCATGGCCCTGTTCGACGACGCCTGGCCCATCGCCGCGGCCTGGATCGCCGAGCGCATGGCGGCGCCGCGCTGACCCGCGCCCATCCCGCCCGCGCCGATCCCGCCCGCGCTGATCTCCCTGCGCCTGACCGAACCGTTAACGTCGGAGCGCTGCGGATCGGGGCCGCGACGGTGATGATGTGCGGGTGAAGCGTTGGACACTCGCCGTGGTTCTGGCGTCGCTGCTCGCGGTGGGCGGGTGCGGCGGAGCTTCCGACGACCCGGCGCAGCCGGCCGCCGCCGCGCAGGCCGAGGCCGCCCAGGCCGACCTGCCCGACCCCCACTACGCGCTGTTTCCCGACGCGACCCCGGCCCCCGACTGGGAGCTCACCGACGTCGTCCGGATGCGCGCCGACGAGCGCGACGCCAAGCGCAAGCGCGCCGAACCGCTCGGGGCGCTGCCGGGCGTCGACTGGTACACGGAGTACGCGGGCCCGGCGACGGACGACACCGACGCCTACCTGTCACTGACCGCGTACACGCAGTCCCTGGCGGAGCGGAAGACCGAGTCGGTCTCCGAGACGTCCACCGCGACCGACGGGGAGATCAACGGGCACCCGGCGTTCTGGACGATGGACCCCGAGGACCCGGGCAGCGGCGCGGTCGTGGCCTGGGAGATCGCCCCGGGCTACACGCTCGAGCTTTTCGCCACCGGCGTGCCGCTGGACGACCTCGTCGCGATGGCCAAGACCGTGCGCGACGCGACGGAGGCCGAGTGGGCCGCCGCCGGGGCGGACGTGCTCAGCCCGAGTGGACCGCAGGGTTGACCCGGCGCTGACCCTGAGCCGGCACCGCGGGCTTCGCCGGAGCGGGCCGGGCCGGAGCCGGCACGGCAGGCTTCGCCGGCGCGGGCGCGACGACGCGCTGCGGGAACAGGCGGGGCAGGTCGGTGCGGAGGGCGGGGACGATGTCCGCGACCTCGCGGCCGGTGCGGCGCAGGTAGTACCCGGCCTCCATCATCCAGTCGGTGACGGCCTTCATCAGCTCGTCCTCGACCTTGTTCTCCAGCGCCAGGTAGAGCAGCGCGGTGTCGACATGAGGCTCCGTCAGACCGACGGCGCAGCCGTCGGACATGTCTTCCGCCGTGGCGACCGAACAGCCGAGGTGGGCGTGGTTGGCGAGCTTCTCGCGCAGCGGCGCGAAGTCCTCACCCGTGAGCTCGGTGAGGACGGCGACGGCCGCCTCGGCGAGCTGGCTGGCGAGCAGCCGACTGGCGGCGCCGTCGGCGGTGCGCTCGATGCGCATCACCTCGGCGAGGATGTTGTCGACGCCCCGGCGGTGGGCGCGCAGACGCAGGCTCGGCTCCCGGTGCCGCCCCAGCTCGGGCGCGACCAGGCGGACATGCGGACCGATGTCCCTCTTCAGACCGAACACGATTCCCCCGTAAAGCCAGCTTGATTACGACGATCCCGACATTGAGACGCGCGGGACAAGCACCGACCTGTCCACCGTCCGGCCGGTTTCGCCTCGTCCGTTCGGACGAGGGGCCTCGTTCCGGGGCACAATTCCCCGCGTGGAACTTCGCGTCGGGCAGGTCGTCACCGTGTTCCGGTCCCGCCTCGCCGCGGACGCCGGCGACGAGTACGTCGAGCACGCCACGCGCATCAGCGAGTTGGCGCGGACGATGCCCGGCTACGTCGAGCACAAGATCTTCACCGCGGCCGACGGCGAGCGCGTCACGCTGGTGACGTTCGCGGACCGGCCGAGCCACGACGCGTGGCGCGACCACCCCGAGCACCGGGCCGCCCAGCGCGCCGGCGTTGACCGCTACTACGAGACCTACTCGATCCAGGTCGGCGTGGTGGACCACGCCGCGCACTTCACCCGGTGATCACCCGGTGATCAGCCGGTGAACGACTCCGTGCCGGGGACAAGCGTCAGACCCTTGATGCCGGAGTGCTGCTGCGCGTAGGCGAGGGCATGGGCGAGGTCGGTCAGCCCGTTGCTCCCGGGCGGCAGGGTGTTCAGCGAGATCAGGACACCCGCCGCCCGGCCGGAGGAGTCCATCAGCCCGCCGCCGGAGTCCCCCGGGACGCCGGGCGGGAGCAGGTAGACCAGGTGGTACCAGCCGGGCGGCTCGGTGCCGAGGCTGAAGCCCTGCTGCGGAGTCTCGATGCCGGCGCGCAGGCCGGAGGCGCCGTAGCCGTACACCGGCTCCCCCGCCGGCAGACCGCCGTTGTCGATCACACCGGTCGGGCCACCGAACAGCGGCACCGACGGGTTGACCTTCGCGACCGCCTCGGCGGGGATACGGATCAGCGCGAAGTCGTTGCTCAGGCAGGTGATCTCATCGGTCTCGCGGACCTTCTGCATGGTCAGCCAGCTGCTGTAGGCCAACTCGCCGCTGACGCCGGACGACCCGAGCGAGACGCGGGTCCCGAGCGGCTGGGACGGCGACGCGCAGCCACTGCCGCTGAGCGGGCTGCCCTCCGCCGAGGTGCAGTGCGCCGCCTGGCCGATGTACACGTTCTCCGCGCGGTCGGTGAACACGAAGTTCGCCGTGCAGCCGGCGCCGCCGGCCTCGGTCCCGACGCCCGGGTAGATGGTGGCGCTCTCGACCGGGGCCCAGTTGATCCCCGGGTTGGTCCCCGGGTTGATGTGCGTCCCCGCGGAGGCGGGCGAGACCGGCAGGGCGGCGGTGGCGAGCACGACGGCGGCAGCCAGTGCGGCGGGACGGAATCGCACGTGAGAGCTCCTGAGAATGTGTCCGGTTTCGGCATGGTACGTCCCGCGGCGCACCTGCCGGGCCGAACTCAGCCGGAGTCGCCGGGCGGCGGGGCGACCGACAGCGGAGGCTCGGCGCGCGTCGGCGCGCTCAGGTCCGCCACCAGCGGGGTCCGGTCGGGTTCGGTGAAATCGTCGCCGGAGCCCAGGACCCAGGTTCCGACCGCGATCGCGGCCACCGTCAGCACCAGCGCGAGGACGAACGCAAGCCGGCGCAGCTCGAAGCCACCGGTCTCCTCCACGACGCTCATGACCGCGGAACGTAGCAGCGGCTCCGGGCCCCGAACCGGAGCCCGCCCGGGGCCTTCCCGATCCTTTACCTGCTCTTCCGACAGCCCTGGAGCACACGCCGTGACACCTCGCTGCCGGGTGGTCGCTAGGTTTCCGTCATGGCGATCGCAATCGGGTACAAGGCGTCGGCGGAGCAGTTCGGGCCGCGGGAACTGGTCGAGTTCGGCGTGGCGGCGGAGCGGTACGGCTTCAACTCGGCCGTCGTGTCCGACCACTACCAGCCGTGGCGGCACAACGGCGGGCACGCGCCGTTCTCGCTGGCGTGGATGACCGCCGTCGGTGAGCGGACCGAGCGCATCACCTTGGGTACGTCGGTGCTCACCGCGACGTTCCGCTACAACCCCGCGGTGATCGCGCAGGCCTTCGCGACCATGGCCTGCCTCTACCCGGGTCGGGTCATGCTCGGCCTGGGGACCGGTGAGGCGCTGAACGAGATCGCGGTCTCCGGCATGGAGTGGCCGGAGTTCAAGGAACGCTTCGCCCGCATGCGCGAGGCCATCGACCTGATGCGCCGGCTGTGGACCGAGGATTCCGTCGACCACTCCGGCGAGTACTACACCACCGTCGGGGCGACGGTGTACGACAAGCCGGAGCAGCCGATCCCGATCTACGTCGCCGCGGGCGGCCCGGTCGTGGCCCGCTACGCCGGCCGCGCCGGGGACGGGTTCATCTGCACCTCCGGCAAGGGCATGGCCCTCTACCAGGAGGAACTCGTCCCCGCACTGCACGAGGGCCTGGAGAAGGCCGGCCGGTCGATGGACTCCCTCGACCGCATGATCGAGGTCAAGCTCTCCTACGACCATGACGCCGAGTTCGCCCTCAACGCGACCCGCTTCTGGGCGCCGCTGTCGCTGACCGCCGAGCAGAAGCACTCGGTCTCCAGCTCCCAGGAGATGGAGCGCCTCGCCGACGAGCTGCCCATCGAGCAGGTCGCGAAGCGCTGGATCGTCGCCTCCACCCCCGACGAGGCCGTCGAGGGCATCCGCCCCTACATCGAGGCGGGCTTCACCAACCTCGTCATCCACTTCCCCGGCGCCGACCAGGTCCGCTTCATGGAGCAGTTCTCCGCCGACGTCATGCCCCGCCTCCGCGAGCTCGGCTAGCTGTGAAAAAAGGGTGACACCCCTTACTGCGCAGTAAGGGGTGTCACCCTTTTTTCACAACTGCGCTGCCGCGGCGCGGGCGGAGGGCTCGAGGACGGCGTGGACGGTCCGGGTGACGGCCGCGACACGCTCGGCGGGGGCGACGCCGCCGTTCTGCAACGAAACGACGAAGCCGTCCGGCCCCAGCAGCGACTTCAGCGCCGGCAGTGCCCCGTCGATCGCGTACGCCTTCACCGCCAGCAGGACGACGTCGTGAGCGCCGAGCTCACCCGGGTCGTCGCTCGCGCGCACTCTCGACAGGTGCAGGTTCCCGCGCGGGCTGTGGATCTCGATGCCGTTCGTCCGCAGCGCCGTCAGCTGCGCGCCGCGGACGAGAAAGCCGACATCGTGCCCCGCCGCGGCCAGCCGCGCACCGAAGTAGCCGCCGACGCCGCCGGCGCCCACGACTCCGATGCGCATTCTGACGGCCCTTCAGGTCCGCGTCACGTCAGGAGTTCGGGGTGCGCGCTCTCGGCCTCCTCGCCGGGGAGCGGCGGAAGCTCGTGCGTCTTCTCGTAGTCGGCGAGCATGCCGATGCGGCGGTTGTGCCGTTCCTCGTCGCTGTAGGGGGTGTCGAGGAAGACCTCGAGGAAACGGGCGGCCTCCTCGAGCGTGTGCATGCGCGCACCGATGCTGATGACGTTGGCGTTGTTGTGCTGCCGAGCGAGCGAGGCGATCTCCTCGCTCCAGACCAGCGCGGCCCGGATGCCCGGGACCTTGTTCGCCGCCATCTGCTCGCCGTTGCCCGATCCGCCGAGGACGACGCCGAAGCTGCCCGGGTCCTGCGCGGTGCGGGCCGCGGCGGCCAGGCAGAACGGCGGGTAGTCGTCCTGGGCGTCGTAGATCGTCGGGCCGCAGTCCACCGGCTCGTGCCCGGTCTCCTCCAACCACCGCAGCAGGTGGTCCTTGAGCTCGAAGCCGGCGTGGTCGGACCCCAGGTAGACGCGCATGGCGCGAGTCTGCCAAACAAGCCCAGTCGGGCGTCAGGCCGCCCGGTCGTGCAGGGGCGCGGCGCCGGTGTCGAAGCGCGGACCCTCGTCGCGGGTCCGCTTGAGCTCGTAGAACCCCGGCGTGGACGCGACCAGCACGACGCCGTCCCAGAGCTTGCCGGCGTCCTCACCGGCGGGGGCCGGGGTCACGACCGGGCCGAAGAACGCGGTGCCCGCGACGCGGATGATCGGGGTGCCGACGTCCAGCCCGACCAGGTTCTGGCCCTCCTCGTGGGAGGCGCGGACCTTCTCGTCCCAGCTCTCGTCGTCCCAGGCCTCGATCAGGTCGGCGGGCAGGCCGACGGCGGCGAGTGCCTCGGCGACCGTCCCCTGGTCGCGCTCGCGGTCCTCGTGGTGGAAGCGGCGGCCGAGTTCGGTGTACAGGCCGGGGACCACCTCGTCGCCGTGCCCGACCTGCGCGGCCATGACGACGCGGCCGATGTTCTTCCCGGTCGCCAGCAGCTTCTTGTACTCGTCGGGGATGTCACGGTCCTCGTTGAGCATCGCGAGGCTCATCAGATGGAACTTGACGTCGACGGGCCGGACCGTCTGGACCTCCAGCATCCATCGCGAGCTCAGCCACGCCCAGGGGCAGAGCGGGTCGAACCAGAAATCGACGGTGCTGCGCTCACTCACGGGGTACTCCGTTCCGTAGGTCCTCACCAGGTGCAACCTGCGCCCCACTCGGCGCATTCCTGTGAAAGTCCTGCCCACCCCGCGTGGAAGGATGAGCCGTCCCGTCGAACGAGTCAGGAGTTCCTCAGTGCCCGGCAAGAATCTGACCCGCGACGAGGCGGCGGCCCGCGCCGCCACGGTCGACGTCCACTCCTACGCGGTCGAGCTCGATCTGGTCCCGGACCCGTCGGGCGAGAACCGCACGTTCCGCTCGACGACCGTCGTGCAGTTCGACGGGCTCGTCGGCCGCGAGAACGGAACGTTCCTCGACCTGATCGCCCCGTCGGTGAGCGAGATCACCCTCAACGGCAAGGCGCTCGACCCGGCCACGCACTTCGACGGCACCCGGGTGAACCTGCCGGAGATCGCCGCGGACAACACGCTGCGCGTCGTCGCCGACTGCGCGTACATGAACACCGGCGAAGGCCTGCACCGCTTCCGCGACCCGGTCGACGACGGCACCTACCTGTACACGCAGTTCGAGGTCGCCGACGCCAAGCGCGTCTTCGCCTGCTTCGACCAGCCCGACCTCAAGGCGACGTTCCAGCTGACCGTCCTCGCCCCCGCGCAGTGGGCCGTGTTCTCCAACGCCGAGACCCCCGAGCCGCGACCGGTGCCGGGCCGGGACGGCTCGTCCGTCTGGGTCTTCGACGCGACCCCGCGCATGTCGACCTACATCGTCGCGCTCGTCGCCGGCGACTACCACGTCGAGCGCAGCGAGTACCGCGGTCCCGGCGACCTCGTCGTCCCGATGGCCGTCGCCTGTCGCCGCTCGCTCGCCGAGCACCTCGACGCCGACGAGATCTTCGACGTCACCCGCAAGGGCTTCGACTTCTTCCTCGAGCTGTTCGACCAGCCGTACCCGTTCACGAAGTACGACCAGCTGTTCGTGCCCGAGTACAACGCCGGCGCGATGGAGAACGCGGGCTGCGTGACGATCCTCGAGGACTACGTCTTCCGCTCGAAGGTCACCGATGCCGCCTACGAACGGCGCGCGGAGACGATCCTGCACGAGCTCGCCCACATGTGGTTCGGCGACCTCGTGACGATGAAGTGGTGGGACGACCTCTGGTTGAACGAGTCGTTCGCGACCTACATCAGCGTGCTCTGCCAGTCCGAGGCGACGCGGTGGACCAACGCGTGGACGACGTTCGCGAACGTCGAGAAGACGTGGGCCTACCGGCAGGACCAGCTGCCCTCGACGCACCCCATCGTCGCCGACATCAATGACCTCGACGACGTCGAGGTGAACTTCGACGGCATCACCTACGCCAAGGGCGCCTCGGTGCTCAAGCAGCTCGTGGCGTGGGTCGGACGTGACAACTTCGTCTCTGCGATCCGCACGTACTTCTCCCGGCACGCGTGGGGCAACACGACGCTGAAGGACTTTCTCGCGGCGCTCGAGGAGACCTCCGGCCGGAACCTGTCCGCGTGGTCCGCGGAGTGGCTGCAGACCTCGCAGGTCAACGTCCTGCGTCCGGTCTTCGAGCTCGACGAGCTCGGGGCGTTCCGGCAGTTCACCGTCCAGCAGAGCGCGCCCGAGGACTACCCGACGCTGCGCTCGCACCGCATCGCCATCGGCCTCTACGAACTCGTCGACGGCAAGCTCAGCCGCCGCGACCGCGTCGAGCTCGACGTCGCCGGCGCGAGCACCGAGGTCAAGGAGCTGATCGGCAAGCGCGCCGCCGACCTCGTCCTGGTCAACGACGACGACCTCACCTACGCCAAGATCCGCCTGGACCCGGCGTCGCTCGCGACGCTCGGCCGGCACATCGGTGACATCGCCGAGTCCCTTCCCCGCGCCCTGTGCTGGTCCGCGGCCTGGGACATGACCCGCGACGCCGAGCTGCCCGCGCGTGACTACGTCGACCTCGTCCTGCGCGGCATCGGCAGCGAGACCGGCATCGTCGTCCAGCAGGCGCTGCAGCGGCAGGCGATCTCGGCCCTGTTCCTGTTCGCCGACCCCGGGTACCGCGAGCCCGGGCTGTCCCGCTTCGCGGCAGCGGCCCTGGAGCACCTGCGCGCCGCCGAGCCCGGCAGCGACAGCCAGCTCGCCTGGGCGCGCACGTTCGCCTCGGTCGCCCGGACCAACGAGCAGCTCGACCTGCTCGCCGCGCTGCTGGCCGGCGAGCCGCTCGTCCCCGGCCTCGCGATGGACGTCGACCTGCGCTGGCACATGCTCCACCGCCTGGTGTCCCGCGGCGTCGCCGGCGAGTCCGAGATCGACGCCGAGCTCGACCGCGACGACACCGCGGCCGGCCAGCGCCACGCCGCCGGCGCCCTCGCCGCCCGTCCCACGGTGCAGGCGAAGGAGGAGGCCTGGGCCTCCGTCGTCGGCGACGACAAGCTCCCGAACGCGATGCAGAACTCGATCATCGGCGGGTTCGTCCAGATCGAGCAGGGCGAGATCCTCGAGCAGTTCGTCGAGCCCTACTTCGAGGCCGTCCCGCGGATCTGGGAGGAGCGCACCAACGAGATCGCCCAGAACATCGTCAACGGGTTCTACCCGTCGTGGCGGATCTCGGCCGACACCGTCGAGCGCACCGACCGCTTCCTCGCCGAGAACTCCCCGGCCCCGGCCCTGCGCCGCCTGCTGACCGAGGCCCGCGACGGCGTCCAGCGCGCGCTCCGCGCCCAGGAGTGCGACCGCGCCGCCGGCTGAACCGCCCTGTCAGAAAAGGGTGACACCCCTTACTGCGCAGTAAGGGGTGTCACCCTTTTCTGACGTCGCGGCGGAGTCGGCGCGGAGCGCGCCGGACTCAGTGAGCGGTGTGGAGCGAGGCGGGGTGCCGGGCGTGCTCGGCGAGGAGCTGGATGCCCTGGACGATGCCGCCGGCGAGGTTGCCGGCGGCGAAGGCGGTGGTCATCGTCATCGCGGCGAGGGCACAGGCGCGGTCGTCGACCCAGCGCCGAGCGCGGGAACCGGTGACGATCTCGAGGCTGCGGGAGGCGGGGTCGACGAAGACGAGGACGGTGTCGGCGGCCTCGGCGCCGAGCTCGGCGTGGCGGCGCTTGGCGGCGGCGCGGGTCGGTCCGTCGGCGGCGCCGACGTAGACCGAGAAGTTCACTCCGCTGGTGCGGCGACCCTGCTGGATGGCCTTGACGATCTCCTCGCGCTGGCGCTCGGAGAACGCCTCACCAGCGAGCACTGGTCCCACCGCCCGGGGCGTCGGTGCCGGCGTCCGCCGGGGCACCCTCGAGCGCCGGGTCGGCGGAGCCGCTCTCGATCGCGGCCGGGCCGTCCTCGCCGGGGGCGCCGTACCACTCCGCCTCGGCCGTCCACTCCTTGCCGGGGCGGTAGCGCGGGCCGCGGATCATGTACGGGATCGAGACCGTGAGCCAGATCAGGGCCATCAGTCCGACCGGAATGCCGACGAAGATCCCGATGATCTTGAGGTTCGAGATCCCCTCGCCGGGGTCGTCACCGTCGTCGCGCGTGAGCGCCATCGCCGGCGACGCGGCGAGCGTCGAGGACGCAAGGACAACACCGAGAACGGCAGCCCGGAACCAGGCCTTCGGAAGCGGGCGCCAGCTAGTACCGATCACGAGGTGAGACTAGCGAACGCCTGTGCGAGTGAACGCACACGGTCGGCCACCGGCGACGGCCCCGCCAGGTCCTCCAGCAGGACCGGCCGCCCGTCGGCGTCGAGCAGCGGCAGCTGCCAGTTCGGGTACTCCAGGTAGGTGCCGGGCTGGTTGAGCGTCCGGCGGTCCCCGACGGCGTCGGCGAGGGCGACCCCGCACAGCAGCGTCGGCGTCCGGGCCAGGAAGCGGTGGAGGGCGTCGACCAGCGCCGGGATGTCCCCGACCGGCCCCGGGTCGATGCCCTCGGCCTCCAACCGGGCCCGCCAGCTCGCGACCTCGTCCCAGAGCCCCATCCACTCCTCGTCGGCGGGACGGGTGAGCAGGCCGAGCCGGTCGCGGATGCTCACGTGCTCGCCCGCGAGGTACCCGGCGCTCGGGGGCAGATCGTGCGTCGTGACCGTTCCCAGGCACAGGCGCCGCCACGCGTCGGCGGGCAGCGGCCCCACCTCGTCGCGTTCGAAGAACAGGATCGACGTCCCGAGCATCCCGCGCTCGTGGAGGTAGTCGCGCACCCACGGCTCGACCGTCCCGAGGTCCTCGCCGATGACGACGGCCCCGGCCCGCGCGGCCTCCAGCGCGAGCACGCCGACCATCGCCTCGTGGTCGTAACGGACGTACGTCCCCTCGGACGGCTTGCGCCCGGCCGGGACCCACCAGAGCCGGAACATGCCCATGACGTGGTCGACGCGGATCCCGCCGGCGTGCCGCAGGACGCCGCGGATCATGTCGCGGAACGGGGCGTACCCGAGCTCGGCCAGCCGGTTGGGCTTCCAGGGCGGCTGACTCCAGTCCTGCCCCTGCTGGGTGAACGCGTCCGGCGGGGCGCCGACGGAGACGCCGATCGCGAGGACGTCACTCAGCGCCCAGGAGTCCGCGCCCCCGGGGTGCACGCCGACCGCGAGGTCCGCGATCACGCCGATCGGCATGCCCGCGGCGGCCGCGCGCTCCTTGACCGCGGCGAGCTGCTGGTCGAGCTGCCACTGCAACCACGCGGCGAAGTCGACGGCGTCGGTGAGCCGGGTCCGCTCGGCGGCGACGGCCTCGGTCGCGGGGTGTCGCAGCTCCTCCGGCCACGCCATCCAGGCCGGGCCGTGCTCCTCGCACAGGGCGGACCAGGTGGCGAAGTCGAGCAGGGCGACGCCCTCCCGCTCGCGGTACGCGGCGAACTCCTGCGCGCGCTCCGCGGACAGCCCGGCGCCGTGGATCAGCTTGAGCGCCGCCCGCTTCGCCGTCCATGCGACGTCGCGGTTGAGCAGCTCGTCCACGCCGCCGCGGCCCTGCAGCGGCTCTCCCAGGGCGTCGACCGCCGCGCGGACCGAGGCGTCGAGCCTCGTGTACTCCGGGATGTCCTCGACCCGCAGGTACAGCGGGCTGACGAAGCGACGGCTCACCGGCAGGTACGGCGACGGCTCGATCGGCGGGAGCGGGGCGGTGGCGTGCAGCGGGTTGATCAGGACGAAGCCGGAACCGAGCTCGGACGCCGACCACTCGGCGAAGGCCGCCAGGTCCGCGAGCTCGCCCGGACCCCAGGACCGCTCGCTGCGCACCTGGTACACCTGCGCGAGGTGACCCCAGCTGCGCCGGGGCTCGCCGTCGAGCCCGCGCAGCTCGGCGGGCAGCTCGAGCGAGGCGGGCGTGACGATCAGAGCGCTCTCGGCGCTGCGCTCACCGCTGCGGGCCGAGATCCGGTGATAGCCGAGCGGCAGGTCGTTCGGGAGCTCGAACGTGGCCTCGCCGGTGAGCACCCCGTCGACGACCGTCGGTTCGACCCAGCGGTCCACCTGGCGGACCTCCGCCCGGTCGGCCTGCTCCAGCTCGATCCACACCTCGACCGGGTCGCCGTGCGGTACGTGCACCGGGAACGTGGTCGGGCCGGCCGCGTCCTGACGCATCGTCACGACCGGTGGCAGGACGCGCCGCCAACGGTCGGCCTCGAGCTGGGCCAGGGACCGTCCGGCCGCCGCCGGGGTGGACGCCTCCCAGCCCAGCGACTCCAGCACCGCGACGATCGTCGACTCCGGGACCGCGACGTACTCGCCGCGCCAGTCCCAGTACTCGGTCGCGACGCCGCACGCGGTGGCGAGGGCGACAAGGTTCGGGGAGAGCTCGGTCACGGAGGTCCTCTACCAAATTTCCGGACGGCGATGCGCCCACGGCGCTGCGCGTTCGATCTGAGCGGCGAGGGCGAGCAGGTCGCCGTCACCCGCCGGGCGCCCCGCCAGCATGACGCCGAGCGGCAGCCCACCCTCCCCGGTTCCGAGCGGCAGCGACACCGCGGGGTGACCGGTGAGGTTGAAGAAGGACGTGATCGGCGTGAACGCGAACTGGGCGGCGAAGTCTGCGGCCGGGTCCTCGTCGTTGCGCAGTTCGCCGATGCGGACCGGCGGCGTGGCGAGGGTCGGGGTGAGGATCGCGTCGAACCCCGCCCACGCCCGCGCGGTCGTCCGCGCCAGCCCCTGCAGCTCGCCGATCGCACCGAGCAGGCGTGGGGCGTCCACCGACCGGCCGCGTTCGCGCAGCCAGCGGGTCAGCGGCCGCAGCCGCTCCTCCGCCCCCGGCGGCACCGGGCCGCTCGCGGCCAGCGACGACCAGACGTCGAGAAAGTGCGGGTGGTGCTCCGCCGCCGCCGGCGGCTCGACGTCGACGACCTCGTGGCCGAGCTCGGTCAGCAGCGTCGATGCCTGCTCCCAGGCGGCCAGCACGTCGGGGTGGAACTCGGCCGCCACCAGCACTCCGGCGGCGAAGCGACCGATTCGCAGCCGCGGCGGGTCGCTTTCGGTGCGGGCCAGGAACGTCTCCCCCGGCGGGAGCGGGGCCGCCCACCACGGGTCGCCGGCGACCGGCCCGGCGACGGCGTCGACGAAGGCCGCCGCGTCGGCGACGGTCCGCGCGAGCGGCCCGTGCGTCACGAGCCCGACGGGGTCGGGCCCGAACGGCGCGTTGCTGATGCGCCCGCGGGAGGGCTTGTAGCCGACCAGTCCGCAGACCGAGGCCGGGATCCGGATCGAGCCCCCGCCGTCGCTCCCGAGCGCGATTGGGGCGAGCCCGGCCGCGACCGCCGCCGCGGCCCCACCGCTGGAGCCGCCGGCGGTGCGGGTCAGGTCCCAGGGCGTCCGGGCCGGCGGTGCGACGTCCGGCTCGGTGTAGCAGGGCAGCCCGAACTCCGGCGTGTTCGTCTTGCCGGTCATCACGGTGCCCGCGGCCCGCAGCTTCTCGATCACCGCGGCGGAGACCTGCGGGACGAAGTCGGCGAAGACCGCAGATCCCAGCGTCATGCGGACCCCGGCCACCGCGGTCAGGTCCTTGACCGGGACGCACACGCCGAACAGCGGCGGCAGGACGTCGTCCGGCCCGGCGGTCGCGATCCGCTCGTCGGCTTCCTTCGCCTGCGCGAGCGCGAGGTCCGGCGTCCGCGTCGTGAACGCGCCGACGGTGTCGGAGTGCACCTCCGCCCGCCGCAGGTAGTGCTCGGTCAGCTCGGTCGCGGAGACCTCCCGGCGGCGGATTGCGCCCGCCTGCTCGAGCGCGGTCAGGTCGTGCAGCTCGCTCACCCCCGCGACGCTACCGGGCGATCTTGACCGCGCGGTCACGCCGCCCGGCGGGACTAGTTCGATCGGACCCAGGGCGCGAGAGTCCCAGCAATGGTGGCGACGTCCAGCCGACCCTCGGCAACGGCGATGACCAGGTCGTAGCCCGAGTCGTCGTCCACCCGCAGCCGGTGGCTGTTGAGCCGGTAGCAGGTCGCGATGGCCAACCACCCCAGCCGCTTGTTGCCGTCGACCAACGGATGGTTCCGCACGATCGACTCAAGGAGCGCGGCCGCCTTCGTGTGCAGGTCCGGGTAGGCCTCCTCACCGAACACGCTCGCCCGCGGACGAGCCGCAGCGGACTCGAGCAGACCGACATCGCGGATTGCCACCGGCGCGCCCGTGAGCCGGATCAGCGCCACCAGGTCCTCGGTGTCGAGGTAGCGGGTCACGGCAACGAGGTCACTGGCCCAGCCGGTCGAGGAGCGCCGAGTAGTGCTCGGCCTCCTCCCGGGCGTACCGCAGTACCTCGGTCTGGTGGGACAGCCGGGCGAGACGTTCCTCGACCGCCCGCACCACCGCGTCGGTCTTCGACACGCCTTCGAGCGCAGCCAGCTCGGCGAGCGCCGCCTCCTGCTCCGCCGTCAACCGCAATGTCATCGCCATGACGCGATGGTATCTCGGTGGTATCAACCGGGCCACAAGCTTGTCCAGGACACGCTCAGCGGTGCCCCCACACCTTGATCGAGGACAGCAGGAGCACGGCAACGAGGATCGGGATCAGGACGTCGTCGGCGACGACGTCGAGCAGCAGCCCGCCGACGACGGTGCCGATGACGGAGCCGGCGGCCATCGCGACCGCGAAGCCGCGGTTCTCGCGGAGGACGGCGAAGCTGCTGTCCCGGCTGTAGCGGGCGAACGCGACGAGCATCGTCGGCAGCGAGACCGCGAGGCTGACGCTGCCCGCGAGTTTGATGTCGAGGCCGTACAGCAGCACGATCGTCGGGATCAACAGTTCTCCGCCCGCGACGCCCATCAGCGCCGCGACGACGCCGATGCCGACGCCGGCCACGACCCCCGCGACGAAGCGCGCCCCGCTGGGCAGGTCGAGCTCGGACACGGTGCCGGCGTGGTGGGCGGCGAGGACGACGGCCATGAGCACGAGCAGCACCGCGAGGACCTTGTAGAGCGTCGCGGTGCGCATGCGGATCGCCCACGTCGCGCCGATCCAGGCGCCGATCAGACTGCCCGTCAGCAGGTTGAGGACGACGTCCCACTCGTCGCCGAGTTCACCCGGCGGAACAGCAATCAGCCGGGCGGGCAGGGCGGTCGCGACGACGACCAGACTCATCGCCTTGTTGAACACGACGGCCGGCAGCGCCGTGAACCCGAAGAGCAGCAACAGCAACGGCAGCCGGAACTCCGCGCCGCCGAGGCCGATCATCCCACCCAGGATCCCGACCGCCGCACCCGCGACGAACGCGAGCGGCCGAGACCGACGTCCCACGGCGGCCCCCGAGCTCACCGGTGGCTCACCGAACGCTCACCGGATGCTCACCGGATGCGCAGCCCGGTCTCGGCGCAGGAGTACCCGCCGAGAGCCTCGATCTCGGCCCGGAACGCCGGGTCGGCGAGGAGGTCCCACAGCGGGGCCAGCAGCGGGTCGTCGACGGCGTCGGCGCGCAGGACGAGGTCGTAGGGCTCCTGCGCGACCGGGACGAAGTCGAGACCGAACGCGCGCGCGGCGGCGCGGATCCCGAGGCCGGTGTCGACCCGGTCCCCCGCGACCGCGGCGGCCACCGCGAGGTGGGTGTGCTCCTCGCGGCCGTACCCGGCGATCGCGCTCGGGTCGATCCCGAGGCGTGCGAGTTCCTGGTCGAGCAGGACGCGGGTGCCGGCGCCGCGCTGCCGGTTCACGTACCGCAGGCCGGGCCGGGCGAGGTCGGCGATGCCACCCAGGCCGAGCGGGTTGCCCCGCGGCACGATCAGGCCCTGATCGCGGTGCACGAGCCGGACGACCGCGACCTTCGGTCCGTCGCCGACGAGGCGGTCGAGGTAGGGCAACGTGTACTCGCCGGTCTCCGGGTCGAGCAGGTGCGAGCCGGCGAGGTGGCAGAGCCCGTCGCGGATCGCGACCAGCCCGCCGAGCGAGCCGACGTTCGACGACGCCAGCGTGATCCGCGGGTCCACCTGACGCAGCCGCGACGCGGCGATGTCGAGGACGAGGTCGTGCGAGCCGATCGCGACGACGGTCCGCCCGATCTCCTCCGCGCCCCGGAGCAGGTTGACGCGCACCTGCTCCCCCGCGTGGTGGCCCTCGATCCCGGCCGGCACGACCAGCAGGCCGTCGGCGCGAACCAGCGACGTCAGGACGCCGGCGCCGCGGGGCAGCGGCGTCGCGACGATCTCCCCGCCGACCTTCCCGAGGCGGACCCGCACCCAGTCGTCGCTCCCCAGCGTCGAGGCCAGTTTGCGGGCGAGCCGGGCGTGCACGAACGGCCGCTCGCGGGGAGCCGCGCCCTCCAGCCGCGAGAGCAGCGGTGCCGCGAAGATCTCGAACGTGAGCGCTGCCGAGACCGGGTAACCCGGCGCGCCGAGCACCGGGGTGCCCTCGCCGACCTCGGTGACGGCACCGAGCACGACCGGGTGCCCGGGCTTCACCGCGACGCCGTGGACGGCGAGCGTTCCCGCCGCCTCGACGACCCGGGCCGTGTAGTCGTCCCGGCCGGCGCTCGACCCGGCGACGAGGACGACGAGGTCGGCCTCCGCGGCCGCCTGCCGCAGGGCCGCGATTATCCGGTCCGGGTCGTCCGGGACGACCGGCGTCGTGCGGGCCTCCCAGCCGAACTCCTTCGCCTGCTCGGCGAGCATGAGTGAGTTCGTGTCGAGGATGTCGCCCGGGCCGAGCTCGGAGCCGATCGGACGGATCTCGTCCCCGGTCGGGACGACGACGACCACCGGCTTCCGACGGACCGTCAGTTCCGTGACGCCCGCGGCCGCGGCGGCCGCGACGTCGACGGCGCGCAGCCGGTGGCCGGTCGGGAGCAGCAGTTCGGTCGCGCTGATGTCCTCACCGATCGACCGCACGTGCTGGTACGGCGGCACGGCCGCGCGGAGCTCAGCGGCTCCGTCCGCGGTCCGGTGCACGTGCTCGCGCATGACGACCGCGTCGTAGCCCTCGGGCAGCGGGTCGCCGGTGTCGACGACGACGAAGCTCTCCGGAGCCAGCAGGACCGGGGAGGTCTCGGTGGCCGCGACGGTGTCCGCCGCCCGGACCGCGATGCCGTCCATCGCCGCGGAGTCGAACGCCGGCGAGGAGCGCCGCGCCCAGACCGGCTCGGCCGTCACCCGGCCCACGCCGTGCTGCACCGGGACCGGCACCGCCTCGGTCAGCGCGGGACACCCTGCGGCCTCGCAGACGGCCTGCCAGGCGGCCTGCGCCTCGGCCGCCGGCACGTCGGAGAGGAAGGGGCTCGACGGCGGCACGTTGCGCAGGCTACCCGCGCCTACCGGCGGGCGCGGTCGATCGCCTCGTCGAGCTGGTCGAGTTGTACGCCCACCGAGCCGCCGGCCGGCGGCGTCCGCAGGCCGTCCGACCCGTCGTCGCCGGAGAGCAGGAGCGCCCCGCCGAGCAGGACCGCCCCCACCACGAGCGCCGCGGCCGCCAGAGCCCCGCGCGACGGCCGCCGCCCGGCCGGAGCGTCCGGCGGCGGGTACGCCTCCGTCGGAGCGACCTCGGTCGGAGCGAGCGCCTCCGTGGGAGCCATGGCCTCGGTCGGAGCGGGGTCGCCCACCGGCATCGCGACCGTGGGACCGGGGTCGGAATCGGGGTCGGGGGCGGGGCCCGAGGGGCGGTCGAGCAGCGCGAGGGCGTCCGCCGCCGAGCGGGGTCGCCGGGCGGGGTCGGGGTCGGTGAGGCGGTCGACGAGCGCGGCGAAGACCGGCCCCGCCTCCGCCACCCCGCACTCGCGCAGGAGGACGCCCAGCCCGTGCAGGTCGGCGACGACCGTCGGCTGCCCGCCGCGGCGCACCTCGGGGGCGAGGTACTTCTCGGTGCCGACGACGTACCCGGTGCTGGTCAGCTTCGTGCCGTCCGCGAGGTGCGCGATGCCGAAGTCCGTGAGCCGGGCGCGTCCGTCGGCCCCGACGAGGACGTTCGCGGGCTTGAGGTCGCGGTGCAGGATCCCCGCGGCGTGGATGTAGCCCAGCGCGTCGAGCAGTTCGCGCGTCAGCGTCGCCGGGTCCCAGTCGCGGCGCCCGTCCTTGAGCCGCGCGGAGAGCGTCCCGCCCGCGACGTACTCCATCACCAGGTACGGCCGGCCGCCGTGGGCGCCGTAGTCGAAGACGCTGACCACGTGCGGGTGGGCGAGCGCCGCCGCGATTCGGGCCTCCCGCGCGAACCGCTCCACGAAGGTCGCGTCGAGCGCGAGCGTGTCGGAGATGATCTTGATCGCGACCTCGCGCTCCAGCCGCGGGTCGTGCGCCGCCCACACCGAGGCCATGCCGCCGGTCCCGATCAGCCGGGTCAGCGTGTACCGGTCCCCCAGCCGCGCGCCGACGATCACCGGTCCCGCATCGGCCGCCGCCCCCGCGTCAGCCATTGCCTTTGCCCTTGCCCTTGCCTTTGCCCTTGTTCTTGCCCGGGCCCTTCGGCTTGTCCTTCGGCCCGTCCTTCTTCGGCTCCGGCTGCGTGTTGTCCTGCGGCTCCGGGTCCGGCGCGGGCGCGGGGGTCGGTGTCGGGACCGGGGTCGGGGTCGCGGTCCGCGCGATCTCCTGCTCGATCCGGTCCACCTGGGTGAGGAGCACGAGGCCGTCGGCGGGGTCGAGTTCGCCGGTGTCGGCGAGCCGGCGGATCGCGGTGCGCAGGTCCGCCACGGCCTTGCGTGCGGCTCCGGTGCGGCCGTCGGCGATCGCCGTCCGGATCGTGTCCACCCGGCCGTGCAGGGCGGCCGCGTCGTCGGCGGTCAGGGTCTCGGCCCCGGACCCGCAGCCGGCGAGCAGGACAGCGGCCAGCGCGACCGCGCCGAGTCGATGCCTTCCGCCAGGGATTGTCACCCCGAGCCGATACCCGGCGCGTCGCGCGTTCACGCGTGGAGGACGACCTCGACGTCCGTACCCGCGTCCAGCCCGGTGGCCGGTTCGGGGACGAGGAGGTAACCGTCGGCGCGGGCGAGGACGGACAGCAGGGCGGACGGACCGAAGATCGGTTCCGCCCGGTAGGTACCGTCCGCGTCCTCGGTCACGGACACCTGGACGACGTCGAGCCGGCCGGCGGCCGAGGGCAGGTCGCGCACAAGGCGGGCCCGGACGCGCGGGGTGGGCGGGGGCCGGTCGCACCCGGCGAGACGCCAGACCAGGGGCACCCCGAGCAGGCGGAAGACGACCAGGGCCGAGAGCGGATTGCCCGGCAGCCCGATCAGCGGGACACCCGCGCACTCGGCGAGCATCGTCGGCTTCCCCGGTTTCAGCGCGAGCCCGTGGCACCACACCTCGCCGAGGGCGGCCACGGCCGCGGCGGTCTCGTCCCGCGCGCCCACGGAGGAACCGGCGGACACCACGACGAGGTCCGCGGTGCCGAGCGCGTCGGCGAGCGCCGCCCGCAGCGCGCCCTCGTCGTCGGGAACGATCCCCGCGTACACCGGGTCGCCGCCGGCCTCGCGAACCAGCCCGGCCAGCGCACTGGCGGTGGCGTCCCGCACCTGACCAACCGTCAGTTCCTTGGTCTCCGAGGGAACCACCTCGTCCCCGGTGGAGAGAATCGCCACCCGCGGCCGGGCGTGGACGTCGACGCTCGTCACCCCGGCCGCGGCCAGCAGGCCGAGGTCCGGGGCGCGCAACGGCCGCCCCGCCGGCACGAGCGCCGCGCCCACGGCGACGTCGTCGTCCGGCTGCACGACGCCGGAGCCGGGGGCGACGGGGCGCGTGACCTCCACGGTGCCCGGCATCGTCTCGGCGGTGTACTCGACCATCACCACGGCGTCCGCACCCGGCGGCAGCACGGCGCCGGTCGGGATCGCCGCGCAGTGCCCGGGGGTGACCGTCACCGTGGGCGCGGTGCCCATCCGCACGGCCCCGGCGAGGTCGAGGTAGGACGGCAGGCCCTCGGACGCCCCGTAGGTGTCGGCGGCCCGGACGGCGTAGCCGTCGACCGTGGAGCGGGCGAAGCCGGGCAGGGGCGAGTCCGCGCGCACGTCCGCGGCCGGGACGCGACCGAGGGCACCGTCGAGCGGCACCGGTTCCACCGCGGTCCGCCGCTCCGGCCGGAAACCGGCGAGCGCCTCGGCGACGGTCCGGGCGGTGAAGAACTCCCGCCCCGTCATCGCTCCGGTTGCCCCGCCGCGCCCTCCGGCTTCGGCTGGGGGCGCGCGGCCGCTCCCCCCTTGTCCAGACCGAGCACGCTGATCACCGGGCCGAGCGCGACCTGCCCGAGACCGCAGATGGAGGTCTTGCGCATGACCTCCTCCAGCTCGATGATCCGCGCGCGCCGCGGCCCGTCGAGCGGGACGCCCTCGTCGAGAACCCCGCGCAGGATGTCGTGGGCCTTGGTCGACCCGACCCGGCACGGCACGCACTTGCCGCACGACTCGTTGCGGAAGAACCGCAGGACGTTGGTCGCCGCCGCGAGCTCGTCGGTGCCCTCCGCCAGGACGACCAGCGCGCCGGAGCCGAGCATCGTCCCGGCTTGAGCGGCGGTGCCGAAGTCGAGCTCGAGGTCGAGCAGGTCCGGCCCGATGAAGTTGCTCGACGCTCCGCCCGGCTGCACCGCGCCGACCCCGCGGCCGCCGGTCACGCCACCGGCCAGGTCGATCAGCTCGCGGACCGTCGTCCCCATCGGGACGCAGTAGACGTCGGGCTGCTCCACGTGCCCGGACACCGCGAAGAACTTCCAGCCGACCGCCTCGCCGCGGCCCTGGTCCTTCCACCACTGCGCACCGCGCTGGGCGATGATCGGGACGTCGGCGAAGGTCTCGACCGAGTTCATCAGCGTCGGACGACCGTGCAGGCCGTGAACGCCGGGGAACGGCGGCTTGTTCCGCGGCTCGCCGCGGTGGCCCTCCATGCACTCGATGAGCGCGGTCTCCTCGCCCAGGATGTAGCCGCCCGGGGACACGAAGATCTCGACGTTCAGCCGACGGCCGCTGCCGCACGAGTCCGGCCCGACGACGCCGGCGGCCCGGAGCGTCTCGAGCTCCTCGCGCAGGACGTGCTCCTCGGGCCCGTACTCGTGGCGGATGAAGACCCAGCCCTCCTCGGCCCCGATGACGGCCATACCGCACAGCAGACCCTCGAGCACCAGATGCGGTTGCGTGGCGAGGATCTGACGGTCCTTGAACGTGCCCGGCTCGGACTCGTCGGCGTTGCAGATCGCGTACTTGACGGACCCCTCGGCGCCACGGACCAGGTCCCACTTCTGGCCGGTCGGGAAGCCGGCGCCGCCCATGCCGCGCAGCCCGGAGTCCTTGAGCGCGCTCACCAGGTCGTCCGGGGCGAGGTCACCGGCGAGCAGGGCGCGCAGGGTGGTGTAGCGCTCGACGATCCCGGATCCGGCCGGGTACGGGTCGTTCGGCCAGGGCTCCGACCGGGTCCTCGCGGCCGCGTGCCCGACGCCGGCATTCCGGGCGGCCGCGATCAGGTCGTCGACCTCGGTGATCGGAGCCGGGCGGGAGTTCACCGCGCACGCCGGGGCGGAGTCACAACGCCCGAGGCACGAGACCTCGACGATCTCCACGTCCTCGGCCTCGCCGTGACGCTCCCTCAGCTCCGCGATCCGCGCCTCCCCGTCGTGCAGGAAGCACGAGAGGTCGTGGCACACCGAGACCGACACGGGCGGGGGCGGCGAGGTCCGGAAGTGCGGGTAGAAGGAGATCAGGCCCTCGATCTCGTACCGGGGCCGACGGGCGTCGAGCGCGAGCTTCTCCAGCTCCTCGCGCGGCAGCCAGCCGAGGCGCGCCTGGATGGCGTTGAGCGCGGGGATCAGCGACGGGCCGGGGAACTTGCCCGCGCGCGCCTCGACGCCGGGGACCCGCTGCGGGGCCTTCACGCCGTCGTCCCGACGGCCTCGACCTGGACGGCGCAGAACTTGAACTCGGGGATCTTCCCGAACGGGTCGACCTCGTCGATCGTTAGGAGATTCGCGGCGGCCTCACGGAAGTGGAAGGGAATGAACACGTTGCCCTGCTGCTCCCGGTGACTGATGCGGACCTGCAGTTCGATCTGGCCGCGGCGCGAACGGACCCGGGCCATGGCTCCGTGCACCAGCCCGCGGTCGGCGGCGTCCTTGGGATGCATGTAGATCTCGGCCACCGGCGCGATGGCGTCGAGCGCGAACGAGCGTCGCGTCATCGACCCGGTGTGCCAGTGCTCCAACAGCCGGCCCGTGTTGAGGACCAGCGGGTACTCGGTGTCCGGCAGTTCCTTCGGCGGCAGCCACTGCGCCGGCACCAGGTGGGCGAGGCCGTCCTCGGTGTTGAACCGCTCGTCGAACATCACGACGGTGCCGTCGAGGTGCTCGGGGTCGGCGTTCGGGTAGAGCTTGCCGCTCGATCCCAGGTTCGCGTAGCTCAGGTTCGTGTACGAGGGCATCAACGGGACCATCTCGTCGAAGACCTCGGACGGCGAGCCGTAGTTCCAGTCGAGCCCGACGCGGCGGGCGATCTCCTGGACGATCCACCAGTCCGCCATCGCCTCGCCCGGCGGGTCCAGCACCTTGCGGCCGAGCTGCACGCGCCGGTCGGTGTTGGTGTAGGTGCCGTCCTTCTCCAGGTAGGAGGTCGCGGGCAGGATCACGTCGGCGAACTCGGCGGTCTCGGTCAGGAAGATGTCCTGGACGACGAGGAACTCCAGCGCCGACAGCGCCTTGCGCACCTTGTTGGTGTTCGGGTCCGACAGGAACGGGTTCTCCCCGAGCATGTACATGCCCCGGACCCCGCCCTCGAGGATCGAGGAGATGATCTCGGTGACGGTGAGGCCGCGGTTGGGGTCGAGCGAGGTGCCCCACGCCCGTTCGAAGACCTCGCGCGCGGACTCCTTCGTCACGCCCTGGTAGTCCGGGTAGAACATCGGGATCAGACCCGCGTCGGAAGCACCCTGCACGTTGTTCTGGCCACGCAGCGGGTGCAGCCCCGTGCCCGGCCGCCCGACCTGACCGGTGATCGCGCACAGCGCGATCAGGCACCGCGCGTTGTCGGTGCCGGTCGTGTGCTGGGAGATCCCCATCCCCCAGTAGATGACCGCGGACCCGGCCTCGCCCCACGCCCGGGCGACGGCCCGGATCGTGTCGGCCGGGACGCCGGTGATCTGCTCGCCCCGCTCCGGCGGGTAGTCCGCGACGGTGGCCGCGAGGGCCTCGTAGTTCGAGGTCCGCTCGGCGATGAACTGAGGGTCCGTCATGCCGAGGCGGATGATCTCGCACATCACGGAGTTGTAGAACGCGACGTCCGTGCCCGGCTTGAGCTGGACGAAGATGTCGGCGTGCTCGGACACCGTCGAGGCACGGGGGTCGACGTAGATGATCGTCGTGCCCCGCCGCCGGGCCTGCTTGAAGAACGAACTCGCGACGGGGTGGTTCGCGGTCGGGTTAGAACCGGTGATGATCGCGACGTCGGCGTTGGCGACGTCGCCGTAGGTGGTCGACACCGCACCGGAGCCGACGCCCTCGAACAGCGCCGCCACCGAGGACGCGTGGCACAGCCGCGTGCAGTGGTCGACGTTGTTGGTGCCGAAGCCGGCCCGGATCAGCTTCTGGAAGAGGTAGGCCTCCTCGTTGGAGCACTTCGCCGAGCCGAACCCGGCGATCGCTCCGGGCCCGCCGGCGGCGTGGATCTCCTGGAGCCGCCGCGCCACCAGGTCGAGCGCCTCGTCCCAGGTGGCCTCCCGGAAGTGCGGCATCACCTCGTCGTAGTCGACGAGGCCACCGGGCTTGCGGCCGCGGTCCTTCCCCGGGCGCCCGTCCTTCTGTGGCTGCGTGGCGCGCTTGCCGGTGCTCTCACCCCGGACGTCCGCGGACAGCGGACCTTTGGGGTAGGAGGAGTCGACGCGAATCAGCGGCTTCGTGAGCCGCTGGGGCGAGGCGGAGTAGTCCCAGCCGTAGCGGCCCTTGACGCACAGCCGGCTCTGCGACCCGGGCTGCGGCCGCCCCTCCGCGAACGAGATCGCCCCGCGCTCGCGGTCGACCCAGTACGTGAGCGCGCACCCGACGCCGCAGTAGGGGCAGACGGATTCGACGGCCTCGAGCTGCTCCCGCGGCCGGATCGGGATCGAGCGGATGGCCTTGTTGGTCAGCGCGCCCGTCGGGCAGGCCTGCACGCACTCGCCGCAGGTGACGCAGGAGCTCGACCCCATCGGGTCGTTGAAGTCGAACGCGATCCGGGTCGAGTAGCCCTTGCCGGAGCGGCCGATGACGTCGTTGCCCTGGATGTCGTCGCAGGCCCGCACGCAGCGGTCGCACAGGATGCACGAGTCGTGGTCGACCGCGATGACGGGGTTCGACACGTCCGTACCCCGCCCGGTGCCCACCGGCAGGTCGGTCGTCTCTCGCGCAACGCCGTACCGGTCCGCGAGCTCGAGCAGTTGATTGTCGGCCGTCGTCGTCTGCTTCGGGTCCGACTCGCGCGGGGGCTGATCGGAGAGCAGCAGCTCGGTCAGGACCGACCGGCTGCGTTCGAGCTCCGGCGTCGAGGTCTGCACCGTCATGCCGTCGTCGCACGGCCGCACACAGGCCGCCGCGAACACGCGACCCCCGGTGTCCACCACGCACATGCGGCAGACGCCGACCGGGTCGTACCGCTCGTTGTGGCACAGGACAGGAATGTCGATCCCGGCCGACCGCGCGGCGTCGTAGATCGTCGTGCCGACCGGCACCGTGACCGGGACGCCGTCGATGGTGACACCGACGGTCGGGACGGTCGTGGTCTCGGGCTCGTGCAGGGCGGTGATCGCAGCCTCCCGGGGCGAGGGACGGGCTCTTCTCGCGAAGCCTAACCGCGGATCGCGGGCTCGCCCATGGCGTCGAGTTCGTCCAGCCGACCCGAGTCGGCGGTGTCGTAGCCCCCGAGCGCCGTGATGGCCGCCCGCAGCGCCGGGGAACCGAGCGCGGTGATCAGCGGTGCCACTGCCCCGAGAGCCGCACCGGGCAGCCCCACGTCGTAGGACTCCCAGGTCAGCGGGACGAAGTCGAGACCAAGATCGACAGCGGCCGAGCGCACGCCCAGACCCGCGTCGACGGTGCCGGTCGCGACCGCGAGCGCGACCTCCAGATGGGTCTCGACCTCCGGGCCGTGCACGCCGTCCGGGTCCAGCCCCGCGGCGACCGCGAGCCGGTCGAAGAGGACCCGGGTGCCGGTGCCGAAACGGCGTAGGGCTACGCGACGGCCCGTCAGATCACCGACGTCCCGGAGGCCGTCAGGGTTGCCCGGCGCCACGATCAGTCCCTGCTCCCGGCGCCAGAGATGCAGCAGGTGAGGGGCCTGATCGCGGAGCAGGCGCTGCACGAACGGCGCGTTGTAGACACCCGTGCGGTGCAGCAGATGGAGGGCCGCGCCGTCCGCCCGCCCCCGCCGCACCTCGCTGAGGCCGCCGAAGCTCCCCCGGCCGGTCAGGACCTCCAGCTCCGGCACTCCCCGCGCGACGAGATCCAGCGCCGGGTCGTCGCTGCCGACCAGCCGGAACACGACGTGGCCGGTCAGGAACTCCCGCGCCGCGAGCGCGGCGCCGGGTGCGACCTGGGCCCGGCGGCGTTCGTGCAGCACGAGCACGCGGGCGTCGGCCAGCTCGCGCTGCGCGCGACTGACCGTCGTGGCCGTGGTCGACCAGGAACGCGCGAGCTCGCGCACGCCGGGCAGCTCGGTCCCGGGCTCGAGCGCACCGCTCGCGACCCGCTGGGCGAGATCGACGCAGATCTCGCGGTATCGGCTCACGGCGACCGAGTCTAGAGTTGCACCCATCTGAGGTAGTGCAGAAAGGCGCACCGCATGCGACGGGGTCTCCCTCTCCTGCTGACCGCGGCTCTGGTCCTGCTCCCGAGCGGGTGCGGGGACGACGACGAGTCGCCGCGGAAGCTGATCCTCGCCACCACCACGAGCACGCAGGACTCCGGGCTGCTCGACGACCTGCTCCCGGCGTTCACCCGGGACACCGGGTGGGAGGTCACGACGCTGGCGGTGGGCAGCGGCCAGGCGATCGAACTGGGTCGGCGCGGCGAGGCCGACGTCCTCCTGGTGCACTCCCCCACGGCCGAGGAGGAGTTGGTCGCCGAGGGCACGACCGGGCGGCGGCTGCTCGTGATGCACAACGACTTCCTGATCGTGGGGCCGCCGGACGACCCGGCGCAGATCGGCGAGCGGAACCCCCCGGACGCGTTGACGGCGATCGCGGAGGGCGAGGTCCCCTTCATCTCGCGCGGTGACGAGTCCGGCACTCACGCCAAGGAGAAATCGATCTGGGCGAAGGCCGGGATCGCGCCCGAGGGCTCGTGGTACTCGTCCACCGGCCAGGGCATGAGCGCGACGCTGCAGGTCGCGGCCGAACGCAACGCGTACACGCTCACCGACCGCGCGACGTTCCTCAGCCAGCGGGACACCGTCGATCTCGTCGAACTCGGTGCGGGCGGCCCGGAACTGCTGAACGTCTACCACGTCATCGAGCTGACCGAGCGCGCCGGCGACCGGGTGCAGACCGACGGCGCAGCGGCCTTCGCGGACTGGATCGTCAGCGCGACCGCGCAGGAGCTGATCGGCCGGTTCGGCGTCGACACCTACGGCGAGGCGCTGTTCACCCCGGACGCCGGACGGGACGAAGACGAGCTGGCCGCCTGAGCCGGGGACGCCGTGGACATCCTGGGCGACGGGTTCGTCGATGCCCTGCGCCTGCTCGTCACGGGCGACGAGGAAGCGTGGTCCATCACCGCGCTGACGCTGCGGATCTCACTGACCGCGACCGTCGTCGCCGTGTGCCTGGGCCTCCCGCTCGGAGCCGCCATCGCCCTCGGCCGGTTCCCCGGCCGACGCATGGTGCTCGCGATGGCCAACACCGGCCTCGGCCTGCCGCCGGTGGTGGTCGGCCTGTTCGTCACCGTGCTGCTCTGGCGCAGCGGCCCGCTCGGCAGTCTGGGCCTGCTCTACACCCCGACGGCGATGATCGCGGCGCAGGCCGCGATCGCCACCCCCATCGTCACGGCACTGGTGGTCGCGGCGCTGGTGCAGGTCGACCCCGACTTCCTCGTCCAGATGCGCGGTCTCGGCGCCGGCCGGGTCCGCGCCTTCCTCGCGCTCCTCGACGAGGCGCGCCTGCCGCTGCTGGCCGCCGCGATGGCCGGGTTCGGCGCGGTCATCAGCGAGGTGGGCGCGGCGCAGATGGTCGGCGGGAACGTCGCCGGCGAGACGCGGGTGCTGACCACCGCGGCCGTGCTCGCGACCAGCCGCGGCCAGTTCGCGTTGGCGATCGCGTTCGGCCTGATCCTGCTGCTGATCGCCTTCGTGGTGAACCTGACGTTGGTGCTGGCCCAACAACGTGCACCCGAGCGCGGCGGTGTCCGGTGAGCCCCGCCCTCGCGTGCCGGGACCTGCGGGTGGAGGGCGGCGCACGGCAACTGCTCCACGTCCCCCACCTCGAGGTCGACGCCGGCACCTGCCTGGCCGTCCTCGGCCCGAACGGCGCCGGGAAGTCGACGCTCCTGCGCGCCCTGGGACTACTCAGCCGGCACCGTGTGTCCGGCGAGGTGCTGCTCGACGGCGCCCCGGCCACCCCGGCCCGCGCACGGACCGCGACGGCCGCCGTGCTGCAGCGGCCGATCCTGCGCCGGGGAACGGTCGCGGCGAACGTCGCGAGCGGTCTGCGCTTCCGCGGGGCCGGGGCGGCGGAAGCGGCCGAACGCAGCCGGCCCTGGCTGACGGCCCTCGGGCTGGACCACCTCGCGGACCGCGACGTCCGGTCGCTGTCCGGCGGGGAGGCGCAGCGGGCGTGCATCGCGCGGGCGCTCGCGACCGAACCGGCAGTGCTCCTGCTCGACGAGCCGTTCGCCGGACTGGACGCGCCGACCCGGGCCGATCTCCTCGCTGACCTGCGGTCAGCGCTCTCGGGCCGGTCGCTGGCGGTCGTGCTCGTCACCCACGACGTCGACGAGGCCCGCGCGCTCGCCGACACCACGGCGTTGCTGATCCAGGGTCAGGTCCGCCATCACGGGCCGACGGCCGAGGTCCTCGACACCCCCGTCGACCTCGACACCGCCCGTCTGCTCGGGTTCGTCAACCACCTGCCGAGCGCGCTCACCGGGCGGCCGGGCGAGCACGTGGCGCGGCCGGAGCACTGTGTGGCCCACCGGTCTGCCGCGCCACCCGCGGCGCTCATCGTCCCCGGCGTCGTGCGCCGCCGGATTCCGCTCGGCCCGCTCACACGGATCGACGTCCACGTCTCCACGGGGTTGCTGACCTGTCTGCACCCGACCGGGGACGCGGGCGGCGACGCACCCGGGGACGGCGAGGCGGTCCTCGTCGAGATCCGGCAGAGCCGAGAGCTCCCGTCAGACCGAAGCAGCTGACGCCACGTCAGTCGGCGGACGGCCCTCGGCGTCCCATCCCCGGGCGGTGTAGTAGGCCGCGACCATCGACTGCAGGCGCTCCGTGGTGAGCCGCGCCTCGCGGCCCGACGACATCGCGACCGCCTCGGAGAGGATGCGCGGCGGGAGCGTGTCGTCCGCGGCGGTGGCGCCCTCGCGGAGGTTGTAGGCCCGCTTCGCGTCGACGATGCGGCGCGCGGTGGCGCGCAGCTCGTCGGCGTCGACGTCCCAGCCCGTCACCGGACGCAGCAGGTTCGCCCACTCCGCGAAGGGCTCGGTAAAGACGCCGCGCAGGAACTTGCAGAGAATCATCGAGTCCATGACCGCGGCGCGGTCCTCGGTCGCGATGGCCGCCGCCACGTGCGGAGCCGCTCCCGCGAGCCGGTCGAGGTCGCCGGAGAGGTCGGCCTCGTAGGCGCCGGACCGGTTGTGGTCGGCGCCGCGGGAGTTCACCGCGAACCCGAGACCCATGGCCTGCATCGTCCGCGGCTCGTAGCCCGGGAGCTCCAGACCCTTCACGTGCAGGGCGAAGGCCTCGGAGCCCTGCCCCAGTTGTGCCGCCGCCCGCCGTGACCCTTGCGCGAGCAGTTCGCCGAGACCGGGCGAGCGCGCACCGATCGCGTCGAGCGCGCGCAGCAGCGCCGGCCCGTCACCGAAACGCAGCCACGGCTCGTCGAGCAGCCCGCGTTCGGCGCACTCCATCGCCCACGCCACGGTGCCCCCGGCCGAGATCGTGTCGAGGCCGAGCTCGTCGCACTTCGCGCTGGCGGCGAAGACGTCGTCGGGGTCGGAGACGCCACACATCGGACCGAGCGCGAAGACGTTCTCGTACTCCATCCGCTGCGACCCGCCGCCCTTGCGGGAGTAGATGTGCTCGCAGCCGATCGAGCAGGACGCGCAGGAGTTGCGGGCCACCAGCCGCAGCTCGTGCAGTTCCTCCGCCGCGAGCTTCGGCGCACCCTCGAAGGTGGCGGCGGTGAAGTTCCGCGTCGGCAACGTCGAGACCGCGTTGAACGCCAGCAGGTTGGCCAGCGTCCCGAGCTCGCGGTACTTCGCGGTGGCCGGGCCGAAGCTGCGCTCGCGGAGGTCGCGGGCGGCGGCGAGTACGGCCTCGGCGTCGTGCACGGCGGCCTTCCCCGCCGCGCGGACCAGGACGGCCTTGAGGTTCTTCGCGCCGAGCACGGCCCCGAGCCCGCCGCGGCCGGCGTGCCGCCCGTCGTGGCTGACGGTCGCGTAGCGCACGCCCCGCTCCCCCGCCGGCCCGATCACCGCCGCGCGCCAACCGCGCCCGAAGCGCTCCCGCAGCACGTCCTCGGCGGCCGCGGCCGACAGGCCGGCCAGTTCAGGAGTGGGCTCGACCCGCGCGCCCTCGGCGTCGACGAGGAGGACGGAGAGTCCGTCCGCCCGGCCGCGGACGACGAGGGCGTCGTGCCCGGTGAGCTTGCCGGCGATCGCGAACTGACTGGAGGCCAAAGCGTCGGTCAACAGGCCCGTCAGGGGCGACTTGGCGACGACGGCGAACTTGGCGCTGGTCGTCAGCGGCGTCCCGACCAGCGGGGAGAACACGAAGGCCAGCGGCGCCTCGGGCGCGAGCGGGTCGACGCCGGCCGGACCCAGGCGCTGCAGCAGGTAGGTGCCGAGCCCGACCCCGCCGAGGTAGGCGCGCAGCACGTCGGCACTGAGTTCCTCGCGGGACGCCTCGACCCCGGCGGCGCTGACGTCGAGGACGAGCGCCGCCCCGAAGTACCCGCCGGGAGCCATGCTCCGAAGGGTAGGCGCTGGGACCGGGCTCAGCCGCCTGCGTCGGCGGAGAGGAACGCGACGGAGTCCCCGGCCGCCAGCGGCACCTCCGGGTCGCGGCTGATGCGCTCGCCGTTCACCGCGGCCACCACGTGCAGGTTCAGCTCCAAACCGACGGCGGCGGCCGCCTCACCGAGCGTGCGCGCCCGGACGGTCAGCGATCGGGTCCGGGCCCGGCTCGCCAACGCGCCGTAGCAACTGACCCGCACCTCGGGAACGTCGGACACAGCCGGACCGTATCCCGGGTCAGGCGGTCGCCTCGCCCGGCACCGTCTCCCGGCCGTAGCCGGTCAGGTACGGCAGCCAGCGCGGGTCGTGCCGGCCGGTGCCGAGGATCCGCCAGGCCGGGCCGCTCGGCTGGCGCGGCGCGACGCGGACGGCCCAACCGAGCTCGGAGACCTCGCGGTCGCTCTTGACGTGGTTGCAGCGCCGGCACGCGGCGACGACGTTCTCCCAGGTGTGCAGGCCACCGCGGCTGCGCGGGATCACGTGGTCGACGCTGTTGGCGGGGGCGCCGCAGTACACGCAGCGGCCACCGTCCCGGGCAAAGATTGCGCGCCGGGTCAACGGGACTCCGGCGCGATAGGGCACCCGCACGTAGCGGTGCAGACGAACCACCGCTGGTAAGGGAACCGCGGCCGAGGCGCTGTGCAGCACCGAACCGGAGTCCTCCACGGAGCTCGCCTTGTGGTTCAGGACGAGGACGAGGGCGCGTCGGGACGGCACGACGCACAGCGGTTCGTACGTCGCGTTCAGGACCAGGGCGTGGCCCACGCGAGCCTCCTCGCAGATCAGACCCGGCGCAGAGCACGCGCCGGGCTGCAGCCCCAGTGTCGGTGACGAACGCCGATTCGGCCAGAAGTTTCGCTCCGCCACGCGGCATCGATTACCGACTGCAACCTCGGCGAACGCGGCCGGGCGGCGATATACATTGCGGCCATGCCCCGATCGGACCACCGTTGACCCCCCACCCGGGCCCGTCCGGGCCGGTGATCGCGTGAACACCAAGCCCCCGCCCCGGCCCGCCGTCAAGCAGGCGATGGCCATCGCCGCCCAGTACAAGGACAAGCCCGGGGACAAGGCCGCGATGATGGTCGCGGCCCAGATCCGGATGTTCTGGGACCCCCACATGCAGAAGCTGCTCCGCGACGGCATCGCCGCCGGCGAGGTCGACGACCCGGTGATCCTCAAGGCCGTCGACCTGATCTAGCCGGCCCGATCCAGCCGCGCCCCCAGGTCCGCGGCCAGGACCGCGTCGTGGAGCGCCGCGGCGGCGAGGGTCGACGGTCGCTGATGGCCGGTGACCAGGCCGACCGCAGGCGTGTGCGGCGTCGGCCGGATCGGGATGAGCCGCAGCCCGTCCGGGACCCCGTAGCTCTGCGCCCACGGGTGCGCGACGACGCTCGACCACCGCCGCGCGCGCAGGTGGGCGTACAGCGACTCGACGGTGTCCGCCTCGACGACGACGTCGGCACGCACCCCGGCCTCGGCCAGCGCCGCGTCGAGGATCCGCCGGTTCTGCATGGTCGTGGACAACGCGCACATCGGGACGCCGGCCAGGTCGGCCCAGATAAGGGCCTCACGATCGGCCAGCGGACCGGAGTCCGGAGTGAGCAGCAGGTAACGCTCCCGGTAGAGCGGGAGGACACGGGTGTGCGCGTCGGGTTCCTCCGGCAGGTAGGTCAGCCCGGCGTCGAGCTCGAACTCGGCAAGTCCCCGGACGATCTCGGCGGAGGACAGGACCTCGATCCGCATCCGCGCACGCGGATGACGGTCCGTCAGAGCGACGGTGATGGCGGGCAGGATCGGCACGGCGGTGGGGATCGCCCCGACGCGGACGGTCGCCGTCAGACCGTGCTGCAGCCGGTCCAGGTCGAGCAGCAGCGCGTCCCGCTCGGCGAGGATCCGGTGTGCCCAGCCGAGGACCTGACCGCCCTCCTCGGTCAGACCGCCGTAGCGCTGACCGCGGCGCACGATCTGCACGCCGAGTTGCTGCTCGAGCTTGCGCACGGCAGCCGACAACGCCGGCTGGCTGACGTGGCACGCGGCCGCTGCGCGGCCGAAGTGCTGCTCGCGGTGCAGCGCCACCAGATACTCCAGCTGGCGCAGCAGGATGTCGCCGGACACCCGACGAGGATAGCCCGCTGACGTGCACTGATAAACAGCGTCTATCGCCGGATCGACACGTTGAGCTTGCTGCACCGCTCTGCGGTCGCGCAGTGTGGAACACCCGACCCGGCAGGACCGCCCATGACCTTCCGCGCCCCGGCACCACCGCATGCCGACCGCATCCGCGCGATCGCCGCGGACCACGCCACCGAACGCGGGCCCCTGCTCGTCATCCTCCACGCCGTCCAGGCGGAGTTCGGCTTTCTCGACCCGGACCTCGTCCCGGTCCTGGCCGACGAGCTCAACCTCTCGGTCGCCGAGGTGCACGGCGTGGTGTCCTTCTACCGGGACCTCCGGACCACTCCGCCCGGCCGCACCACCCTGAGGATCTGCCGGGCCGAGGCCTGCCAGGCGGTCGGCGCGGACGCCCTGGTCGAGCACGCGAAGCAGCGGCTCGGTGTCGGCTTCGGCGAGACCACGGCGGACGGCGGCGTCACCCTCGACGAGGTCTTCTGCCTCGGCAACTGCGCGCTCGGCCCCTCGATCCAGGTCGACGGCAAGCTCCAGGGCCGGGTCAGCCGGGACCGGCTCGACGCGCTCCTGGGGGACCTCCGATGACGGGTTCCGCGCTCTCCCCCTCGAACCACACCGTCTACGTCCCCCGCGACTCCGCCGCGGTCTCCGTGGGCGCCGACGCGGTGGCCGAGCGCATCACCGCTCTCGCCCCGCCCGGGACCCGCGTCGTGCGGACGGGGTCGCGCGGCATGCTCTGGCTCGAGCCCCTGGTCGAGGTCGACACCCCGGACGGGCGGGTCGGGTTCGGTCCCGTCTCCCCCGAGGACGTCGACGGCCTGCTCGCCGGCGGGATGCTGGCGGGCATCGGCGGCAACGGCGCGGCCCTCGGGCTCGTCGAGGAGCTGCCCTGGATGAAGGCGCAGCAGCGCATCACCTTCGCCCGCGTCGGCGTCGTGGACCCGCGCTCCGCGCCGGACTACCTCGCGCACGGCGGCCTGGCCGGCCTGCAGCGCGCCCTGTCGATGACCCCGGCCGAGGTCGTCGCCGAGGTGACCGACTCGGGCCTGCGCGGCCGTGGTGGCGCCGGCTTCCCGACCGGCATCAAGTGGAAGACCGTCCTGGAGCAGCCGCCCGGCCTGAAGTTCGTCTGCGCCAACGCCGACGAGGGCGACTCCGGCACCTTCGCCGACCGCATGCTGATGGAGGGCGACCCGTTCACCCTCATCGAGGGCATGACGATCGCCGCCTACGCGGTCGGCGCGAGCGAGGGCTACATCTACTGCCGCTCCGAGTACCCCGACGCCGTCGAGACCCTGCGGGCCGCGATCACGGAGGCGTACGCCGCGAACTGGCTCGGCCCGAACATCCTCGGCTCCGGGCTGACCTTCGACCTCTCCGTCCGCGTGGGCGCCGGCGCCTACATCTGCGGCGAGGAGACCTCGATGCTCGAGAGCCTCGAGGGCAAGCGCGGGCTGGTCCGCCCGAAGCCGCCGATCCCTGCGATCTCCGGCCTGTTCGGCCGCCCGACGGTCATCAACAACGTCCTCACGCTCGGCTCGGTCCCGGGGATCCTGGCCGACGGCGCCGCGGCCTATGCGGCACTCGGCGTCGGCCGGTCCCGCGGCACGCAGGTCTTCCAACTCGCCGGGAACGTCGCCCGCGGTGGCGTCTTCGAGACGGCGTTCGGTCTGAAGCTCGGCGAACTCGTCGAGACCTTCGGCGGGGGCACCGCCTCCGGGCGTCCGGTTCGGGCCGTGCAGGTCGGCGGTCCGCTCGGCGCCTACCTGCCGGTGGGCCAGTTCGACCTGCCGCTGGACTACGAGGCCTTCGCCGCCGCGAGCGCGATGGTGGGCCACGGCGGGGTCGTCGTCTTCGACGACACCGTCGACATGGCGAAGATGGCCCGGTTCGCCATGGAGTTCTGCGCCGAGGAGTCCTGCGGGCGCTGCACCCCGTGCCGGGTCGGCGCGGTGCGCGGCGTCGAGACGATCGACCGCATCCGGGCCGGCGACCGCACCCAACTCGCCCTGCTCGAGGACCTCTGCGAGCTGATGACCGACGGCTCCCTGTGCGCGATGGGCGGGCTGACGCCCCTGCCGGTGCGCAGCGCCGTCCGACACTTCCGGGAGGACTTCGCATGAGCCTGCTCCAGGAGTTCGACTTCGGCACCCCCGCCCGCCAGGGCGAGGCGACCGTTTCCCTGAGGATCGACGGGGTGGCGGTGGCCGTGCCACCGGGCACGTCGGTGATGCGCGCCGCCCGCGAGGCGGGCATCGAGATCCCGAGCCTGTGCGCCACCGACTCCCTCGAGGCCTTCGGCTCCTGCCGCCTGTGCGTCGTCGAGATCGACGGCGCCAAGGGCGCCCCGGCGTCCTGCACGACGCCGTGCGGCGAGGGCATGGTCGTGCGCACCCGCAGCGAGAAGGTCGACCGGCTCCGCCAGGGCGTCGTCGAGCTCTACCTGTCCGACCACTCGGCCGACTGCATGGACGGCGCGTGCGAGCTGCACGCCGCCGCCGACACCGTCGGCCTCGTGCACGTCCGCTACGGCCCCGGCCACGACCACCAGGACGCCGAGGTCGACGCGTCCAACCCGTACTTCCAGTTCGACCCGAAGTCCTGCATCGTCTGCTCCCGCTGCGTCCGCGCGTGCGACGAGGTACAGGGCACGCTCGCCCTGACCATCGAGGGCCGCGGCTTCGAGTCGATGGTCAGCGCCGGCGGCACCGACTTCCTCGACTCCGAGTGCGTCTCCTGCGGGGCTTGCGTGCAGGCCTGCCCGACCACGGCCCTGCAGGAGAAGTCGGTCGTCGAGCTCGGCATGCCGACCCGCGCCGTCGAGACCACCTGCGCGTACTGCGGCGTCGGGTGCTCGTTCCGTGCCGAGCTGCGCGGCGACAGCCTCGTCCGCATGGTGCCGTCGAAGAACGGCGGGGCGAACGAGGGCCACAGCTGTGTGAAGGGCCGCTTCGCCTACGGCTACGCGAGCCACCCGGACCGCGTGCTCGAGCCGATGATCCGCGACTCCTTCACCGATCCCTGGCGGACCGTCAGCTGGGACGAGGCCATCTCGTTCACGGCGAACCGACTGCGCGAGATCCAGTCCCGGTACGGCCAGAACTCGATCGGCGCCATCACCTCCTCCCGCTGCACGAACGAGGAGGTCTACGTCGTCCAGAAGATGGTGCGCGCGGCCTTCGGCAACAACAACGTCGACACCTGCGCCCGGGTCTGCCACTCCCCCACGGGCTACGGGCTGAAGCAGACCTTCGGCGAGTCGGCCGGCACTCAGGACTTCCGTTCGGTGGCCGACGCCGACGTGATTCTGGTGATCGGCGCGAACCCGACCGACGCCCACCCGGTCTTCGCCTCTCGCATGAAGCGGCGGCTGCGCCAGGGCGCGAAGCTTCTCGTCGTCGACCCGCGGCACATCGACCTGGTGAAGACGCCGCACATCCGCGCGGAGCACCACCTCCAGCTGGCCCCGGGCACGAACGTCGCGATCGTCAACGCGATGGCGCACGTCGTGGTCACCGAGGGTCTGGTCGACCGCGACTTCGTCGCGGCCCGCTGCGAGGGCTTCGAGGACTGGGAGTCCTTCATCGCGGACGAGTCGAACTCCCCCGAGGCGCTCGAGCCCGTCACCGGCGTGCCGGCGGCGGAGGTGCGCGCGGCGGCCCGACTCTACGCGACCGCGCCGAACGCCGCGATCTACTACGGCCTCGGCGTCACCGAGCACAGCCAGGGCTCGACGATGGTCATGGGCATGGCCAACCTGGCGATGGCGACCGGCAACATCGGGCGCAGCGGCGTCGGCGTGAACCCGCTGCGCGGCCAGAACAACGTCCAGGGCTCGTGCGACATGGGCTCGTTCCCCCACGAGCTGCCCGGCTACCGCCACGTCTCCCGCGACGACGTGCGCGGCGTCTACGAGAAGCTGTGGGGCGTCCCGATCCTGCCCGAGCCCGGGCTGCGGATCCCGAACATGTTCGACTCGGCCGTCGACGGCAGCTTCCGCGCCCTGTTCGTCCAGGGTGAGGACGTCGCACAGTCCGACCCGAACACCCAGCACGTGCACGCGGCGCTCTCGTCGCTCGACCTGCTCGTCGTGCAGGACCTGTTCGTCAACGAGACCGCGAAGTTCGCGCACGTCCTGCTGCCGGGCACCTCGTTCCTGGAGAAGGACGGCACGTTCACCAACGCCGAGCGCCGGATCAACCGGGTCCGCCCGATCATGGAGCCGCGCACCGGCAAGCACGAATGGGAGATCGTCTGCGACATCGCCAACGCGATGGGCTACCCGATGCACTACGACAGCGCCGCGCAGATCATGGACGAGATCGCGCTGACGACGCCGACCTTCGCCAACGTCTCCTTCAACCTGCTCGACCGCGTCGGGTCGGTGCAGTGGCCGTGCGACGACCAGCACCCGCTGGGCACGCCGGTCATGCACGTCGAGGAGTTCACCCGCGGCAAGGGCGCGTTTCAGTCGACGGCCTACGTGCCGACGAAGGAACGCAGCACCCGCAAATACCCGCTGATCCTGACGACCGGGCGCATCCTGTCCCAGTACAACGTCGGGGCACAGACCCGGCGGACGGCGAACGTCACCTGGCACCCGGAGGACGTGCTGGAGATCCACCCGCACGACGCGGAGGTTCGCGGGATTCACGACGGCGACCTGGTCACGCTGGCCAGCCGGGTCGGCGAGACCAAGCTGCGCGCGGTGCTCTCCGAGCGCATGCCGGTCGGGGTCTGCTACACGACCTTCCACCACCCCCTCAGCGGAGCGAATGTGGTCACGACGGAGAACTCGGACTGGGCGACGAACTGCCCCGAGTACAAAGTGACGGCGGTTCAGGTGGCGCTGGCGACGGCGCCGGCCTCGACCGTCGACACCGCGGAACCGGCGGTCGTGTGAGCGAGGGAACGATCCGGCCCGAGGTGCGTCTGGCCGGCGAGATCGCCGACCAGTTCCGCCACAAGCCGCAGGACGTGGCCGCCGAGGCCATCGCCAGTCACATCCGCATGTTCTGGGACCCGCGCATGCGCACGACCCTGCTCGCCGCCGAGTCCGCGGGCGAGGTCGACGACTCGCTCGTGCGCGCCGCCGTCGAGCGCCTGCGAGCCTGATGGGCCGGGTCACCGGTCGACGTTCGGTCACCCGAGTCACGCCGACCGGGCGGACGTCGACCATCGACAGCCTCGCGGCCGAGGAGCCGATGGAGCTGCGGGTCGGCGGTCGCTCGCTCGCGGTCACGATGCGCACCCCCGGCGCGGACGTCGAACTCGCGCACGGCTTCCTGCTCAGTGAGGGCGTGATCACCAAGGTCGACGACGTCGTGACGGCCCGGTACTGCGACGGGGTCGACGACAAGGGCCGCAACACCTACAACGTCCTCGACGTGGCGCTCGCGGACGGAGTGCCAGTCCCGGGCCCCGGGGTGGAGCGCAACTTCTACACGACGTCCTCGTGCGGAGTCTGCGGGAAGGCGTCGCTCGACGCCGTCCGCACCAGGACCGCGTTCTCGCCGGCCGGTGACCCGGTCCGGGTCGACGTGGCGACCCTGCTGGCACTGCCGGACCGGCTGCGCGAGGCGCAGCGCATCTTCGACGCCACCGGCGGTCTGCACGCCGCGGGTCTGTTCACCGCCGACGGGGAGCTGCTCGTCGCCCGCGAGGACGTCGGGCGCCACAACGCGGTCGACAAGGTGCTGGGCTGGGCGTTGCTGAACGGCCTCGTGCCCGCGGCCGGGTCGGTCCTGATGCTCTCGGGCCGGGCCTCCTTCGAGTTGGTGCAGAAGGCCGCGATGGCCGGGGTTCCCGTCGTCGCGGCGATCTCGGCCCCCTCGACGCTGGCCGTCGAGCTCGCCGAGGACAGCGGCATCACGCTCGTCGGCTTCGTGCGGGGCGATCACATGACGGTCTATGCAGGTGCCGAGCGGGTCAGCGGCGGCGAGTGAGCTCAGCCCTCTAAGTTGAGGGTCATGCCTCGACCGGACTACCCCACCGCCCGCCGCCAGGACATCGTCGAGGACCTTCACGGTCACTCGGTCGCCGACCCGTACCGCTGGCTGGAGGACCCCGCCGACCCCGGGACCGAAGCCTGGTCCACCGCGCAGGACGAGCTGTTCGCCGCGCACCGCGCGACCTGGCCCGGCGCGGACGGCCTGCGGGCGCGGCTGACCCAGCTGCTCGGCGCCGGCGTCGTCAGCGCGCCGGCCTGGCGCAGAGACCGGCAGTTCTTCATGCGCCGCACCGCCGAGCAGGAGCACGCGGTGCTCGTGACCGTCGACCCCTTCGACCAAGGAGGAGGCGAGCGCATCCTGCTCGACCCGATGGAGATCGACCCGTCGGGCCTGACGACCCTCGACGCGTGGCAGCCGTCGAAGGACGGCAAGTACCTCGCCTACCAGCTCTCCGCGGGCGGGACCGAGGAGTCGGTGCTGCGGGTCATGGACGTCGCGACCGGTGAGCTCGTCGACGGCCCGATCGACCGCGGCCGCTACTCCCCCGTCGCCTGGATGCCGGACAGCAAGGCGTTCTACTACGTCCGCCGGCTCGCCCCGGACCTCGTGCCGGCCGGTGAGGAGCAGTACCACCGCCGCGTGTACCTGCACCGCGTCGGCACCGATCCCGAGACCGACGTCGAGATCTTCGGCGCGGGGCTCGACAAGCGGAACTACTACGGCGTCTCCGTCAGCCGCGACGGCCGGTGGCTGACGATCACCGCGAACACCGGGACGGCGCCACGCAACGACGTCTGGCTCGCCGACCTCTCCGCCTCGCCGCTGGAGCAGCCCGAACTCCTCGTCGTGCAGAACGACGTCGACGCCTCGACCGGCATCGAGGTCGCGCGCGACGGCCGGCTCTACGTCTTCACCGATCTCGATGCCCGCCGCGGTCGACTGTGCGTCACGACCCCGGACGCCCCGACCGCGGAGCACTGGCGCGACCTGATTCCCGAGGACCCCGAGGCGGTGCTGGAGGGCTACGCGATCCTCGACGGGCCCGAGCTCGGCGAGAGCCCCGTCCTGCTGTGCGCGTGGACCCGGCACGCGGTCAGCGAGCTGACCCTTCACGACCTCGCCACCGGTGAGCGCCGCGGCGAGGTGCCGCTGCCCGGGCTGGGCTCGATCTCCGGCGTCAGCGAGCGGCCGGAGGGCGGCCACGAGGCGTGGTTCGGCTACACCGACCACACGACGCCGTCGTCGGTCTACCGCTTCGACGCCCGGACCGGCACGACGTCGCTGTGGGCCAGCGCGCCCGGTGTCGTCGACGTCCCCGACGTCACCACCGAGCAGGTGGTCTACACCTCGCGGGACGGCACGCAGGTCCGCATGTTCGTCATGTACCGCACCGGCGAGACGCCCGACGTCGCCGGCCCGCGGCCGACCACCCTCTACGGCTACGGCGGGTTCGGCATCTCGCTGACCCCGGCGTACTCGGCCGGGATCCTCGCCTGGGTCGAGGCCGGCGGCGTCTACGCCGTCGCCAACCTCCGCGGCGGCGGCGAGGAGGGCGAGGACTGGCACCGCGCCGGGATGCTCGGCTCCAAGCAGAACGTCTTCGACGACTTCCACACCGCGGCCGAGTGGCTGGTCGAGCACGGCTGGACGACCCCGGCGCAGCTCTCGATCTCCGGCGGCTCGAACGGCGGCCTGCTCGTCGGCGCCGCCCTGACGCAGCGGCCCGACCTCTACGCCGCGGTGGTCTGCTCCGCCCCGCTGCTCGACATGGTCCGGTACGAGCTGTTCGGGCTCGGCGAGACCTGGAACGTCGAGTACGGCTCGGCGGCCGACGCCGAGCAGCTCGGCTGGCTGCTCTCGTACTCGCCGTACCACCAGGTGCGCGACGGGGTCGCCTACCCGGCGCTGCTGCTCACGGTCTTCGACGGGGACACCCGCGTCGACACCCTGCACGCCCGCAAGTTCGCCGCGGCCCTGCAGCACGCGACCAGCGGGGACGCCCCGATCCTGGTCCGCCGGGAGAAGGACGTCGGCCACGGGGCCCGGGCCCTGTCCCGCGCGATCGAGGTGAGCGTCGACGCCCTGACGTTCACCGCCGCCCACACCGGTGGGCCGACGTTCCGATGACCCGTGCAGCCGACCCGGGACCGGAACCGGCGCCGGGGACGACCGGCGAGGTGGTGCCGTGCTTCCGTGAGGCGCGGGACTCGCTGTGCAAGAAGATCTACGACTGGACCGGCTCGGACTGGCTCGCCCAGTCCTCGGACTGGCTGATCACGAAACCGCTGCGCATCGTCGTCATCATCGGCTTCGGTCTCGTCCTGCGCTGGCTGCTGCACCGCGCGATCGGGCGGTTCCTGAACCGGGCCCCGGTGCTGGCCGACGGCGTCGCCGAGACGGCGACGGCCAAGCGCCGCCGCCGCCAGCGTGCCGCGACGCTGGGCTCGCTGCTCGAGAGCATCACGACCGTCGTCATCTTCGTCCTCGTCGCCCTGATGGCCCTCGACGAGCTCGACTTCAACATCGGTCCGCTGATCGCCGGCGCCGGGATCATGGGCGTCGCCGCGGGATTCGGCGCGCAGTCGGTGGTCACGGACTTCCTGTCCGGCATGTTCATGCTGCTGGAGGATCAGTACGGCGTCGGCGACGAGGTGGACCTCGGGGTCGTCGACCTCGAGGGCACGGTCGGCGTCGTCGAGTCGGTGGGTCTGCGCATCACGAGCATCCGCGACCCGGACGACGTCCTGTGGCACGTCCGCAACGGCGAGGTCCTGCGGGTGGGCAACCGGAGCCGGCCGCGTTCGCAAAATCGCGCGGAAGGCGGGTCTGCCACGACCTGACCGGGGCAGGGGTACCGCATGAGTTTCTGGTCCACCCTCCCCCTGGCCCCGCCCGGAGTCGCCGATCCGGGCCCCAGCCCCGAGCCGTCCCTGCTGGTCACCGACGGACGCGCCTGCTTCCAGGGCGTCGAGAGCAAGGGCACGCTCTGCCGCTGGGTCTACGACAACCTCGGGAAGAACGAGACCCTCGCCGAGTCCTCGGACTGGCTGATCGCCAAGCCGGCCAAGGTCCTGCTGATCCTGCTGGCCGCGTGGCTGATCCGGAAGCTGGTCCACCGCGCGATCGGGCGCATGTGCCGCCGGCTCGCCGACGGCGTCGCCCAGCCGAACTTCGCCCGGGGCTGGCATCACCTGAGCCGCAACGGCGAGGAGGCGGAGTCCGAGGGGACGCTGGCCAGCGAACGCCGGGCACAGCGGGCCGCGACGGTCTCCTCCGTGCTGCGCAGCATCGCGACCGGGGTGATCTACACCCTCGCGATGCTGATGGCCCTGTCCGAGATCGGGCTGAACATCGGCCCGCTGATCGCCAGCGCCGGGATCATCGGCGTCGCGCTCGGCTTCGGCGCCCAGTCCGTGGTCAAGGACTTCCTCTCCGGCATCTTCATGGTCATCGAGGACCAGTACGGCGTCGGCGACGTCACCGACCTCGGCGACGCCAGCGGAACGGTCGAGTCGATCGGCCTGCGCGTCACCCGGCTGCGGGACGTCAACGGGACCGTCTGGTACGTCCGCAACGGCGAGATCCTCCGCGTCGGCAACAAGAGTCAGGGCTGGGCGCGGGCGGTCGTCGACGTCGACGTCGCGTACGACGAGGACGTCTCGCGGGTCCGTGAGCTGCTGCTGCGCACCGCCAACGAGGTGTTCTCGAAGCCGGAGAACGCCGCGATCGCCATGGACAAGCCCGAGGTGTGGGGTGTCGAGGCCCTGTCCGCCGACTCGGTCGTCGTCCGCCTGGTCGTGAAGACCGTCCCGCTCCAGCAGTGGAAGGCCGCCCGCCTGCTCCGCGAGGCCATCAAGGCGTCGTTCGACGAGGCCGGCGTCGAGATCCCGTTCCCGCAGCGCACGGTGTGGGTCCGGTCCGAGGGCGACGGCAGCGACACGCAGGTCGAGACCGTGCAGGTGGGTGTGCCGTCCAGCACATCCAGCCGCCGGGAGGGACCGCCCGCACCCCGCTCGGGCGGTACTGGGGAAAACTAGGGGGCATGACCTTCGACCGCCCGCCCGCCGACTTCTTCGACCGCGTCGGCGGCGAGCAGTTCTTCGTCGACCTCGTCGCTGAGTTCTACCGGGGCGTCGCGGAGGACACCGAGTTGCGGGCGCTGTACCCGGAGTACCCCGACCTCGCCCCCGCCGAGGAGCGGCTGCGGCTGTTCCTCATGCAGTACTGGGGCGGGCCGGGGACCTACTCCCAGCAGCGCGGCCACCCGCGCCTGCGCATGCGGCACGCCCCGTACGTGGTCAACCTCGACATGCGCGACCGCTGGCTGCGCCACATGCGCGCCGCCTTGGACAAGCTCCAGCCCGAGCCGGAGCTCGAGAGCTGGCTGTGGCGCTACTTCGAGATGGCCGCCGACTCGATGCGGAACGTCGAGGGCTAGTCCGGGTCCGGCCCGTCAGTCCGGGTCCGGGACGAGGAAGTGGCTCAGCGCCGTGCGCTCCTCCTCGGAGACGCGGCGCGGGAAGTCCTCCTCGAGGTCGTAGGGCACCAGGACCGTCAGGCCGGTGCAGTACGGGCCGAGACCGTCGTCGACGGGCTCGTGCACCTCGCTGCGCAGCGTGATTCGGGCCGGAGACATCGCGCTGACCCAGGTCGTCACCGCGATCGGGGCCGGCCGGAACGTGAGCTGGCGCAGGTAGTTCACCTTGAGCCGGGCCACGACGAAGGTGCCGTGCCGCGCGTGGGCGGACGCGCGCACCCCGGCGGCCGCGAGCAGCTCCGCCCGGGCCTCCTGCAGGTACGCGGCGTAGGCGACGTTGTTGACGTGCTGGTAGGTGTCCTGGTCGCCCCAGCGCACCTCGATCTCGGTGCGGTGCTTCCGGCCCGTGCTCACTGCGGCCCCCGTCGTCCGCCGGGCTGCGGCACCGGCAGCGCGGCGTCCTCGTAGCTCCGCAGCATCTCGATCTCCCGGGGCCGCAGGTGCCGGGAGCGCTGCGCCTCCCGGTCCACCGCGACCATGACGGAGGTGCAGGCCGCGAACGGCTTCGCGTCCGGGCCGTGCTCCCCCACGGGGACGATCCGGTGCGCGACGTCGAAGGACGAGTTCCCGATGCGCGTCACCCAGGACTGCACGTCCACCGCGCGGGTGTCGCGGTAGACCACCGGTCGCTGAAACTCCATGTCGACCGACAGCAGGACGAAGCCGTCGGTCGGCAACGCCTCGGGGTCCGGGGTCCGCGCGCGCTGCTCGGCCTCCGCGGAACCCTCGAACCCGAGCATCTGGATCCGCGCCTGCTCGCAGTACCGGAAGTACAGCGTGTTGTTCACGTGCCGGTAGGCGTCCATGTCCACCCACCGGATCTGCACGGTGACCAGGTGTGCCGGCAACTCCCCGACCTCAGCCGCGGGTGAGCTTGCGGTACGTCGCGCGGTGCGGACGCAACGCCTCCGGGCCGAGCCGCTGGGCCTTGTTCTTCTCGTAGCCCTCGAAGTTGCCCTCGAACCAGAACCACTGCGAGTCACCCTCGTAGGCGAGGATGTGCGTCGCGACGCGGTCGAGGAACCACCGGTCGTGGGAGATGACCACGGCGCAGCCGGGGAACTCCAGCAACGCGTCCTCGAGCGAGGACAGGGTCTCGACGTCGAGGTCGTTGGTCGGCTCGTCGAGCAGGATCAGGTTGCCGCCCTGCTTGAGCGTCAGCGCCAGGTTGAGGCGGTTGCGCTCACCACCGGAGAGGACCTTCGACGGCTTCTGCTGGTCCGGGCCCTTGAAGCCGAACGCCGACACGTACGCACGCGACGGCATCTCGACCTGCCCGACCTTGATGTAGTCGAGCTCGTCGCTGACGATCTGCCAGATGTTCTTCTCCGGGTCCAGGTTGCTGCGCCCCTGGTCCACGTACGAGATCTTGACCGTCTGGCCGACCTTCACGGTGCCGGAGTCCGGCTGCTCCAGCCCGAGCAGCATCTTGAACAGCGTCGTCTTGCCGGCGCCGTTCGGGCCGATGACACCGACGATGCCGTTGCGCGGGAGCGTGAAGCTCAGGTCGTCGATGAGCAGGCGGTCGCCGAAGCCCTTCGACAGATGGTCGACCTCGATGACCACGTCGCCGAGGCGCGGGCCCGGCGGGATCTGGATCTCCTCGAAGTCGAGCTTGCGGTACTTGTCGGCCTCGGCCGCCATCTCCTCGTACCGCTCGAGACGCGCCTTGCTCTTGGTCTGCCGGGCCTTCGGGCTCGACCGCACCCACTCGAGCTCCTGCTCGAGGCGCTTCTTGCGCTTGGCGTCCTTCTGCCCCTCGACCTTGAGGCGCTGCGCCTTGAGGTCCAGGTAGGTCGAGTAGTTGCCCTCGTACGGGTAGGCGCGACCGCGGTCGAGCTCGAGGATCCACTGCGCGACGTTGTCGAGGAAGTACCGGTCGTGGGTGACGGCCACGACGGTGCCGGGGTACTTCTCCAGGTGCTGCTCCAGCCACTCCACGCTCTCGGCGTCGAGGTGGTTGGTGGGCTCGTCGAGCAGGAGCAGGTCAGGCTCCTCCATCAGCAGCTTGCAGAGCGCGACGCGGCGCCGCTCGCCACCGGAGAGCACCTTGACGTCGGCGTCCGGCGGCGGGCAGCGCAGCGCGTCCATCGCGAGCTCGATCTGCGAGTCGAGCTCCCAGGCGTTGCGGTGCTCGATCTCGTCGGAGAGCTTGCCCATCTCCTCCATGAGCTCGTCGGTGTAGTCCGTGGCCATGAGCTCGGAGACCTCGTTGTAGCGGTTGAGGATCGCCTTGGTCTCCGCGACCGCCTCCTCGACGTTCTCGAGGACGGTCTTCTCCTCGTTCAGCGGCGGCTCCTGCAGCAGGATGCCGACGGTGTAGCCCGGCGAGAGCATGGCGTCACCGTTCGAGGGCTGCTGGAGCCCGGCCATGATCTGCAGGACCGTCGACTTGCCGGCCCCGTTCGGGCCGACGACGCCGATCTTCGCGCCGGGCAGGAACGACAACGTGACGTCATCGAGGATGACCTTGTCGCCGTGCGCCTTGCGCGCCTTGCGGAACGTGTAGATGAACTCAGCCACGCCCGGCACTTTATGCCGCGGGCTCGCTCCGCGTTTGCGCGCCCTCCAGGGCCGTGACCGGGGTCTCCTCCGGTTCGGCCGCCCAGGCGGAGCGCACCGGCGGCTGCTGGCTGTAGGCCTTACGGATCTTGAGGTCGAAGCCGACGTGCTTCGCGTTGATCTGCACCGACCGGCCGCGGGCGCGCTCGGTCTCCCAGTCCCGGATCTCGAGCTTGCCCTGGACGATGACCGGGTCACCACGGCGCACGCACTCAAGGACGTGGCGACCGAGCTTGTCCCAGCAGACGACGTCGAAGTAGTTGGTCACTCCGTCGCGCCACAGCCCGTCATCCCCCTTCCGGGACACCGTGCTGGCGAGCCGGAACTTCACGGGCGTGTTCTCCCCCGCCGCCTGCGACGGGTCGTCCGCCGCGACCACGCCGAACACGGTCACCCAGGTCTCGTTGGACATGTGCTGCTCCTCCCCGGCGGTCGGCATCTCCGACCGCCGGGACACAGCCTGCGCCCTCGGACCGACCCCACCGCCCCGTGCTGTGGACAACTTCGGGGGTGTGCGCGTTGTGGACAACTCGAAGGAGAACGGCCCCGGGCTGCGTATCCTCGAGCGTCATTCGCGATGCCCCCGTAGCTCAGCGGATAGAGCAGCGGATTTCTACTCCGCGTGCCGGGAGTTCGAATCTCTCCGGGGGCGCCGGTTCCTGCCGCGGTCGACCGTCAGTCGATCTGCAGCAGGACCTCGCCGTCGCGCACCGTGGCCGGGATCGTGTCGAGGCCCCTCGGCTTGCGGCCGAGGGCGAGCATGCCGCGCGACCACTTCGGGATCGAGCGGCCGGCGAAGCCGCCCACCCAGTCGCGGTTCTCGCCGGAACAGACGTCGAAGCGCGAGTTGTGCCACGCGCACTGCACGACGCCGTCGTCGAACGTGAGCCCGCCCGGACCCTTCGTCAGGGAGAAGCCGAGGTGCGGGCACCGGTTCACCACCGCGCACACCGACTCCCCGGTGCGGGCGACGAGCACCTTCTTCCGGCCGAACTCCCCATTGACCTCGACGGGCGTCAGGCCCCCGTCGGCGAACTCGTCGAGCTTTCCGGCCGAGACTTCCGCAGCCATACCAGACCTCCGGGGCGTTCGCGCCGCCGTCGGGCACGGCGGCGACGTTCCCCGTCGTAGAGCAAAGCGCAAACGGGCAAATCGTTGATAGCCCCACAAAGGCCATAGTTCGTATCCTGTGGCCCTCATGGGTCGGCACAGCGCGCCGGCCGGTGCGCGTCCGCTCGATCGCGCGACGACGTCCCGGTCGGCTTCTTCACACCGCGCCTCGGGACGCCGCCGCCCCAACGCGACCCCAACCGCCCCAGCCGTCCCGGAGTCCTCTCCCGTTCCGCCGGTCGGAGTGGCGCCGGATCCGGTCCCGGCCACCGATGTCGTCCTCGACCCCGTGCCGGTCCTGCTCGACGTCGAACCCCAGACGCTGCCGGTCCCGCCCCCGCTCCCCACCCCGGCCTCGATGCGCGAGGCCGGCATCGAGCCCCTCCGCCTCGCCCCACCCCGGGGACGGCACGCCCGCCCCGCCCCCGAACCCGAGCCGGTTCCGGCCCCGAAGGCGGCTCCCCCGAAGCCGACGGCGCCCAGGCCGCAGCCGCCGCCGCGACCCGCGCCCCCGGCACCCCAGCCGGTCCGGGTCACCGCGCCTCCGGCCCCGAAGCCGGCCCCGAAGCCGGCCCCGAAGCCGGCCCCGAAACCGGCCCCGGCTCCCCCGCCCGGCCGGGTCGCGACGCTCGAGCGGCCGACCGCCACGCGTCCCGCCGCAGGCGCACCGACGGCGACCCAACTTCCGACGGTCGTGCTGGACGAGCCGGCGCCGGTCGCGGAGCAGGCGTCGCCCGCGCGGGTGAGCCTGGCGAAGCGGGTCGCCACGCTGCCCCGCGTCCTGCTGGAGACCGTTGCCTGGGGCGGGTTCGCGGCCGTCGTGGCGCTCGTGGTGATCGCGCTCAGTGACGTCAGCGTCGGGACCGCGGCGCTGTGGGTGGGGGCGCTGAGCGGGATCGTCGTCCTGGCCGTCGCGGTGATGGCACTGACGGACACTCACCTGGACGAGCTCGGTTCACCGGGGAGGACGTCCGAGCCCCGCGACTAGGGTGGGTCAAATGAATGACCGCCTGGTGTGGATCGACTGCGAGATGACGGGGCTCAGCCTCGACCACGATGCGTTGATCGAAGTGGCGGTACTCGTCACCGACTCCGAGCTGAACATCCTCGGCGACGGCGTCGACGTCGTCATCAAGCCGCCGGACGCGGCGCTGGAGACCATGCCGGACATCGTCCGGACGATGCACACCTCCTCGGGCCTGCTGAACGAGCTGCCGGGTGGGAAGACGCTGGCGGAGGCGGAGGAGATGGTCCTCGCCTACATCCGCGAGTGGGTGCCCGAGCCCAACAAGTCGCCGCTGGCGGGCAACAGCGTCGCGACCGACCGCGGCTTCCTGGCGCGGGACATGGAGAAGGTCGACCAGTACCTGCACTACCGGATCGTCGACGTCTCCTCGATCAAGGAGCTCGCCCGCCGCTGGTACCCGCGCGCGTACTTCAGCGCGCCGGCGAAGACCGGTAACCACCGGGCGCTGGCCGACATCCGGGAGAGCATCGCCGAGCTCCGGTACTACCGGGAGGCCGTCTTCGTCCCCGACCCCGGGCCGGACACCTCCACCGCCAAGGCGATCGCCGCGAAGTACGCCTCACCACCGCCCGCGCCGTCTCCGGCCGAGCCGAGCCCGGCCTCCGGGGAGCCGACCGCATAACCGGTCACGAACCCCGCTGCGGCATGGGTAGACTCTGCTGGCCGCTGCGGCGGTCATGGTGGGCGTAGCTCAGCTGGTAGAGCACCGGGTTGTGGTCCCGGTGGCCGCGGGTTCAAGTCCCGTCGCTCACCCCAGACGGAAACGCTGAGGCGGGTGGGAGCAACAGCTCCCACCCGCCTCACGCATTTCCGCTCGCCTCACGCGTTCAGCCGTGTGCCCGACACGCCGTGTCGCGATGTGGTTGCTTTCCACCCGTTCGGGCGCTACGGATTCGGCCGGTGTCGACCGATTTGTATGACATGGGTAGCTGCAACCGACGACCTCACGACGGCTCTCGCGAGTACCTGGCTCTCGACATGCTCGACCGCGGAATCCCGCTGACGTTGCTCCCCGATCTTGCCTGGCCGGACGACCTCGAAGCGCGACGCGCCAACCGGTTTCACCGAAGCCTCACCCGTTTGCTAGCCTCACACCGCTCGCGCGCCGCTAGCTCAACTGGCAGAGCAGCTGACTCTTAATCAGCGGGTTGGGGGTTCAAGTCCCTCGCGGCGCACCAGCGGGAACCGCAGGCCTGAGGCCTGCGGTTTCTTCGTTTCTCGGCCGCGCGCCCCGGGGCGGCCTCGGGCGGCTTTGATCGCCCCGGGAGCCTCAGGCGGCTGGCTCGTCGGGTGCGGGGCGGGGTGCTGGTCGTTCGGGTTCGGGGGCGCGGGGCCGGCCGGGTGGGTCGGGGTCGATCAGGGGTGGGATCTCGACGTCGTAGCTGACCCCGAGGCGAGTGATCCAGCGGACTTTCTGGTCCGAGAGGCGGATCAGTTGCCACCCGCCTTTGGTCTTGAGGTCGTGGTCGTGCTCGCAGAGGGGGCCGAGGTTCCCGGCCAGCGTCAGTCCGCCGCGGGCGTGGTCGATCGTGTGGTCGATCTCGGACCGCGCGGCGGGCAGTCGGCAGCCGGGGGCCTGGCAGGTCGTCATGCGCAGTTGGGTGTCCCGGCGCAGGGCTTGGCGGGGGAAGCGCCGGCGCGCCTCGGCAGTGTCCGCGTCGTCCGGGTCCTCCGGCGGGGGCGGGTCGTCCGATCCTGCGGTCGCCAGGAGGTGCTGGCGGCCGATCTCGACCAGCACGGCCCGCCAGGTGGGTGCGTGTTCACCGGTGACGGTGCCGTCGAGCAGCGCTTGCAGGAGGGTGGCGGGGATGAGCAGGTCGACGATGCCGTGGTCGCTGGAGCGGCGTCGTTCCCACCCGTCGGGTCGGGCGGCGACCAGGCCGGAGGAGATCGCGTACCCGTCGGGGCCGGTGACCGCGAACCGCCACTGCCCCGCCGCCAGTCGGTGGGCGAGGTCGCGGGCGTACTCGGCGTGCACCGGGCCCTGCCCGGCCAGCTCGGCCGGGTCCCGGTCCAACTCGAGCAGGGTGGAGACCTTCGCGGTCAGCTGCACCCCGTGGTGCGGAGACACCGCGCTCGGGGCGGGCTCCGGCTCGGGCGCCGCCTCCGGCTCGGGCGCCGCCTCCGGCTCGGGCGCTGCCTCCGGCTCGGGCGCTGCCTCCGGCTCGGCCTCGGGCTCGGGCTCGGGCTCGGGCTCGGGTTCCTGCTCGGGTTCCGGCGGGAACTCTTCGCCCGCGTCGGTCTCGTCGCCCGCGTCGGTCTCGTCGCCCGCGTCGGTCTCGACGTCGGTCGGGCGGGTGGCGGCGAGGTGGGCGAGGATCGCCTCGTCGGTGAACCCGGCGTAGGTGCCGTCCAGCAGGTTGAGCGCGATTTCCGAGCGCAGGTGATCCAGCGGTCGCGGGTCCCCGGTTCGTTTGGCGTCATCCGCGAGCTTCCGCACCCGCGCGATCGCGGCGGCGACCCGGGCGGGGTCCTGGTTCTGCGCGGCGAGGGTGGCGGTGCCGTCCTCGTTGCGCCAGGAGATCACCCGCCGCTCGCGGTGGGCCTCGGCGAAGCGCCGTTGGGCCCAGTCCGGGTCGAGCTGGATGCCGAGTTTGCGGCACCGTGTGCCGAGCTGCTCACTGGTCCACGGGCGCTCGGCGTCGATCGAGCAGTGCCCGAGGACCTCATCGATCACGGTGTTGGCGTACTCGTCGCTCATGTCCCGGACCCAGAAGTGAATGACGCGGGCCCGTTCGATGCTCAACTCGCCGGCGGCCATCGCGGCATGCAGCTTGGGGAAGCGCCGTACGATCGCCCAGGCGAAGTCCAGCAGCTCGTTCGCGGTGTAGGCCGAGATCCGCAGCGCGGTGCGGACCTCATCGGCGCCCCAGCGATCCGGGGCCGCCAGGCGCACGACCTCGTCCTGCGAGTCCAGGCCCCGGGACCCGACCTCCGCCACCATCGCCAGCCAGGTGGCGTTCGCGGCGTTCAGCTGTCGTTGGCCGGCGCGCAACACCGCGACCGACTCGGCCCCGGTCATCGACGCGCACTCGCCCTCACTCGGCGTGAGGCCGAGCGAAACCTGCCACGCGCTCGGCGTGGACGTGGCTGCTGTCGATGTCCCCGTCATCACCGTCAACCTAGAACCCAGGTCCGACAGTCTGTTTTCGCCGTCGGACTCCTCGTGATGTCGCTGAATCTAGAGGTCGGGTCCGACAGTTCATTTCCGCCGCGGATCTGGCTCCACGGCTCCGCGGCGGCCTTTACGACGAGCGGTCATCCTTTACCGATAACGTCTCTGACGCCCCGTCACGCACCAGACGATCGACCGAAGCGTTCAACAAGGGGTGTCACCCCTTATTCAACGGCCGTCCGCGGTCCTGCCTGCAGATCGGACATCCGCACCGTACCGAGAGCGGTGATCTTGCGAAGGCACGCGGCGGCTTCCGCTCGTGCCACGCAGTCCCGAAACTCAGCGACTGCCCGCTCCTTGGCTGCCTCCTGTTCACGGGTCAGCACCTGGATGGGCACTCCCCGTCCGTGCGAGATCAGGCCACGGTTACCCAGCGGCTGATCGAGACCAATTCGAATCTCGCGACTGTGGCCGACGTCCGCACAGCCCTCGCCAACCTCCATCCGGCCGGAGCGTTCCAGCGCCCCGATTGCGACGGCGGTCGCGGACTCCTGCACCAGCGGGGCGTACTCCGCCTCGCAGGGCCCAGCACCGGGCGCGTAGCCGGTGAACCGGTAGACAAGCGAGTGACCGTCGGCAGAGACGACCGCGACACCGTCCGCCGCCGAAAACGCCGGAGAGGCGAAGACGGCGTTCCCTGTCGCCGCGAGCACCACCGTTGACGCCTCCAGTCGGGGTTCGAACTCGAACTCCCACGCGGGCAGTACGGCTGATCCCCGGTCCGTCAAGAATCGCCGCTCGACCAGGCGGGCGGACGTCAGCGCGATGGGTCGCGGCGGGATGGTCATGCCGTCCAGTTCCTCGTCGACGTCGCCGAGCACGGAGTGTCGGATCTGCTCAGCCGCGGCGCGGGCGGAGAGGACCTCGTAGCCGCCACGAGTCCCCGGACCCTCCGGCAAGGATGAGGGGATTGTCCAGAGCCCACGGCTGAACCCGTTCTCCTCCGCGGAGTTGTCGAGACTGACCTCGTACTCGATCGGGTCGAACACAACCAAGGGCCGAGGGTTGGCCGTGACCGGAAACGCGTTCCATCGCGCGAGGGCTTCAGTGGGCCCGTTCCCATGGGTGCCGTCCGGCAGGATCCGCGCGGAGGACGGTACGTCCGCAGCGGCAACCGCAACGGCGAGTCCCATCGCAGCAACGGCAACAACAGCCGCGACGGGCTGCCACCTCACCGCCATGATTCGAGGCTAACGGTCGAACGGCTCACCGGAAGCGGTGGACGTGGGTGGTGGCCCAGGTGGCGAAGGTGGTGGCGGGGCGGCCGGTGACCTCGGGGACGGTGGGGACCGGGTCGACCCCGAGGGCGTTGTAGCCGCCGAGCACGTTGTCGACGTACCACCCGGCGTTGCTGCCCATCACCGGCTCGAGGACGGCGACGGTCTCGTCCCGGGTCGCGCGGACGAACTGCAGCGGCCGACCCAGGGCCGCCGCGATCCGGTCGAGCAGTTCCACGTCGACGACGTGCCGGACGCCGGCGGCGCGGACGTGCTCCATCACCGCGGCCACGGTCGGTGGGGCCGGCGCGAGATACAACGCGTCGACGCCCTCCAGCGCCGCCGGCAGAGTCTCGGGCCGTCGCACACTGCCGACCGCGACCTCGACACCGTCGAGCAACGCCGCACGGGCGGGATCCACCGTCAGCGCCCGGACCGTGCACCCGCCGGCCTCGACGAGGTGCCCCACGACCATCCGTCCGATGTTGCCCGTCGCGCCCGTGACGAGGATCCGCATGGACCCACCTCACCACGGAAACGGCTCAACTGCGCAGCGAGATCGTCATCTCCACGGCGACGACGTCACCCTCGTCGAGGCCCAACGGCTTGCGGACCGCAACCTTCAGCGGCAAGAGGTACCCGCCGTTCTTGGGAAACAGGGACGTGCTGAACGTCCGGCCCCGGATCGTCGCCTCCACCGGGATCACGCCCCACCCGTAGGTCGCCATCGCTGCGACCTCGGCGATGTCGGCGCACACCGACTCGGGGATTTCGACGAAGAAGTACGGAGAAGGACCTCGCCACTCCAGGACCGGGCCGTCGAAGGCGAGTTCCATCTGATGGCTCGTCAGAACGGCCGGACGACCGTCGGCATGATCGTCTGGCTGTACCGGTAGGTGGTGACCTTGCCGATCCGCACCGTGTCGGGGCCGGAGACGGCCTCGAGGATCTTGCCCTTGCCCAGGTAGATCCCGACGTGGTTGACGCGGCCGGTCTCGTTGCTCCGGTAGAAGATCAGGTCTCCCCGCTTGCGCTCGGCGACCGGGAAGTGCGCGAAGCCGGAGTGCCGGTAGAGCTCGAGGCTGGTCCGGTACTTCGGCAGCACGTGCTTGTCGACGGTGATCGGCTGCGGGTCGAGGCCGGCGCGGTAGAGCGCCTGGAGCACCAGGCCCGAGCAGTCGATGCCGTACTTGACCTTCCCGGCCCCGCCCCAGACGTACTCGGCACCGAGGTAGGTGCGCGCGAACGTGATCATCGTCTTGCGCCGCTCGGTGGCGGTCGCGGTGAGCGGCAGCGCGGGCTTGGCCGTCCACCGGTCCATGCAGAAGTCCTCGCGGAAGCCCATGGCCGCCCAGGTCTTCGGCCCGACGACGCCGTCGACGGCGAGGCCGCGGGCGCGCTGGAACTTCTTGACCGCGTTGCGCGTCCGGGCGTCCATGGTCTCCCAGGCGGAGTCCGGGAGCCCGAGCCGCTGCTGCACCATCCGGACCTTGACGCCGTTCATCCCGGGCGTCAGGACGACGCAGCCCTTCGCCGGGGTGATCTTCGTGACCGGCGCCATCGCCGTCTTCGCACCGCGCGCCGCCGGTGCCGCCTCCGCGGGCAGCATCCCGCCCACAACTGCGACCGCCGTCAGGCCACCGACGAGCACCGCTGCTTTCCGCCCCCAGATCCGCATGAGGTCCATCGTCACATCCGTCACCCCTGTCGCGCATGTATCGCGCGAACTGCGTCGATCGTGTCCGCCTCCTGGGCGGATTTGTCCTCCCGGTACCGGAGCACCCGGGCGAAGCGCAGCGCGACGCCGCCGGGGTAGCGGGGCGAGGTCTGCACCCCGTCGAACGCGATCTCGACGACGAGCTCGGGCCGGACCGTCACGACCCAGTCGCTCCGGTGGACGGCCCGGGCCAGGAGCTGCTCGGTCTGCCACTCCAGCAGGGCGTCGGTGAGCCCCTTGAACGTCTTGCCGAGCATGACGAACCCACCCGCCGGGTCGCGGGCCCCGAGGTGGAGGTTCGAGAGCCACCCGCGCCGCCGCCCGTGGCCCCACTCCGCGGCGAGGACGACGAGGTCGAGCGTGTGCCGTGGCTTCACCTTCACCCAACCGGCCCCGCGCCGCCCGGCGTCGTAGCCGGCCGCGAGGGCCTTCACCACGACGCCCTCGTGCCCGGCGGCGATGGCCGCGGCGAGGAAGTCCCCGGCCTGCTCGGTAGACGTCACCTCCGCACGCGGCACCAGCAGCCCCGGGTGCGCGATGCGTTCCAGCTCCGCCCGCCGCGCGGACGCGGGCGCCCCGGTCAGATCGACGCCGTCGAGGGACAGACAGTCGAAGAAGAACGGCGTGAGCGGCACCGGCGCCGCCCGCTCCGAGCGCTGCCGTGCACTCCGGGCCGCCGTCGCCTGGAACGGCAGCGGGCGCCCGTCGGGGCGCAGGGCGATGGCCTCGCCGTCGAGGATCACCGACCGCACCGGCAGTTCGCGCACCGCGGCGACGACCTCCGGCACCCGGCCGGTGATCTCGTCGAGGCTCCGGGTGAAGACGGCGACGTCGTCCCCGTCCCGGTGGACCTGGATCCGGATCCCGTCGAGCTTCCACTCCACCGCCGCGGGGCCGGTGCGCGCGAGCGCGTCCTCGACGTCGGTCCCGGACTGCGCGAGCATCGGCCGCACCGGGCGGCCGACCTGCAGGCCGAACGCCGCGAGCGCGTCCGGGGCGGCCGCGAGCGCCGCCTCCGCGACCGGCCCGACGGCCCCGGCGACCATGACCGCGCGGCGGACCTCCGTCGGCGGCCGGCCCGAGGCCGCGACGACCGCCTCGACCATCACGCCGTCCAGGGCGCCCTGCCGCAGCTCCCCCGCCACCAGCCCGGCCAGCAGCCGCTGCTCGACGGCCGTCGCGCGACCCACCAGGTCCCGGAACAGCTCCGCCCGCCGGGTGGACGACCCGGCGCCGGCCAGGCCCGCCATCGTCGCGAACGCGGCGTCGACCTCGGTCACCGTCAGCGTCGGCTCCGCGGCCGGCGGCGGCAGCGAGCGCAGCGCGGCGGGCCCGAGCCCGGTCCGGCGCTGGCGCAGCTCACCGGCGAGATAGGCGACGACGATCGGGACGTCCGCGGCATCGGCCGCGCGCAGGCAGTCGGCGATCAGCCGGATCTTCGCCGACCGCGCCGACGTCCCGGCCACCTCGGCCGAGGTCCGCGCCAGGACGTCGAGGAGCACGCACGCAGTCTGACTGACGCCACCGACAGGTCCCGGACCCCGCGGCTCTCCCTATGCTCACCGCATGCGTGGGGCGGTGGCTGCCGTGCTGGCGGTGACGCTCGCGACCGCCGGCGCGGCCGGGGCGGGGGCGGCCCGGGAGACCCGGCCGCCGCTGTACTCGGCCGGGGTCGCGGGCTCGGCGTTCGGGCCGGGCGCGTTCCGTGTGACGCTGCTGCCCGACGCGTCCGGCTCCTACCTCCCCGGGACCAGCCTGCTCGCCGACGCGCCCCTGCCCGGCCCCGGCGACCTGCTGCCGACCGGCGCCTACCCGGTCGTCCCGACCACGACGCCCGTCGACCACGCCGCCCTCGCCGACGCGACCCGGGCCTGGCTCGGCGCCGGCATCATCCCCGGCCGCACCGACGCCGAGCGCGAGGTCGCCACCCGCGCCCTGCTCGACCTCGCCCTGCTCACCGACCCGAACGGAGCCTCGGTCGCCTCCCCCTTCGGCCCCTGGCACCTGGTCTGGCCCCGGGACGCGAGCTGGCACGCCGCCGCGTTCGCCGCCACCGGGCACCCCGACCAGGCCCGCGCCGTGCTGCGCTTCCTCACCCGGGTCCAGGACGACGACGGGACGTGGGTGAGCCGGTACCACCCGGACGGGAGGCCGGTCCGCGACGGCCGGGCGCGCCAGCTCGACGCCGTCGGCTGGGTGCCCTGGGCGCTGTGGTCGTGGTGGCGGGTGGCGCCGCCGCGGAACGACAGCGACGCGATCACCCGCGACACCGACGCCCTCCGCGAGTTCTGGCCGATGCTGCGGCGCGCGGCGGACGCGGCGGTGGGGTCGCTGACGGACAGCGGCCTGCCCCGCCCCTCGTCGGACTACTGGGAGCAGCCTGAACGGCGGCCCACGATCGGGATCGCCGCTCCCCTGCTCCTCGGGCTGCGCTCGGCCGCCGCCCTCGCCGGCGACCTCGGCGAGGCCGACGCGCAACGCCGCTGGGGCGCCGCCGCGACCCGCCTCGCCGCCGCGATCCAGCAGCGGTTCGGCGCAACCGGGTACCGCCGGCACCCGGTCCGCGGGGCCGGGCCGGACAGCGCGGTGACGTTCCTGGCCGCGCCGCTCGCCCGGCTCGACGCCGACGCCGACGCTGTCACTGCCGCCGTCCGGCGCGCCGAGGCCGAGCTCCGGATGCCCTCCGGCGGCCTGCGCCCGGGCAACATCCCCCGCGTCGGGGACGTGGCCTGGACTCCGTCGACCGCCCTGTTCGCGCTCGCCGCCGCCGGCCGCGACGACGAGGAGTCGTTCACCCACTGGTTCACCTGGCTGACCGAGCACCGCACCGGCTTCGGCGCGTTCCCGGAGAAGGTCGCGAACGACGGCGCGCCCGCGTCGGTGGCCCCGCTGGGCTGGACGTCCGCGATCGTGCTGCTCGCGCTGGCGACCCGGGACGGCAGCCTCGGGGCACCGCCCACGTAGGCTCGCCGCCCATGAGCACCGAACGCATCGAGGGCCGGATTCCGATCTCCGAGGCCACCCGCGGCTTCGTGGACCTCATGGGGGCCACGGTGGTCGAGGCGAGCGCGGACCGGGTCGTGCTGAGCCTGGAGGTCGACGAGCGGCACCACCAGCCGGCCGGCGTCCTGCACGGCGGCGTCCACTGCGCGCTGGTCGAGACGGCCGCCAGCATCGGGGCTCACCTCTGGGACGGCGGCCCCGTGGTCGGCGTCTCGAACCACACCGACTTCATCCGCAGCTTCCGCGGCGGGCGCCTGATCAGCACCGGCACGCCGATCCACCGGGGCCGGTCGCAGCAGCTCTGGCTCGTCGAGATCTCCGACGACGGCGGCAAGCTGATCGCCCGCGGCGAGGTCCGGCTGCAGAACCTCAACGCGCTCTGACGCGCCTACCGCTCGATGCGCGGCCCGGCGGTGCGCCGCCGCAGCGAGAACAGGCCGTAGATCAGCGCCAGCAGGATCACGGCGCCGGCGACGCTGAGGATCAGCGCGATTTTGCTGCCGCCCCCGCCCGCGGTCTCCCGTGCGACCGTAACGGGCTGACCCGCCGTCAGTTCGAAGTCCCACGCGTTGGTGTAGGGCACGACGGGCTCGGAGCCGGGCAGGGTGCGCACCTGGAGCTCCAGGTGCGTCGGGCCGGCCGGCAGGGCACCGAGCGTCCCCGTGTAGTTGCCGAGCGTCGAGCCGGGCTCGAGGTCGTGTGCCTTGGCCGGAGTGCCCAGCATGGCCTTCACGGCCGCACCGCGGATCGGGGAGCCGGAGTCGCCGTCGACGAGCGTTGTGTTCGCGGTCCAGGAGTTGCCGGACGGCGTCAGGGTGAGGTCCGCGACGAGCACGACCGCCTTGCCGCCGCTGTGCGCCGAGACCGGCGTCGCGACGGGGCCGAGAGCGGCCAACCCGATGGCCGCCAGACCGACGGCGACACCCTGACGAATTCGCATGTCCTTACCCTCCGAGGATCCGAGCCGCGTTCGCGGTCTCGATCAGGTCGTGACAGTACTTCAGGATTGTTACGCACACGCCAACGACGCCGGTCCCTCCGACCATGACCGCCACGCAGGCCCACAACGTGCGCGAACTCACGCCTTCGGGTACGGCCGGCGCGCGCGTGGCGACGGCCGTGCGCGAGGTCGACGTCGCCGCCGTCTCGTCGTGCAGCACGTGACCGAACTCGTCGAAGTGGACGCCGGTGGCCCACATGTCCACCTCGTCCTCGTCGGCGAGCGCGGCGTCCTGGGCGGCCTGCGCCTGCCGGGCGGCCTCCATCGCGAGCACCATGTTCGCCCCGCCCATCGCGAGGAAGACGAGGATCTTCAGGTAGAGCGCGTTGAAGTACATCGCCGCGTACGGCAGCCGCGTGATGTTGTCGTAGTCGGAGAACGAGAAGTTGCTGGTGGAGAACGGCGCGTCGTAGGCGGTCTGGGTCCCCAGCAGCCACAGACCCGTGATCAGCGTGCCACCGAAGCAGACCCACATGCCGCTGGTCAGGACCGAGCGCCGGACCTCCAGCGTCTGCAGCGCCGGCGTCGAGAGCATGCGCCGCAGCCGTGGGACGGCGACGAACGCGATGGCGGCGGCCAGGATCAGCCACGCGAACGCCATGACGACGTGGAACTGCAGCAGGAAGACCTCGAACGAGCTGCCCTCGACGACGTACCGCAGACCCTTGAACTGGCCTTCGAGCACCACGGCGTCGGGAATGTCGATCGTCGACTCGACGACCTCGAGCTGCTGCTGCCCCGTCTCCGTCGGCAGGTTGACGAACGCGGTGAACGTCCAGGCACCCGGGTTGTTGACGATCACCGAGCAGCGGTAGATCCCCGGGGTCACCTCGGGGTCGTTGTCGGAGACCTGCTGGCAGTTCTCCGGCTCCTCGAGGATCGACTCGCCGTCGCCCTCACGGGCGTTGAGGAAGACGCCGTACCGGTAGACCGGCGGCTTCTTCGTCCCGGTGTTCACGATGGTGATGTCCATCGTGATGTTGTTCGGGTTGGTGGTCACGATTTCCGAGCGGGTCAGCGTGACCTTGATGTTCTCGGGGTTCTCGGCCGCCGCGGCCGAGGCCGGCGTGAGCAGGAGGGCGGCCACGGCGCCGAGCAGCACCGCGGCCATCGTCACGAGCGCCGCGACCGGGCGCCGGCGAGCACTCGTGACGATCAATCAGACCACCGCCTGGTATGTGGGGTTCCACTTCCCGTAGTACTTGTCGACCTCGATCCGCGCCGTCAGGTACTGCTTCTTGAGCCAGTCGTCGAACACGAGGAACCGCTTGTGATCGATGACGATCTTCTTCAGCTCCGGAGTTGCCTCTTCGAGCGTCAGCGCCGGCAGGTCCTTGCGCTTGATCTGGTGCAGGACCGCGTACACCGGCACGTCACCTATGTCGTATCGGATGGGGTCGCTGGTCTTACCCGGATCGAGCTTCCGAACCGCTTCGATGATGTCGGCCTGGATCGGCGTGATCGGGTTGATGTCGACGGTCTGGGCCGCGAGCACCACGTCACCGGCCGCGTCGGAGGCTCGAGTGAAGTCGGTGCCCTTGTCGAGCTCCTTCTTCAGCGCCAGGGCGGACTGCTCGCTGTCCATAAAGGCGATGCCGGTGGTGGCGCGGAAGCTCTTGCCGACGATGTCCTTGCGCTCGTCGTAAGCCTTCTGCAGCTCCTCCTTCGTCACCGACACCTCGGGCAGCAGCTTGGCCGCGATGGCCTTGCTGATGGCCTCGATCCGCGCGGCGACCTTGAGGTCCTGGCCCTGGTAGCCGGAGACCTTGAGGCTGCCGATCTGCGCGAGTTCGTCGTAGACGTCGTCCTTGGTGGCGTCGTCGGACACCTTCACGCCCTCGCGCTGGGCGAGGTACTCGATGAAGGCGATCTTGATCCGGTAGGACAGCGCGGTGGCGCGGATCTGGGCCGGGTCCACCTTCACCCCGCCGGCGCCCTGGAGACTCTCGGCGCCGGCGTCGGTCCGCGCGAAGACGTCGTAGAGCTCGTTGACCTGCGCCGAGGTGATCTCGGTGCCCTCGACGTTCGCCGCGACCGACGGCTCGGAGTCCCCGCCGCAACCGGAGAGCGCCAGCGAGAGCGCGACCGCCCCGGCGGCTGCCGCCCTGCGCACCCGCGATGCTCGTCCGCTCACTGGTCCGTTCCTTCCGCCTGCTCGCCGTCCGCCTGCTCACCCTCGGGCTTGGCGCCGCCGGGCTGATCCTGTGTCGACGTCGCCGCTCGCACCAGCGCACCCGTCGGCTTGCCCTCCCGAGCGGCCTTGCGATCCTCCTCGGCGGCGAGCACCTGCCTCAGGAACGGATCGTAGTTCCGGGCGGGGTCTCCGCGACCCTGTGCTTCCTCTGCGAGTCGGTCCTGCCGGGCCTGCAGGTCGAGCTCCTGCTTGGTCGGCGGGAACGAGAACGGCCGCCCGGTCGCGAACGAGATGATCTGCGCGACCGTGGCGTTGATCAGCAGGAAGACACGGGGGTCCCCCTCAACGGCGGCGTAGAACCCGGCGGAGTTGAACGTTCGGGCGCCGACGCTCAGCTGATACGTCCGGCCGTCCGTCGCGGTCACCGTCATCGCGCAGCCGGCGCCGCACTCCTTGACGCGGCGGGAGGCCGCGGTGGAGACCAGCCCGAAGTCCGGGGTCGCGGCGTCGACGTCGGTCATGGTCCGGTACGCGTTGACCGGGAACGCCGTCGTGGACGCGTTCAGCAGCGTCGCGGACTCCGCCGTGGCGCCGTCCCCGGGAAGGAAGAGGCCGTTGCGGGTCGTGAAGGTCGCGGACTTCCCCGCCGCCGTGTAGGTCACGGACGCGATGCGTTCGGCCGGCACCGGGATCGCGGCGATGTCCACCGCGCCCGAGGAGTCGTCACCGCACGCGGTCAGGCTCCCGGCCAGGAGAGCCAGGCCGACGAGGGTTCCGGGGAGCCGTCCGCGCACGGTCAGCCCCGCTTTAACCGGAGGAAGACGAACGGCACGAACACCAAGGCGGCCAGCGTCGGCAGGACGACCGTCTGCCGGATCAGCGAGCTGCGCTGGTCGCCGGTGATCTGGAACTGCGCGCTCTGCCCCACGTCGCGGTAGGCGGAGATGATGACGTCGTTGCCGGCGATGAACTGCACCAGGCGGACCATCAGTTCCTGGTTGCCGAAGGACTTCTGGTACTGGTTCGACGCGACGTCCGCCGTGCCGAGAACCCCGACGCGGGTGCTGCTCAGCCGCGGAGTCTCCCCCGCCGCCTCACGCTCCGGGGTGTAGGTGAACCCGGCCAGGGTGTGGACGCCCTCGGTCCCCGGAATGCGCTTGCCGGTGGCGTCGACCTCGTAGCTCTTCGGCGAGCTCTGGACCAGTGCCGCGACCTGGGGGCCCTCCTCGCTGTCGGGCCCGGCCTTGTCGATCGAGAGGCTGTCGCTGAACACCACCGGGGTGTCGTCCTTGTTGAGGGTGTCGACGACCGACGACGCCGACGGGTAGCGCGAGGACACGATGGCCGCGGGGTCGTCCGCGAGTGACTGCGGGTCACGCAGCTGGTTCGTCCCCAGCTTCAGCCCCCACGGGACGATCAGCTGGTTGAGCTGCTCGACGTCCCCGCGCACCGCGTCGGCCGCGACGATGAGCCGGCCCTGCCCCCGGGCGTAGTCCTGCAGCATCCGGAGCTCGCGGTTCGGCATCGTCGACCGCGGGCCCATCACGAGCACGACGCCGCACTCGCGCAGCAGCTCCTGGCCACCCCGGCCGGAGAGGAAGACCTCGCCGGTCTTCCACCCGATGATCCGCAGCCGCGCGGCGAGCGACGTCAGCCCTTCGGGCTGGATGTCGTTGATCCGGCGCTCGCCGTGACCCTGGATGAAGCACGCCAGCGGCGGGTCGGTCTGCGCCAGGTGGGCGATCGCCGTGGTGACCGTCGACTCGACGAGGTCGTCGATCTCCTGCGTCTTCCCGCCGACCTCGAGCAGGTAGTCGTTGTAATCGATGACGCCGGACGCGCGGGCCAGCGCCGGGGAGATGTCCGGGTCGATGATGCGGACCTGCATGTTCGCCCCACCGGCCGCGTACTTGCGCACCGTCGCCCGGGCCTGCGAGGCCTCCAGGCTGACCGTCGGGGAGAACGCGGTCAGGGTCATCGGGACCTTCCCGACCTGAGCCAGGACCTCCTTGGTGGCCGTGGAGATCGTCTCCCGGTTGCCGGGCGTCAGGTCGATCTCTCCTGAGGCCGCCCCGGCCACCGCGGGAGTGGCGACGACGAACACCGTCACCCCGACCACCGCGGCGGCCCGCTGGGCGAGCACCCGGCGGTCGTTGCCGGCCCGCCGGCGCCCCAGGCTGTAGACCGCCACGGCCAGCGCCGCGATCGAGAGCACGACGAAGTACGCGACGTCCTCGGCCGGCAGCACTCCGTCCAGCATCGGGTTGAGCCGGTCGAGCGGACCGAACTGATCCACCTTTTCCCGCAGGTTCTCCGGCAGGAACGCAATCAGGCGCAGCACCAGCAGTACGACGAAGGAGAGGAACGCCGCCCCCACCGAGGTGTTCATCCGCGAGGAGATCGCCAGCGAAACCGCGTTGAACATCGCCGAGAGCAGCAGCAGTCCGATCCACCCGCCCATCGAGCGGGCGAACTCGGGCTCGGCGATCGCGTCCAGCCGGATGTAGTAGATCCACGAGATCGACACGACCAGCCAGGTGATGAGCGTGTTCGCCACGAACTTCGCGGCCACCATCGCCGTCCGCGAGATCGGCCAGGACAGGCTGATCGACAACGCGCCGCTCGCGCGTTCCTCGGCCAGCGACCGGGCCCCCAGGATCGGGCACAGCACCAGCAGCGTGTTCACGGTGTTCGCGTAGTACGACTCCAGGTCCGCGGAGTCGTTCGCGCTCACCAGGTCGATGAACAGGATCCCCGAGATCACGATGTACGCGGCCGCGATCAGGTACGTCGCCGGCCACAGGACCAGCGAGGTGATCTCGCGCTTGAGCAGGGTGAGCACGTGAACCCTCAGTCCGTTTCCTCGCGGGTCGCGACGGACCCCATCACGGCTTCGCGGAAGGCCTCTTCGAGGCTGTCGGCGGTGGACTCGACGGTGGTCACCGGCCACGTCGCCGACCAGGCCTGCACGAGCGCGGCGACCGCGCGGTCGTCCGCGGCCTGCACCAGGACGGTCGTCCCGCGGTCGTCGACCGCCGTGTCGATCAGCGACGTGCCCTCCACGAGGTCGTCCGCGCCGGGCTCCACCTGCGCGTGGATCCGCACGCGGAGCCGAACGGTGTGGCCCATGCCCTCGGCCATCTCCGAGGGGGCGCCGCGGTAGACCAGCTTGCCCTGGGCCATCACCAGCACGTTGTTGCACATCAGGCGGGCGTCGGTGAGCAGGTGGGTGGACACGATCACCGCCCGGGTGCGCGCGTACTCCTGCAGCATCGCGCGCATGTCGAGGATGTTCAGCGGGTCCAGCCCGTTCATCGGCTCGTCGAGGATCGTCACCAGCGGATCGCCCATCAGCGCCTGCGCCATACCGACCCGCTGCCGGTTGCCCTTGGACAGGTTCCCCACGATCCGGTCCGGCACCGCACCCAGCCCGGTGCGGGTAATCGCCAGCTCGACCGCGGCCGCCCGTTCGGCCCGCGGGATCCGCTTCACCTCGGCCACGAAGCCCAGGTACTCGGTCACCCGCATCTCGTTCGGGAACGCCACCCGTTCGGGCATGAACCCCAGCAGCTTGCGTGCCGCCCGCGGGTTGCGCGCCACGTCCGCCGACCCGATCCGGATCGACCCCGCGTCCCACGCCGCCAACCCGGCCAGACACGTCATCAGAGAGGACTTGCCGGCACCGTTCGGGCCCAGCAGACCGGTGATCCCCGGCCCCAGCGTGAACGAGACGTCGTCCACCGCGGTCCGCGTGCCGTAACGGCGCGTCAGGTTCTGGACGGCCAGCAACGGCTCGAGGTCCGTGCTCGAACCTCCGCCGGCCGTCCGGGAAGCGGCCGTGTCGGTGCTCATGCTGGGCATTCGCCCGACCCTACCCGTGCCGGTTGTGCTGCGGTCAGGATCCGGACCCTCCGCTCGCGGCCGCCGCGGCCGGCTTGTCGCCCTTCTTGACCTGCTGCTCGGTCACCTTGACGAACCGGCCCTTCTCCATGACGTACTGCTTGTCGGAGAAGCCGACGGCGACGAGGTGGAACTGTTCCACCATGACGACCGACAGACCCTCGTCGCACAGCGCACGCAAAGCGGAGTACAGGCGTTCCGCGATGACCGGGGCGAGGCCGAGGGAGAGCTCGTCGACCAGGAGCAGTCGCGGGCGGGACATCAGCGCGCGACTGACGGCCAGCATCTGCTGCTCACCGCCGGACAGTGACCCGGCGGCCTGGTTCTGGCGCTCCTTGAGCCGCGGGAACAGCTCGTAGACGCGCTCGAACTGCTCCTTCATGTTCGGCGTGCTGACGCCGTACGCACCCGTGATCAGGTTCTCCCGCACCGACAACGACGGGAACACCTGCCGCCCCTCGGGCGAGAGGGCGATGCCCATCCCCACGCGCTTGTGCGCGGGCATGCCCGAGACCTTCTGTCGACGGAAGATGATCTCGCCCTTGCTCGGCGGGATCGCGCCCAGGATCGTCTTCAGCAGCGTCGACTTGCCCGCGCCGTTGGACCCCAGCACCGAGACCATCTGACCCTGATCGACCGTCAGATCGATGTCGAACAGCACCGGCAGCCGGCCGTAGCCGGAACCGACACCCTTGAGCTCAAGCATTCTCGGTGCTCCCTTGCTTCGCGGGCACGCCCTCGGCCTCGGCCTCGGCGATGACCTCGTCGGCCTCGTCGGCCAGGGTCGGGGCTTCGTTCACGTCGGCGGTCTCGTCCAGGTCGAGGACCGAACCCAGGTACTCGGCCCGCACGACCGGGTCCGCCGCCACCTCGGCCGGGGATCCCGAGGCCAGCAGCTGACCCTGGTTCAGCACGTAGACGAGGTCGGCGTTCTCCAGCACGGCCTTCACGTAGTGCTCGACCAGGATGATCGTCAGACCCAGGTCACGCTGCAGCTGGCGCAGCAGCGCGAACAGGGCGTGGGCGTCGTCGGCGTCCAGACCGGCGGCCGGCTCGTCGAGCAGCACGATCGCCGGACCGCACATCAACGACCGGCCGATCTCGATCCGCCGCTGACGACCGAAGTCCAGGTCGGACACCCGGTCGTGCCAGTGGTCCTTGATGCCGAGCAGGACGCACATGGCGTACGCGGCCTGCTCGGCTCTCTGCTCGGACTTCCGCACCGACCGGAAACCGAGCAAGGTGGTGATCGGGTTGCCCTTGATCGCCAGGTGCGCCGCGGAGAGCAGGTTCTCGCCCACCGACAGGTCGTGGTTGAGCCGGTTGGCCTGGAACGTGCGTCCCATGCCCAACTTGGCGCGGTCCCACGGCCGCATGCTCGTGACGTCCTTGCCGAACATCGTGATCGTGCCCGAGTCCGGCACCTTCAGGCCGTTCAGCACGTCGAAGCACGTCGACTTGCCCGCACCGTTCGGTCCGAGCAGACCGACGAAGGTCTTCGACGGCGCGGTGATGGTGACGTTCTGAAGGGCCTTCACACCACCGAAGGCGATGGAGAGGTTGCTGCCCACCAGGGCATCCCCGCTGTCCCCGCGGTGCGGGGGCAGGAACGCCTCCAGGACCGCGAGCGCCTGGTCGCGCTCCGGGTCGACGCCGGCTTCGGAGACGATGTGGCCGGCGGAGTGACCGGCTTCCGCAGTTGTGGCACTCACTTGGACTCCGATCCCGCCGTCACCGGCACCTTGGCTTCCGGACGAGGTGGCTTCGCCGCCGCCCCGCCACCTGTCGAGGAGTTCCGTCCCTGGGCTCTCGCCGCCTTGCGCTTGGCGCGCGCACGCGTGTCGAAGATGTCGGAGACGAAGCCGCCGGCGCCGCGTGGGCCGAGGAGGATGCCGATCGCGAGGCCGAGACCGCCGAGCAGGTAGCCGTTCAGCTCGATGTCGATCTCGGCGAGCAGGAGCGGGGCGAGGCGGAACAGCAACGCCACCGCGAGCACGGCCGTGAGCGACTCGAACCCGGCCATGATCGGGATCGAGAGGTAGAACAGCGAGTTGAACGAGTTGAATTCCAGTACGCCCGGTGGTGTGCCGTAGAGCGGCGCCAGCAGGGCACCGCCGAGGCCGGCGAAGCCACCCGCGATCGCGAACGCCGCGACCTTGTACTTCCACGGTGAGACACCCACCGCGGCGGCCGCCGCGGGGTCGACGCCGACCATGATCATCGAGCGGCCGAACCGCGAGTGGCGGAACCGGTGCAGGAAGTACATCGAGACGAACAAGAACGCCAGGATGAAGTAGTACATCCGGTCGTCCGCCGAGAGCGTCGCGTTGCACGGCTGCGCGCAGTTCAGGCTTGCGCCGAAGATCTCCGGCCGCGGAGTCTCGAGCGGGCTCAGGCCACCGGTGAGGGCAGCCTCGGTGAACAGCGAGTTCTCGATGAGGAACTGCAGAGACAGCGTCAGAACGATGACGTAGACGCCGGAGAGGCGCATCGCGACCAGCGACACGAGCACCGACACGACCACCGCGAACCCGATGCCCCAAAGCATCGCGAGCGGGAACGCGAGGTCGGTGTACAGCCACCGCGGCAGGTCCACGACCGGGATGTCCCAGACGCTGCCGTCGAACTCCCGGGCGGCGAAGCCGGAGATGTAGCACGCCGCGCCGGTGATGCCCGCCTGTGCCAGCGAGATCTCGCGGCCCCACCCGACCACGACCAGCAGCCCGAGGGCGGAGATCGCGAGGACGAGACCGGTGGTGACGTTGTAGACCCAGCTGTCGGTGCCGATCAGCGGGTAGATCGCCAGCATCGCGAACAGCACGAGCAACCCCGGGTGGATCCCGAGGAAGCCGTGCACCTTGTCGACCGGGTTCGACCCGGCCCCGCCGACCCGCGGCGGGACGGCGATACGTGGACCGGAGCCGTTGGCCGACGGAGCAACCTTGGTGGTGTGCGCGGTCTTCGTCGTCTTCGGTTCTGTCTTCTTCGACTTGCCCTGTGCCATGACCATCTTCTCCTTGCGTGTCGACGATTCGGGTGAGAGCGCGGAACGTCCGCCTGCAGGTCAGTGACCTGCGAGGACGGACGAGCTCTTCTTTCCGAACCGGTCGATGCCGATGACCACGGAGAACAGGATCGCGACGACGACGATCTCCTTGACCGCCTTGTCCGGCGTGCCGAAGACGCCGGACTCGATCATCGAGTCGATGACGGCGATGAGCACCGCGCCGGCGAGCGCGAGCGGGATGCTGGCGAACGCTCCCAACACGCAGACGATCAACGCGCGCAGGAAGATGAACAGGATGCCGGTCGTCTCGGTGCCCACCGGGTTCGCGATGAGGATGCCCCCGAGCGCCGCGATGGCGCCGGAGATCGCGTAGACGATGGTGCCGACCTTGCCGATCGGGACTCCGACCAGCTTGCTCGCCTCGACGTTGTCGGCGACCGCACGGGTGTAGACGCCGAAGCGGGTCCGCTGGAGGAGGATCGCGAAGCCGATCACGACCGCGACGAGGATGATCAACGTCGCCAGCTGGTGGTACGACACACGCTGATCGACGGTCCCCCCGGGTGTGGGGAACTCGAACCCGTCCCCGCCGAACGGGCTGGGGGCCTGCTCGCCGGAGGACTTGTTCTTGGTGAAGATGATGCCGACCATGATCAGCATCAGCGCCAGCGAGAAGTTCGTCAGCGTGACGCGGGGATAGGTCGCCATCCGCGTGCTGGTGACGATCCAGCCGTAGAAGGCGGCGACCGCGGCGCCCGCGAGCATCAGGCCGAACACCGCCACCCACTTGGGCAGCTCCGGTCGGCCGCCACCCCCACCGCCGTCGTCCAGGCCGGCGAGGATGTCCTCACCGCCCGAGTAGGTCGGGGTGACGAAGTACCAGTACAGCAGCGCGCCGGAGAGAACGATGCCGCCGTGCACGAACGCGATCGTGCGACTGATGCGGTAACTGAGGACCAGCGCCACCGCGACGAGGCCGTACAGGCCTGAGGTGGTCACTCCGGCGACGATCGACGGACCGAACAGGCCGCCCTCGAAGCTGAGTGCTTGTGTTGTCAGCGAATCCATGCGTAATCGCTGCCTTCCCTGCCGCCGGGACGCGGCCAGTTCAGGAGGCACTGCGGACGCGCCAAAGACGCACCGCGGGGCCCCCACATGTCAGGTAGGTGGCCTTTGCTCCACTCGCGGCGCAACTTCAGGGACGAGCCGAAAGTGGGGCGGACCGGTGCAGTCTAGACCCAGCGAGTACCCCTCTGGCCAGACCTGACCCCCCGTGTGGGAGAGGAAATCCCCCCGCGGAGATCATTCCGGCAGTCCTCAGGGCAGGGCGACGGTGGGCCGGATCAGGCCCTCCTGAACGGCGCTCGCGACGAGGACGCCGTCCTGGTAGATCCGCCCGAACGACAGCCCCCGGGCCCCGGAGGCGGACGGGGAGACCTGGTCGTACAGGAGCCACTGGTCGGCCCGGAACGGGCGGTGGAACCACATCGCGTGGTCGAGCGAGGCCCGGACCATGTCCTCGGGCCGGACGGTCAGGTGCGGGACCAGGCTCGCGTGCAGCAGCGTCAGGTCGCTCATGTACGCGAGCAGGCACCGGTGGAGCATGTGCCCGTCCGGGATGCCGTGCTCGTCCGCGGGGTCCTCGGCGGCCTGCCCGGACGTGGCGCCGGCCCGCATCCAGACGCGGGCGATCGCGGGGTGCGCGGGGTCGTGGTAGCGCCCGCCCGGGGCCGAGGAACCCGCGAAGCGGAAGTCCATCGCGCCGAACTCGTCCGCCATCGCCGCCGCGACGTCCGAGCGCATGACGCCCGCGAGGGAGTCCGCGAGCGGCGGGCACTCCGCCGGCGGCGGCACGTCCGCGGGCGCGACGTCCTGGTGGCTGAGCCCCGGCTCCTCGCCCTGGTAGGACGCGGTCAGGTAGAAGATGTGCTTCCCGTGCTGCCGGGCCGCGACGCGGCGTGCGCTGAACGAGCGCCCGTCCCGCAGGTTGTCGACGTCGTAGACGATCGGGACCGACGGGTCGCCGGGCAGCAGGAAGTACGCGTGGAACGAGTGCACCAGCCGGTCGGGGTCGACCGTCAGGCTGGCCGCCAGCAGCGACTGGCCCAGCACCTGGCCCCCGAAGACCCGCTGCATGACCGTGGCGGGCTGCTTGCCCCGATAGAGGCCGTCCTCGATCGTCTCGAGCACGAACAGATCGACGAGTTCACCCGTGGATCGCGGCACGCCGCCAGCCTAGTGAAACCCCTGTCCCCGGCAGCGGACGTCCTCGCCCCTCGCCCCGCCGCGCAGCTTCACCAGCCACCCCGCGCCCTTCACCAGCCGAGCACTCGCTTCACCCGCCGGGCCGCACGGTGAAGCGACGGCTCAGCCAGTGAAGCCGCACCGAAAGCGGCGCTTCCCTCGCCCCGCCGCGCGCCTCCCTCGCCCCACCGCGCGCCTCCCTCGCCCCGTCGCGCTCTTCCATCCTTCCGCCGCGCGCTTCCCTCGCCCCAGTGCGCCCTCGCTCGCCGGAGCGGGCGAGGGGAGCTGAGTTCTCTCGTGGGAAGCCGGCGGCACCGCCCCGGCGCGCAGCTTCACCAGCCACCCCGCGCCCTTCACCAGGCGAGCACTCGCTTCACCAGCCGGGCCGCCCGGTGAAGCGACGGCTCAGCCAGTGAAGCCGCAACGCCGGGAGGGCGCACCCGGCGGGGGACGTCAGGGGATGTCCTCGCGCTGGTCGTCACCGTAGACACCGCGGCCGAGATAGGCCTCCGAGTCGATTCGGCCGAGCTGCTCGCGGAAGACGTACCGGAAGATCACCTTGAGGGCGGCGGTGACGGGGAGGGCGGTGAGGGCGCCGATCGCGCCGCCGACCGCCGCGCCGACGAGGACGGCGATGAACACCGCGATCGGGGAGAGGTCGACGGCCTTGGAGAACACCCGCGGCGCGAGGAAGTAGTTCTCGAACTGCTGGTAGGCCACGAGGATCACGAACACCGCGAGCGCGAGGTGCCAGCTCTCCGTCAGCGCGACCAGGGTGCAGACGACCGCGCCGATCGTCGCGCCCACCTGCGGGATCGCGCTGAAGAACGCCACCGCCAGGCCGAGCACCATCGAGTACGGGACCCCGAGGACGCTGAGGACGACGCCGGCGAAGATGCCCGCGGTCAGCGAGACGACCAACTGGCCGGTGACGTACCCGCCGATCCGGTCGAGGGAGCTGTCGAGGACCTCGACCTTCTCCGGGTCCCGCAGGGCCCGCGCCGCGAAGGAGTGCAGCCGCGGCATCGCCATCATGAAGTAGATCGTCAGCGCGAAGACCGAGAAGATGCCGAACAGCGCGGTGACGATGCCGCCGAGGATCCCGTAGACCGTGCCCAGCGAGGCGGCGAGGATCTCCGGGATCTTGTCGACCTGCTCCTGGATCTTGCGCTGGACCTCGGGGTCGTCGAGCTTCACGCCGAGGATCTCCCGGCCCTCGCCGCGTTCGTTCAGGTCGTCGAGCAGCGACGGGATGTTCGCGACGAACTCGCTCGCCTGCTCGACCGCGGGGACGACCATCAGCCAGATGATCAGCGTGATCGCCGTCAGCACCCCGATGACGAGGATCAGCACCGCTTCCCCGCGCCGCAGGCCGCGCGCCTCCATCCGGCGGATCATCGGTTCGAGGCCGGCCGCGAAGAAGAAGCCGAGGAAGATCGACGCCATCACCGACCGCACCTCGGAGATCAGCAGGGCGAGCGCGATCACGCCGAGGACCGTGGCGGTGGCCTTGGCGATGTACATCATCGGCGGCCAACTGGTGCCGCCCGCGACCGGGATCGTCTCCGGTGCGCTGCCCTCGGGTGCGGTCATGTCGACCCGACGCTAGAGCGCGGCGGCCCCGGATCCGTCGAGGCGCGCGGGAGTCTCCTCCGCGAGGCGGGCGATCCGCCGCTCGACGAGAAACGTCATGCCCGGGACGACGCCCGCGAGGATCATCTCCGCGAGCCGGCGCAGCGGCCATCGGTACCGGCGGAAGAAGTCGAACGCCAGCACCAGGTACAGGATGTAGAAGTAGCCGTGGGCGAAGACGACCCACTTCAGCGACTTGTTGCCGAACCCGTAGGCCATCACCATCTCGACGCACACGAGCAGCAGCAGGACGCCGACGATGTACGCCGCCACCTGGTAGCGGGTGGCCGGAGTGTTCCTCACGCGTTCTCGTCCTTCTCGTGCAACCGGGCCAGCATCGCGTTGTACGCGGCAAGCTCGGGGTCCTCGTCGGGGTCGACGGTCACGACCGGGGTCCGCCGTACCGGCGCGGGGGCGGGCGGCTCGGGCTCCGACGGGCCGCCCTCGCGGGCGACACGGAGACCGTCCCGGCACAGCCAGGCCCAGACGCCGAGACCGAAGATCCCGATCGCGGGCCACTGCAGGGCGTAGCCCAGGCTCCGCCCGCTGCCGTCCTTCGCGACCGTGAACTGCCACCAGGCGGCCCAGGTGCAGCCCGCGACCACCACGACGGCGAAGACGTGCAACGCCACCCAGCGGGGTTGAAGCAGGACCGACACGGCTTCCACGGTACCTGCGCCCCGTCCGGCCTCAGCCGGGCACGGGCAGGGCCTTGCTCACAGGGGTGAGCGCCCCGCCCTCGAACCAGGTCGTGGTCACGCCGCTGTGATCCATGGACCCACCGGCCCCGTCCCCCATCGGCATGATCTCGAAGCTCACGGTCGCCGCGTAGAGGAACAGCTCCCGCGGCGGCAGCCGCTGGTCCAGCGCGGCGAGAAAGGCCAGGTACCCGGCCGCGGTCGCGCTCTCGTCCGGGCCGACCCGGCGCAGGGCGGTGATGTAGGCCTGCGCCTCCGGGCTCGCGGGGTCGAACGGCAGCACGGCCAGCGGTGAGCCGCCGGTGGCGGCCACCAGCGAGGACTGGACCAGCCAGGGGGCCAGGTAGACGCCGTAGAGCGGCGGGGCTGCCTTCCGCTGCGCCTCCAGCGCGGCCTGGGAGACCTCCCACCCGGCGATCGCGAGGACGGCGTCGACCTTGCCCGTCCGGATCGCGATCTTCGCGCTCTTGGCCTGGGCGCGGACGACGCGCTCGGCGGCGACGCCGCGCGGGGAGGTGTCGGTGATCAGCCGCAGGCTCTTCACCCCGCGCCCCTGCAGGGACGCGACGAGCGCCCGCAGGGCGGCCGTGTCGGGCGGCGAGAGGGCCTCGGCCGGGCAGGCCGCCAAGGGGAGCTTCGAGCCGGCGAGGGCGGCGCCCATGGCCGCGGCGGCGCACTCCGCGCCGTCCGCGCCGGACAGGCCGTCCTGTGCCGGGCCGGAGCCGGTGTCGACGATCTGCGCGGCCACCTGGCGACCCTGGCGGATCTCGAGCAGCGAACGGCCCGGCGGCAGCGAGACCTCGGCCCACTGGCCGGGCGCGCCCGGCCGCGGCGCGGCCCGGTAGCGCCGGCCGTCGACCACGACGTCGGTGAGCCGGTCGGTCATCAGGTGGACGAGGTTGAGCCCCGGCTGCTGCGGGGCGATCGCGAGGCCGGTCATGGCCTCGTCGATGTCGAGCGCACGCACCAGCGGCGCGCCCGGGGCGGGCGGCGGGCCGGGCGGCGGCAAGCTGGTGAGCACCACTCCGGCGACGATCGCGGCGCACAGGACGCCGAGCTCGAGGCGGGCCAGCACTCCCCCGCCCTGCGGGCCGGTGGCGTCCGACCCCGCGACCCCGCCGCGCCGCGCCCGCAGCAGGTAGCGGACGCCGAGGCCGAGGGCCCCGGCCGCGACCAGCAGCACGACCTTGATCACGACGACCGTGCCGAAGTCGGTGATCGTGATGCCGTCGAGGGTGACGTCGTAGTTGCGCGCGGACAGGACACCGGTGACCGCGGCGAGCGCACCGGCGCCGACCGCGACCGGGCCGAGGCGCCGGACGAGCGCGGCCCGGGTGCCGGGCTCGGCGGTCGCCGACGCCAGCGCGGCGCCGGCCCACACGGTGGCGACCGCGACGTGACCCAGCATCAGGACCGCGTCGCCGACGGAGTCGGTCAGCGCGCTCCACGAGAGCCAGACGACGGAGGCGGCGCCGGCGGCGGCGGAGACGGCGGCCGGCCCGCGGAGAATCGCGGCCGCCGTGGCGGCCAGCAGCGGGACGAGCAGGAGGTAGCGAAGAGTCTCCAGGTCGCCGACGGCGCCGACGAGGGCAGCGAGCGCACCGGCCGCGGCGGCGGTGGCAAGCAGCCGACGGGCGGTCTCGGTCGGGCGGCCGGCGAGGGGCCGGAGCAATGCGACCCCGGCCAGCAGCGCCGTGGCCGCGAGGGCCACCGCGCGGGCGACGGCGTCGGCGGCCGAGAGGTCGGCGGCGGACTCTCCCCCGCCGTGGGCGAACGCGGGCGCCGCCGCCCCGATCTGACCGAAAGTCAGGATCGAGACGGCGGCGACCTTACGAGCAATGTTGCGTGTTATTGCGAGTCCCTCTATCGAACGTCTTCGTCAGCGACCACGAAGAGCATCGAGTGCGGCTTCGCGTCACCGAAGTCGCCGTGCGGCCACGACGTCCGGTTGAAGCTGACGCAGCTCGTGCCGTCGTACTCGTCGACGAACCGGTCATCGAGGACGAGCTTGCCCTTCTTGATGTCCAGGATGCAGAGCTTGTGGTTGCCGTCCGTGTTGGTGCGGGCCACGAAGTAGTTCGAGAAGGCGATCCGCTTGACCTTGTCGGTCTCGCGGTAGTACCCGTCCTTGCCGAGCTCGAAGTTGTCCATCGCGCCCCAGTGCGGGCCACCCGAGGTGTTGTCCTGCACGCGGAAGGCATCCGAGAGCGTCGGGCAGTCGGCCTCGTCGCCGCCCTTGTTGACCTCGTGGATCGTGTCGATGCTGCACTTGGTGTTCTTGCCGGCCTTGAGCAGCTTCTGGATGTCCAGCATGTAGACCATCTTGGCCGAGCCGGTGTCGAACGGGCTCGTCGCACCCGGGCCACGACCGATCACGGCGTGGAACAGGTACTTGTCGTCCGGGCTGGTCTGGATCCATCCGGCGCCGGTGCAGCCGCCACCCTCGGTGACCTGCTCGTCGAGCGAGGCCGAGGCGGTGGTGACGTCGAAGACCTCACGCCACACGGGCTTCGGGTCGGTGATGTCCGGGGTGTAGTAGATGACACCGCCGCACATCGACGAGGCGAACGCGCCCTTGTTCTTGGGCGTGTTGGTGACGGTGACCTCCATGATGCCCCGCGGCTCCTCGTGCGAGGGGTTGCGGTGCACGCGGGGGCCGTCGGGCATCTGCGAGACCGAGACCAGCTTGGCGTTGTCGCGGTCGGAGATGTCCCAGATGCGGACCGTGTCACGGAAGACGTTCGGGCCGGGCGGACGAACCGGGTCGAGCACGATGTTGCGCGGCTCGGCGTAGTCCGAGGCGATCAGGCGGTTCAGGTCCTCACGGGCCTGGATGCCGTGCGGGTTGGCGCAGGTGGCCTGCGGCAGCACCGGGTAGTTGATGCAGCGGACCGGGTCTTCGGAGTTCGGGAGCGCGGCCGGGACCTCGGAGAGGGTCTTGCCGTCCGGACCGATGCGGACCAGGGAGCCCGGCGAACCGCCGAAGCCGTTGGAGACCCGGACCTCACCGTTGGTGTAGGTGCAGGGGCCGGGGACGTCCGCGCCACCCATGTAGGTGCCGTAGGCGGTGCCGTCCTTCAGCGTCCAGTACGCGTCGGGGATCGAACCGCAGGGGGTGTCGGTCGGCAGGTTGACGCCCTTGATCTCGATCTTCGGCAGCGCCTTGACGTCGAAGACGTACGTGATGTCGCTGTAGAGACCACCGGCGTAGATCGAGTCGCCCTTGTGCCACAGGTACTGCATGTGGTGCGGCTCGTTCTCCACGACCGGAGCGGTCGTGACGGTGTTGACGACCTTGCCGTAGGTCGGCGAGCCCTTGGTGGCGTCGACGACGGCCAGGAAGTCCGGCCCGACCGCGTTGTCGCGGACGGTTTCCGGCAGCGTGACCGGGTTGATCGCCGGGCGGCTCGCGTAGAGACCCGCCGAGTTGTTGTCGGCCGCGTTCCAGTCACCGGCCCAGACCACGAGGTATTCGTGGCGGATCTTGCCGTCCTTGGTGACGATCTTCTGGGCGTCCAGGTCGGTGTTGGTGCCGTCGAGCACCGAGTCGACCAGGTTGCGCTTGGCCTGCGTGATCGCCGGGCTGTCCTGGACCAGGTGGTTCGTGGCAGTGAAGATCTCACCGTTCGTCGCCGTGAACTTCGACGTGTAGGTGAGGACCTTGTCGGTGGCGTCCGCCGCCGGCGAGTTGAAGCCGACGAAGCCCGCCGCGATCAGCGTCGGGACCGCGGCGACCGCGGCGAGACGCCGGCCCGGTCGGGGCAGCTTGCGACTGCGCCCCGGCGGAGCCTGGGTGGGGGTGGTCATCTGGTTTCGCTCCAGAGGTTGTAGGAAAGTGATCGGGGGTCAGATACGCGTGCTCGTCGTTGAACAGAGCGTCATCGGCCCCCTGCCTCGAGCACCTCGGCAGCTGTATCCGGCAGGCTGGACACCGTCACCGTGATCTCGTTGCTGTACTTCGCGCCGGACCGACCCCCCGAGGTCGTGTCCGCCCACTTCACCGGCATGGCCAGCGACGGCGCGTACCACCACCGCCGCGTGCGCTCACCGGATTCCGAACCCGTGAAGGTGGTCCGGGTGTCGAGAACGAAGACGGGGACGCGGATGCCCGAAATCGTCAGGGTGTCCACCCCCGTCACCGTCGAGGTGTACTTCTCGGTCCGGTCGGCGTCGCCGCCGGTGCCGGACCACGTCTCGCCGACCCTGAGCACCGCGGGAACGCAGCGCTGGGCCGGGGAGAAGGAGATGTCGGAGCCCTGACGGACCCCGCTGCACGTCACGGTCGCGGACTCGAACGTGAGGTCGACGGCGCCACCGGCGTAGCGGTAGATGTGCCGCTCGTCGTGCTTGCCGGCCTCACCGGGGAAGTACCGGACGTCGAAGTTGTACGACCCAGCCGGTTCGTTGCGCGCCGGAGCGACGACGAGTTGCGACTGCTTCGGCAGGTCCCGACCACAGAACGAGAAGGGACCGAAGGTCACCTTCTCCGAGCCGGAGACGCTCAGACCATAGGTCCCCGCGATCGGCTCGGTGCGCGGCAGCGGCACGGCGTTCGCCCGCGCGCCCCGGGCACCGGAATTGGCACGGCCCGCGGGCGCCGCCGTGCTCCCGGTCGAAGCCGGCGCCTTGGCCTTCCCCGTCGCGGCGGGCGCCGGTGTGGCGGCACCGGCGGACCCGTCGGGGGAACCGGTCGCGGATGCCGGGCCGGGCACCGCCGGGGCCGAGGCCGCCGGGGTCTCCGGGCCGGCGTCCGCGACCGGCGGCAGCGAGGCATCAGCCCCGAAGACCTCGCCACCGCGGTCGTAGACGATCTCCCCGCTCCGCGTCCACGCGCCGTACGCGAGGAAACCCCCGGTCGGCAGCGCCACCACGAGCAGAGCCACGAGGGCGAGCAGCACCGGCCGGCGCCGCCACCGCGGCGCAGGAGTGGGTTCGCCCATGAAGGCTTCCTCGAGGGGGAAGGCGCGCCGGTCTGCGCGCACACGCGCAGGCAGCCGGAGCGAGGAGGGGGAGAGTTACGAGCGCGGACGCCGGGGGTCGGCGTCCAGGGAGACCGGGCTCAGGCCGGTCTCAGGCCAGGTACTGACAGAGGTCGCTGTCCTGCCGCATCAGGTCGACGTGCAGGCGCGCAACCAGGAACGCGCTCGTCATGTCTGAGACGTTATCAGGCGATTCGGACTATCGCAACTAAGCCGACCAACTCAATGGAGTTTAACGGGAAACCGGCCTGACCTGCATGTTCGGACATTAACGGCCCAACTCGGCCGGACTTTGTGCGTACATTCACGAGGGAGTGGCGGCCGCGTCGAGGGCGGCGGCCTCCTCCGGGGTGGGGGCCGTGCCGCCCAGGTGGGCCGGCAGCCACCAGCGGTCGTCGGGACCGGCGGGCGCGACCGGGTACTCGCGCTGGGCGCGGTCGAGCAGCTCCTGCAGCCGACGCCGCAGTTCGACGGTCGCCGCCTCGGGGTCGTCGCCGCGCTGCGGCGTCAGCGGTTCGCCGATGTAGACGAGGATCGGCACCTTGCGCTGGAGCAGCCGGCGCGGCCGGCCCTTCGTCCAGAGCCGCTGACCGCCCCACACCGCGACGGGCACGAGCGGCGCCTTGGTGGCCATCGCCATCCGCACCGCGCCGGACTTGATCTCCTTGACGGTGAACGAGCGGCTGATCGTCGCCTCGGGGAAGACGCCGACGACCTCCCCCGCCTTCAGCGCGCGCAGCGCCTCGCGGAACGAGCCCATGCCCGCCTCGCGATCGACGGGGATGTGTTTCATGCCGCGCATCAGCGGGCCGGAGATCCGGTGCGTGAAGACGGCTTCCTTCGCCATGAAGCGCGTCAGCCGCTTCGACGGCCGGGCGCCCCAGCCGGCGAAGATGAAGTCGAGGTAGCTGACGTGGTTGGACGCCAGCACGACGGGACCGGAGCGGGGCACGTGATGCGCGCCGTCGACCGTCACCTTCACACCCAACGCGCGGAACCACACGTGGGCGGCGGCGATGACGGGCGGGTACACCCGCTCCGGTCCGTCGTACGCGATCGGCTTCGGCTCCCTGGCCTGCTGGTTGGCCTGCTGGTTGGCCTGCTGGTTGGCCTTCTGGTCCGCCATGGGTCCGGAGCCTAGGGCGTCACTCCGGGACGACCCCGAGGCGACCCGCCTGGAAGTCCTCGAACGCCTGGAGCAGTTCTTCCCGCGTGTTCATGACGAACGGACCGTAGGCCGCGACGGGTTCGCGGATCGGCCGGCCGCCGAGGATCAGGACGTCCAGACCACCGCCGTGGCGGGCCTCCTGCGCACCGTTCGCGGCGACGACGATCGCGTCGCCCGCCCCGAGCACCGCGGTGGTGCCGGTGCTCAGCGGCGTCCGCTCCGCGCCGACGGTGCCGTCGCCGGAGAGCGTGTAGACCAGCGCGTTCCAGGCCGGGTTCCAGGGCAGGCGGACCTGCGCCCCCGGCGCGATCGTCGCGTGGACGAGGGTGATCGGCGTGTGCGTCGACCCCGGACCGGCGTGCCCACCGAGCTCACCGGCGATGACGCGGAGCAGCGCTCCCCCGTCGGGCGAGGACAGCAGCGCGACCTCGCGGCCGCGGATGTCCTGGTAGCGCGGGGTGATCATCTTGTCCGCGCTCGGCAGGTTCACCCAGAGCTGGATGCCGTGGAACAGGCCACCGGACATCACGAGGTGCTCGGGCGGGGTCTCGATGTGCAGCAGCCCGCTGCCGGCGGTCATCCACTGGGTGTCGCCGTTGGTGATCAGCCCGCCCCCACCGACGGAGTCACGGTGCTGCATCTCCCCGTCGATCATGTAGGTGACGGTCTCGAACCCGCGGTGCGGGTGCCACGGCGTGCCCTTCGGCTCCCCCGGCGAGTACTCGATCTCGCCCATCTGGTCCATGTGGATGAACGGGTCGAGGTAGGCCTGGTTGATGCCCGCGAACGCCCGGCGGACCGGGAACCCCTCCCCCTCGAACCCCTGGGGCGACGGCCGGGCCGCGAGCACCGGGCGGGCGGTCGTGGTGGCGGGGTCCGGCTCGGCGACCCGCGGCAGGACGGTGATGTCGGGAACGGTCACGGCTGGCATGGCGGCCTCCTCGGGAGTTGATGCTGCCAGAACCTAGTTGACGTGTCCACTATTCCCGCCAACGCCCACGGGGGGTGCGACCAAACGTCCACGGAGGGTGCGACCAAACGTCCACGGAGGAAGCGACCAAACGTCCACGCCCGCTGCGGGTCACAGCCCCAGGGAACGACCGACGATCTCCTTCATGATCTCGGTGGTGCCGCCGTAGATCGTGCTGACGCGGGCGTCGCGGAAGGCGCGGGCGACCGGGTACTCCTCCATGAACCCGTAGCCGCCGTGGAGCTGGAGGCACTGGTCGATGACCTTGCGGGAGAGCTCGGTGGTCCACCACTTGGCCTTGGCGGCGTCGGAGGCGGTGAGCTGGCGCTCGGTGTGGTCGGCGATGCAGCGGTCGACGTAGGCGCGGGCGACGTCGAGCTCGGTCGCGATCTCGGCGGCGACGAAGCGGCTGTTCTGGAAGCTGCCGATCGGCTGGCCGAACGCGGTGCGCGTCTTGATGTACTCCAGCGTCTGCTCGAAGATCCGCTCCGCGCGGGCGATCGCGCCGATCGCGATGACCAGTCGCTCCTGCGGCAGGTTGTGCATCAGGTGGTAGAACCCGCGGTTCAGCTCACCGATGAGGTTCTGCTCCGGGACGCGGACGTCGGTGAACGACAGCTCCGCGGTGTCCTGGGCGTGCAGGCCGATCTTGTCGAGGTTGCGGCCGCGCTCGAAGCCCGGCATGCCGCGCTCGACGGCGAACAGCGAGATGCCCTTGTGGCCCGCCTCCTTGTCGGTCTTCGCGACGACGATCACCAGGTCCGAGTGGATGCCGTTGGTGATGAAGGTCTTCGAGCCGTTGATGACCCAGTCGTCGCCGTCCTTGACCGCGGTGGTCTTGATGCCCTGCAGGTCGCTGCCGGCGCCGGGCTCGGTCATCGCGATCGCGGTGACGAGGTCGCCGGTGCAGAACCCGGGAAGCCAGCGCTGCTTCTGCTCCTCGGTGCAGAGTTCGGTCAGGTACGGGCCGCAGACCTCGCTGTGCAGCGGGATGGCGAGGCCCGGCGTCCCCTCGATCTGCTCACAGAGCACCGCGTTGTAGCGGTAGTCGGTGTTCCCACCGCCGCCGTACTCCTCCGGGACGGACAGGCCGAGCAGCCCCGCGCGACCCGCGGCCCGCCAGGCCTCGCGGTCGACGATCCCCTCGGTCTCCCATTTTTCGTAGTGCGGGAGGACTTCCTTCGCCACGAACGCCGCGACAGCATCGGCGAAGGCCTGATGCGACTCGTCGAGCAGGGTCCGACGCATGTGAATCTTCCTCCCAATTGAGAAAAAATGTGGAGCAGGCCACACAATGGACACATTTAGTAGGGATACTCTCAGGCATGGCTTACTTACACCGTAAGGCTGGCGCCGCCGTCTGCGTGGCACTGGGCCTGGCCGTCGTGCCGCTGATCAGCGCCGACGCCCAGGCTGACGCCACCTACGCCGCGGTCGCCGAGGCCACCGGTGCGCGCGTCATCTTCACCAACGAGTCCATCCCGCTGAACGTCGCCCCGCAGCTGCAGGGCCCGACGGCGTCGGCGACGCAGAACTCGCTCCAGCAGTCCGACGCCTACGCCGCGTTCCCCTATCCGGGTGAGGAGGTCGCGGGCCTGCCCGGCGTCGTCGGCGGCGCCGCGAGCGTGCCGCTGCCGGCCTACCCGTTCGTCATCTCGACCAGCTTCGGCGACGGCGCGAAGCAGCTCTCCTACCCCGGGATCGAGCTGCGCAGCGAGAGCACCGACACCCTGACCCAGGCCACCGCGACGGGCGGCTCGACCGGCGCCGGGGCGACGTCGTCGGCCCGCGTCGCCCGCACCGGCGACGAGGTCGTGGCGAAGGCCGTCACCGACCTGGACGCGCTGCGCATCGGCGAGACGCTGGTGATCAGCGGCCTGCACGGCCTCGCGACCGCATCGCGCGACTCCGCCGGCAAGCTGACCCGCGTCTCCGAGCTGAGCTTCACGCGCCTGACGGCCCCGGGCCTGGTGGTCGGCCTGACCAACGGCAAGTTCTCGCTGCAGAACGGCACCGAGGCCCCGACCGAGACCGACGTCCCGGCCAGTGCGATCGCCGACGCCCTCACGTCCGCCGGGTACCCCACCACGTACCAGGCGCCGAAGGAAACCCCGGACGGGATCATCGGCGCCGGCCTGCAGATCATCACCACGCTCCCGGCTCCCCCACCCGGCCTGCCCGGCGGGCTCTCCGGCGAGACGCCCGTGACGGTGTCGATCGGCCTGCTCCGTGCCGAGGTCGCCTACACGGTCCTGCCCGACACCCCCGCCGCGGCCGCGCCGGGTGGCGTCGACGCCGCGACGGGCGTCCCCGCGGCTCCCGCCGCGCCGGCCCTGCCCGGCACCGACTTCGCTGTCGCCCCCGGCAGCGTCCCCGTCCTGGCACCCGCCGCCGGCGCGGTGCCGGGGATCGACCTGGCGTCCCTGTCGGCCACCCGCGCCGCGATCGGTTCGGACGTCGGCTGGATCTACCTGATGGTTGCCGCCGTGGGTCTGGCCGCGGTCGGTGGCTGCGCCGTTCTGTACCGAGGAGCTCGCTGATGGCACCCCCGAAGTCGCGTATCGCCCTGGTCGACTGGGCCCGGGTGCAGTGGGACCGTGCCCTCGGCGCCGGGGCCGTGCTGCTCGGCGCGATCCTGCTGATCGTCGGCTGGTTCCAGATCAGCGACACCGGCTTCGTCAGCGAGCAGCTCCCCTACCTGGCCTCCGCCGGGCTCGGGGGCGTGTTCCTCCTCGGCTTCGGCGGGATGCTCTGGCTCTCCGCCGACCTGCGCGACCAGTGGCGCGAACTGCGCGGCATCCGCACCCGGCTCGATGCCGATCCCGCGCCGGCTCCGGTCCCCGCGGCGGCGGGTGCAACGGCGGCGGGTGCACCGGCGGCGTCAGCGTCCGGCCCGGCCGCGCCGGACGTGACCGGTCGTGACCACGCCTGAGGATTCGACACCGATGAGTTCGATCAGCCTCGGCGGGGCGCGCACCCGCGTGGCGCGGGCCGGCACCGCCCGGAGCGCGCCGCTCCACGACGGGCCCGAACCCTGGGCCCGGCGTGACGTCGTGGTCGTCGCGGTGGTGCTCGCCGTCGCGGTCGCCGGCCTGGTCGTCGGATGGCTCGGCGTCAGCGACACCGTCGACCTCAACTCCCAGACCCGCTGGCTCGGGTTCGGCATCACCGCGCTCATCGTCGGCGGCTTCGGCATGGTCTTCTGGCTGCTGCTCGGGCTGCGCCGCGTCGCCGTCCTCCGGCGCGACGTGCTCGCCGAGCTCGACCGCCGGCACCCCGCGCCCGCGGCGGCCGTCGCCACCGCGCTGGTGACGGACCGTTCGGGATTCGGCACCGCGGCCGGCATGCGCCGCTACCACGCGCCGGACTGCCAGATGCTCGCCGGCAAGGACGGCGTCCGCTGGGCCGCCGAGGCCGCGCACGTCGAGGCCGGGCTCCGCCCGTGCCCCATCTGCACAGTCGGGGGGCTCGGTCATGAGTGAGTACGTCCCCTACCTCGTCTTCGGGCTGGTCTACGGCTCGATCTACGGCCTGGCCGCGATGGGCCTGGTGCTCACGTACCGGACCTCGGGTCTGTTCAACTTCGGCCACGGCGCCGTGGGTGCCGGCGCGGCCTACGCGTTCTACGAGCTGCGCGAGCAGCGGGGCCTGCCGTGGCCCGTCGCCGCGATCCTCGCGATCGGTCTGTTCGGCGCGATCCTCGGTCTCGGTCTCGAACGCATGGCCCGCGGACTGGCCCGGGTCCCGGTCTCGTACCAGATCGTCGGCACCATCGGTCTGCTGCTGCTGATCCGCGCGACCGCGACCTGGATCTACGGCTCCGAGTACCGCCTCTTCGAACCGTTCCTGCCGCGCGACGAGGCGTTCACGATCTCCGGGGTCTCCGTCACCTGGGACTCGGTCATCACCCTCGTCTCGGTGACGATTGCCGCCCTCGGGCTCTACCTGCTCGTCGAACGGTCCCGCCTCGGCGTGATGATGCGCGCGGTCGTCGACGACCCGGCGTTGCTGGACACAGCCGGCGTTGCGCCCACGCGGGTACGCCGGCAGGCGTGGCTGATCGGCTCGTGCTTCGCCGCCGCGTCCGGGGTCCTGCTCGCCTCGCAGCAACAGCAACTCGACGCGACCCTGCTCTCGCTGCTGGTGGTGCAGGCCTTCGGGGCCGCCGCCCTCGGCTCGTTCCGCAGCCTGCCACTGGCGTACGCCGGTGGCCTCGCGATCGGCGTCGCGCAGAAGCTCGTCTCCAAGGAGACCGCGACCCGGGACTGGCTGCAGGGCCTGGACTTCAACCTGCCGTTCATCGTCCTGTTCATCGCCCTGCTGGTCCTCGGCCGTCGGCGCCTCGGCGACCTGGGTGCCCAGGTGCGGTCGCGCACCGCGGCGCCGCTCGTGCTCCCCCCGCACCTGCGGTACCTGGTGATGTCGCTGGTCCTGCTCGGTGCCGTCCTGGTCCCGCACGTCGTGGGCTCACGTCTGCCGGTGTGGATCAACGCGATGAGCCAGGTGCTGCTGTTCCTCTCGCTCGGCCTGCTGGTGCACACGTCGGGCCAGGTCTCGCTCTGCCACATGGGTCTGGCCGCGGTCGGTGCCGCGGCGTTCGCCCACGCGGTCTCGGGCGGCGTGCCGTGGGGCCTCGCCGTCCTCTTCGCCGGTCTGGTGGCCGTGCCCGTGGGTGCCGTGGTCGCGATCCCGGCGATCCGGCTGTCCGGGTTGTTCCTCGCCCTCGCGACGTTGGGCTTCGGCATCTTCATCGCCCAGTTCTTCTACGTGAAGAGCTACATGTTCGGCCTCGCCGATCTGAAGACCTCCCGTCCGTCCGGTTTCACCTCCGACACCTCGTACTACTACCTGCTGCTGATGTTCGCGGTCGCGGGCATCGCTCTGGTCATGGCGATCGAGCGGGCCCGCCTCGGCCGTCTGCTGCGCAGCTTGGGCGACTCCCCCACGGCGCTGACGACGCTCGGCACCTCGGCCAACGTCACCCGCGTCCTGGTCTTCTGCATCTCGGCGTTCCTGGCCGGCATCAGCGGGGCCCTCTACGCCGGGCAGTTCGGCTCGGTGTCGGGCACCAGCTTCAACTTCGTCTTCTCGCTCGTTCTGCTCGCCGTGCTCGCCATCTCCGGCCGCACGACCGTCACGTGCGCGATCGTCGGACCGCTGCTGATGTTCGTGGGCCCGGCGTACAACACCGGCTTCGAGGACGGCTTCCAGGTCCTCTTCGGGCTCGGCGCGATCCTCGCCGCCGTGTACGCGACGCGGCGCCCGCACCTGCCGTTGCGCACGTGGGCCGCCGAGTACTCGTGGCGCACCGAGAGCACCACCGCGGCGCGCCGGGCCGCGGATTCCGAGACCGCCGCCGCGGAGCGCGAACCGGTGGGAGCGTCCCGATGACCGGCCGTTCGGGACGGGCCCGGCTGGTCGCGATCGGCACCTGCGCGGTGCTCCTGCTCGCCGGCTGTGGCACCCGCGCCAGTGACGCCGAGATCCAGGCCGGCGCGGGTGGCGGCCCGGTGGCGCTGCCCGAGTCCGCGATCGCCGAGTTGCAGAGCGCACTCCCGGCGGCGGTGCCGGGAGCTCCGGTCGTCGGCCTGCCCTCCGGGGTCGTTCCGCCGTCGGCCCTTCCCGGCGGGGCCGTGCCGGACACCGCGCCGGGCACGACCGGGTCGACGGGCACCGCGGACACCCCGGCGGCGGGGCGGCCCGCCGCCGGTCAGGCGCAGGCGTCCTCCGCCGATGCGCCCGCGGCCACGTGCACGACCAAGGGCGCGCCGGTGAACATCGGCCAGGTCGGCACGTACTCCGGCGTGACCGGAGCGATCTCGGCGCCCGGCCGCACGGCGCTCGCCGTCTGGGGTCAGGACGTCAACGCCCGCGGCGGGCTGGCCTGCCACCCCGTCACGATCTACAACCGGGACGACGGCGGCGACCCGTCGCGATCAGCCGCGCTGGTCAAGGAACTCGTCTCCCAGCACAGGATCGTGGCGCTCGTCGGCAGCACGGTCGCGTTCTCCGCGGCCGGGTTCCGCTCCGCCGTCGAGGCCGAGAAGATCCCCGCCATCGGCGGCGAACTCATCGCTCCGGAGTGGCACGAGAGCCCGTGGATGTTCCCGCAGGGCGCGTCGATCGGCGACCAGATCATCGGCTTCGTCAAGCAGGGCGTCGAGGGCGGGAAGAAGAAGCTCGCCTACCTGTACTGCGTCGAGGTCGGCGCGTGCACGTACGCGGACAAGATCCTCAAGGGCGGCGGCGCGAAGCGCGCCGGGGCCGAGATCGTCTACAGCTCCGCGATCTCGATCACCCAGACCGACTTCACCGCCCAGTGCCAGAACGCGAAGAACGCCGGCGCCGAGCAGATCGCGCTGGGGATGGACGGGTCCGCCATGATCCGGCTGGCGCGCTCGTGCGCGTCGCTGGGTTACAAGCCGCTGTTCTCCGGCGTCGGCGGCACGATCAGTCCCGGCCAGGCGACCGACACGCTGCTGCGCTCGTTCAACCTGGCGACCGCGACCTCGGTGGCGCCGTGGATGCTCAGCGACACCCCCGGCCTCAAGATGTACCAGGCCGCGATGAAGCGTTACGCGCCCTCTCTCGCCCCGGACGGCGCCTCGATCTCGGTGTGGACGTCGGCCGCGCTGCTGGAGAAGGCCGTCGAACTCGGCGGCGACGGCGCGCTCACGACCGCGCGAATCGTTTCGGGGCTCGGGAAGCTGAAGAACGAGACGCTCGGTGGACTGACCGGCCCGTTGACCTACAAACCCGGACAGGCCAAGGCGCCGAGCAGCGGATGCCTGTTCTACGAACTCCTCACCCCCCAGGGGTGGACGGCACCGCGCGGGAGCAAGCAGATTTGCATCTGACCCGCTCCGTTCCGGCGCTGGCCGTCGCCGCCGCGCTCCTGCTCACCGGGTGCGGGACCCGCGCCGACGAGACCGAGATCCGCGCCGGCGCCGCCGGCTCCGGCACAGTGACGCTCACTTCGGAGTCGCTGGATCAGCTGCGCGCGGCCGCGGCCGGTGGCGGGACCGTTCCCGTCCCCGGGGCACCCACGGGCGAGGTCGCCAGCGGCACCGTCGACACCGGGCCGCTCGCGCCCGGGACCACGACCAGCAACGCCACGGCCGGTCAGGACACCACCGGCGCCGCGGCCGGTCCCGCGAGCCCCGCGACCGGCCGGGCGAATCAGCCCGCCGCGGCGCGGGGCGGTGCGGACGCGGCGTGCACGGAGCAACTTCCCCCGGTCGCCCTCGGGCAGGTCGGGACCTTCTCCGGCCTCGCCGGGGCCGTCTCGGCCTCGGCCCGGACGACGGCCGCGATCTGGGCGCAGGACGTCAACGCCCGGGGCGGGCTGGCCTGCCACCCCGTCACGGTCTTCGCGCGTGACGACGGCGGTGACCCGGCCAAGGCCGCGGCGCTGGTGCGCGAGCTGCACGCGCAGAGCAAGGTGGTCGCGCTGATCAACAGCGTGGTGGTCTTCTCGGTCGCGGGTTTCCGCACCGCGGTCGAGGACCTTCAGCTGCCGGCCGTCGGCGGTGAACTGCTCGCCCCCGACTGGAACGAGAGCGCGTACATGTTCCCGCAGGGCGCGGGCTTCTTCGACCAGATCGTCGGGTTCCTCAAGCAGGGCGTCGAGATGGGCAAGAAGAAGATCGCGACGCTGTACTGCGTCGAGGTCACCGCCTGCAGCGAGGGCATCGCCTACGGCCGCTCCGAGGGTGTGAAGAAGGCCGGCGGAGAACTCGTCTACGACTCGGCCATCTCCCTGACCCAGACCGACTTCACCGCCCAGTGCCAGAACGCCAAGAACGCGGGGGCCGACCAGCTCGTGCTCGGGATGGACGGCTCGGCGATGACGCGGGTGGCACGGTCGTGCGCGGCGATCGGCTACAAGCCGCTGCTCTCCGGGATCGGCGGGACGATCAGCTCGGCCCAGGCCGCCGACCCCACCCTGCGCTCCTTCGGGCTCGCGGTCGCCAGCGGCGTCGCGCCCTGGACGGAGACCGACACTCCCGGCCTCAAGGCGTACCGCGACGCGTTGCGCCGCTACGCGCCCTCCCTGGCGCCGGACGGCCCGTCGATTCAGGCCTGGACCTCCGGGCAGCTGCTGGAGAGGGCCGTGGCCGGGCTCGGCGCGAAGGCGCGCTCCGGCCCGCTGACGACCGCCCTGATCCTGGACGCCCTCGGGACCGTGAAGAACGAGGACCTCGAAGGGCTGACGGCCGGCGTGACGTTCACCCCGAACCAGAAGCACGCGGTGTCCAGCGGCTGCATCTACTACGAGCTGCTGACCCCCGACGGGTGGACCGCGCCCAAGGGCAGCCGGAAAGTGTGTGTATGAGGCAGCGTCGTGCCGCGGCTCTGGTGGCCGCGGTGCTCTCCGGCGTTGTCCTGGTCTCCGGGTGCGGAACGCGGGTCGATCCCGCCGAGGTCCGCGCCGGCGCGCAGGCGAACGGTTCCGTGACGCTGGATTCGGCGGCCCTGGAGCAGCTGCGCGAGGCCGCCGCGGCCGCGACGAACGGTGCGGGAGCCCCGGCCGCCCCCGGCGCCGCGGGCGACCTGCCCGCCGTCGTCGGCGGCGCGACCGCACCGGGCACGACGGCGGGGGCCTCGGCGACCGCACCGGCGCCCGGCGCGACCACCACCAAGCCGGGCACGCCCGCCCAGACGCCGACCACCGGGGACGGCGGGAAGTGCGCCACGCAGGGCGCACCGATCGCCCTCGGTCAGGTCGGGACGTTCTCCGGCCTCGCCGGCCCGATCGCGGGGGACGGGCTGACCGCGATGGCCGTGTGGGCGAAGCAGATCAACGCCCGCGGTGGCCTGGCGTGCCACCCGGTGACGCTCTACACCCGTGACGACGGCGGCGACCCGTCGCGTGCGGCCGCGGCGGCGAAGGACCTGATCGGCCGCGGGGTCGTGGCGTTCGTCGGCAACCTCACCGCGCTGACGCAGTCCGGCTTCCTGCCTGAGATCAAGAAGAACTGCATCCCGACGGTCGGGATCGACTTCGGCGCCGAGTGGTCGACCGAGCCCTGCCTGTTCCCGCAGGGCGGGGGCTGGCGCGAGTCGATCGCCGGTCTGGTGCAGCAGGCCGCCGACCGCGGGCACAAGCGACTGGGGCTGCTCTACTGCGTCGAGATCAACACCTGCTCCTCGATCGGCAAGGACATCGGGTCGGCCGCCGAGCGGGCGGGCGTCGAGCTCGTCTACTCGTCGTCGATCTCGCTGACGCAGACCGACTACACGGCCCAGTGCCAGAACGCGAAGAACGCGAAGGTCGAGGAACTCGTCGTCGCGATGGAGGGCTCCGCGATGGCGCGGCTGGCCCGCTCCTGCCTGGCCCTGAACTACAAGCCGCTGCTCGTCGGCGCCGCGTGGGCGGTCAACCCGAAGCAGGCCGAGGATCCGCAGGTGCGTGAGCTCGGCCTGGCCGCGGTGAACCCCAACGCACCCTGGTTCGCCACCGACCAGCCTGGCCTGCGGGAGTACCAGGCCGCGCTGAAGACCTACGCCCCGCAGATCGTCAGCAGCGGGATGACGCTGCAGATGTGGTCGGCGGGGAAGATCCTCGAGGCGGCGGTCGGCCTGCTCGGGCCGACCGCGCGGGACAAGGCGCTGACGGCGGATCAGATCCTGAATGGGTTGAACCGGATCAAGAACGAGACCCTCGGTGGGATCACCGCACCGCTGAACTACGCGGAGAAGAACAAGAGCCGCAGCAGCGGCTGCGTCTTCGTGACCCTGCTGGGCAAGCAGGGCTGGACCGCGCCCAACGGGTCGAAGCCGCTGTGCATCAGCGGTGCGAGGGACCTGCGATGAGAGCACGCCGGACCGTCGCCGCGCTCGCGGCCGCCGTCGCCCTGCTGGCGAGCGGTTGCGGGACCCGCGCGTCCGAGGAGGAGGTCCGCGCCGGCGTCGGCGGCGGGCCCGTCGAGCTCGACCCGGCGGCCCTCGACCAGCTGCGCGATGCCGGTGCCGGCACCGGTGCCCTCCCCGGCGCGCCGGCACCCGCGCGCGGGCCCGCGGACGCGAGCACCGACGCCGTCCCCGGCACCGTCCCGCAGTCCGGCTCCGGCACCGCCCCGGGCACCGACTCCCCCGGCACCGCCGGCGCCCCGAGCACGTCGGCGCCCGCCGCAGCGGCCGGCACCGGCTCGTCGGGCGGCGCCTGCACCAAGCCGGGCGTCCCCCTGCACATCGGTCAGGTCGGCAGCTTCAGCGGCGTCTTCGGGCCGCTGGTCGGTTCCGCCCGGACCGGATTCGCGGTGTGGATCAAGCACATCAACGCGTCCGGCGGGCTGGCCTGCCACCCGATCGTGCTCCACGCCGTCGATGACGGCGGGGACCCGAGCCGTGGGTCCGCCCTGGTCGGCGAGATGGTGAGCAAGTACAACGTCCAGGCCTTCGTGGGAATGGCGTCGATGGCGCTCCCCGGGATGGTCGGTGCGATCGAGCGGACCAAGCTCCCCGTCGTCGGCGGCGATCTGGTCTCCGACCCGTGGTTCGCGCACCCGCAGTTCTTCCCGCAGGGCGGCGGTCTGCGCGCGATCGTCGACGGAGCGCTCAAGCAGGCCGTGGCCGACGGTCGGACCGTCCACGGTCTGCTCTACTGCGTCGAGGTCGGGGTCTGCGGATCGGTCGCGAAGATGCTGCCCGACCGCGCGAAGGTGGCGGGGGCCAAGGTCGTCTACAGCTCCCCCGTGTCCCTGACCCAGACCGACTTCACCGCGCAGTGCCAGAACGCCAAGAACGCCGGCGTGCAAGCGTTCGGGATGGCGGTGGACGGGTCCGCGATCGCGCGGGTCGCCCGCTCCTGCGCCGCGCTGAACTACTTCCCGCAGTTCGTCACCGGCGGCCCGGTCGTCAGCAACGAGCAGGCGAAGGACCCCGGGATCCGCCGGAACACGATGTCGACCGCCAGCGCCAATGCGCCCTGGTTCCGGACCGACACCCCGGGCCAGCGCGAGTACGCCGAGGCGCTGAAGCGGTACGCCCCCGGCTTCGAGGTGGACGGTCCCTCCATGCTCGCCTGGGCGGCCGGCAAGTTGTTCCAGGCGGCCGTTGAGCGCCTCGGTGACGCGGCGCGCAACGCCCCGGTGACGAGCGCCGACATCTTCACCGGCCTCGGCAAGATCAGGAACGAGACCCTCGACGGGCTGTCACCCCCGATCACCTTCACACCCGGTCAGAAGGCGGCGCCGGACATCCCGTGCGTGTTCTTCGCCCTGGACTCCGAGAAGGGCTGGACGGCTCCGAACAGCACGTACGTCTGCACGAAGGTGGACCGATGACCGGCCGGCACCCGCTGCGGCGCGCGGCCCTCGCCGTGCTCACCGCCGCCGTGCTCGTCACCGGGTGCGGAACGCGCGCGAGCGAGGAGGAGGTCCGCGCCGGTGCCGGCGGCGGAGCCGTAACTCTGGATTCGGCGACGCTCGACCAGCTGCGCGCCGCGACGGCCGGCGGGAACGGTGCCGTGCCGAACGCCCCCGCCGCGGTCGGCCGGGCGCCGGTGTCGGTCGACAGCGGCGATCCGTCCGCGGCGCTCGTACCCGGTGCGCCCGCAGCCGCGGCCGCGCCGGCGAACGGCACCCGACCGCAGGCCGGGTCCAAGTCCTCCGGCGGGACGGCCGCGGTCAGCTCGGCGACGTGCTCCGGCTCCGAGGCGCCCGTGGTGCTCGGCCAGATCGGCAGCTTCAGCGGCGTCCTCGGGGCGATCTTCGCCTCCGCGCGGACGGCCGCCGCGATCCACGTTCAGCACATCAACGCCTCGGGCGGGCTGGCGTGCCACCCCGTCACCCTGTACGCGGTCGACGACGGCGGCGACCCCAGCCGCGCCGCCTCCCACGCCCAGGCACTCCTGACGACCCGTAAGGCGGTGGCGCTGGTCGCCACCTTCGCGCCGATGTCGATGTCGGGGATCGTCCCGGTCGTCGAGCGTCACCAGGTGCCGATGATCGGCGGCGACGCCATCGACCCGGCGTGGTTCGCCAACCCGCTGCTGTTCCCGCAGGGCGCGGGTCTGGACGCCCTGGTCGAGGGTGGCCTGCGGCAGACCGTGCAGTCCGGCAAGACGAAGCTCGGCCTGCTCTACTGCGTCGAGGCGAGCCTGTGCACCTCGATCGCGAAGTCGATCCCGGACCGGGCGAAGGCCGTCGGGGCGGAGATCGTCTACAGCTCCGCGGTCTCGCTGACGCAGACCGACTTCACCGCGCAGTGCCAGAACGCGAAGAACGCCGGCGTGGAGTCGTTCGGGATGGGCGTCGACGGGTCGGCCATTGCGCGCGTCGCCCGGTCCTGTGCGGCGCTGGGCTACTACCCCCAGTTCGCCTCCGGCGGCGGGGTGATCAGCCCGGCCCAGTCGAAGGACCCCGGCATTCGCCGCAACACGATGACCACGTCGTCCGGCAACGCCCCGTGGATGCTGACGGACACCCCGGGTCTGAAGGAGTACCACGCGGCGCTCGCCCGCTACGCCCCCGGCACGGAGGCGGACGGCAACTCGCTCTCGGCGTGGGCCTCGATGAAACTCCTCGAGGCGGCCGTGCAGAACCTGGGCCCCGGCGCGGCGGCGAAGCCGCTGACCGCGACGGACCTGCGAACGGGGCTCGGCAAGGTGAAGAACGAGACGCTCGGCGGGCTCGCGCCCCCGATCACGTTCTCGCCCGGCCAGAAGGCGGCGCCGCAGATTCCCTGCGTGTACTTCGAACTGCTGACCGAGAAGGGCTGGACCGCTCCGAACGGGTCCAAGGCCGTGTGCGCCAAGAGATGACAGGGAGGCCGCGATGCTGACGCTCCATGAGGTCCACGCCGGGTACGGCGGGACGCGGGTGCTGCACGACGTCACCCTGCACGTGCCGCCGGGCTCGATCGTCGCGCTGCTCGGCGCGAACGGCGCCGGGAAGACCACGGTGCTGCGCGTCGCCGCCGGCCTGGTCCGGCCGACGTCCGGCGCTCTTCTCGTCAACGGCACCGACGTCACCGGCTGGGCACCGCACACCCTCGTCGATCAGGGCGTCTGCCATGTCCCCGAGGGCCGCGGCGTGTTCCCGTCGTTGACCGTCCGGGAGAACCTCGTCGTCCAGTGCAAGCGCGGCGACGAGGAGAAGACGTTCGAGGCCGCCGCGTCGGTCTTCCCCGTCCTCGGCCGGCGCATGGACCAGCTCGCGGGGACCTTGTCCGGCGGCGAGCAGCAGATGCTCGCGCTGATGCGCGCCTACGTCCAGAACCCGAAGACCGTCCTGCTCGACGAGGTCTCGATGGGCCTCGCGCCGATCATCGTCGACGAGATCTTCGACTTCCTGCGCACCATCGCCGCCGGCGGCGCGAGCCTGCTGCTCGTCGAGCAGTACGTGACCAAGGCCCTCGAGCTCGCGGACTTCGTCTACCTGCTGCACAAGGGCCGCGTCGCGTTCGCCGGCGAACCCGGCGAGCTCGACGGCGAGGACCTGTTCGCCCGGTACCTCGGCCACGCCGCCTGACGCTGCGTCCGAACATCCGGCTGCAATAGCAGCCACATCCTCGGACGTCCGGCTCAGTGCTGCTGCATGTCCCCCAGCGGGACGGTGAGGCCACCGTCGATGACGAGGGTCTGGCCGGTGATCCAGGCCGAGTCGTCGGAGAGCAGGAACGCGACGGCGGAGCCGATGTCGCTCGGGACGCCGAGGCGCTTGAGCGGGTACGGGGCCGTGGCACCCTCTTCGTCGCCGGCGTAGAGGACCTCGGCGAACTTGGTCTTCACGACGCCGGGGGCGATCGCGTTGACACGGATGGTCGGGGCGAGCTCGACGGCGAGCTGCTGGGTCAGCGCGATCAGCGCGGCCTTGCTGACGCCGTAGACGCCGATGCCGGGGCTGGCACCGAGGCCGGTGACGGAGGACATCGTGACGATCGAGCCGCCGTGCTCCTTCATCCACGCCCCGTGGACCAGCCGGATCCACTCGACCGCGCCGATGATGTTGACGTCGAAGACCTTGCGGATCGCGGCCGGCGGGGCCTCCAGGATCGGGCCGTAGACCGGGTTCACCGCGGCGTTCGCGACGAAGTGGTCGATGCGGCCGAACTCGGCGATCGTCGCTTCGACCACGGAACGCGCGTGGTCGGCGTCGTCGGCCTTGCCCGCGATCCCGAGCGCGACGCCGGGGCCACCGAGCTCCTTGACCGCCGCGGCGAGCGCGTCCGCGTCCCGGCCGGTGATGGTCACCCTGCCGCCGCGCCGCACGATCTCCTCGGCCGCCGCGTACCCGATGCCGCGACTGGCGCCGGTGATGATCGCCACCCGGCCCTCGAACGATCCCTGGCCCATCAGTCCTCCCTCGATCTGCCTAGGAAGGTTTCCACATGGCCCCCGGCGATCAACGCCCGGACCTGTTCCTGCGCCCAGGGTGAGATCTGGCTCTCAGGCGCCGTGGCCGCCGCGACGAACTCGTCCCAGCTCCGCCAGACCGCGTCCGCGACCTCGCTCGGGTCGGGCGTGGGGACGGCGTCGGAGCGCGCCAGGAACACCGGGCACAGCTCGTACTCCTCGACCCCGCGGAAGCTGGCGCGGTAGGAGAAGTCGGGCAGGACGAGGGTCAGGTCCGCCGCCGGGATGCCGAGTTCCTGGTCGAGCCGGCGGAGGACGGCGTCGGCCGGGTCCTCCCCCGGCCCGGGGTGCCCGCAGCAGCTGTTGGTCCACACGCCCGGCCAGGTCGGCTTGTCCAGCGCCCGCCGGGTGACGAGCAGCCGTCCGTCGCGGTCGAAGACGTAGCACGAGAACGCCAGGTGATACGGCGTCACTTCACCGTGGACGCTGGCCTTGTCGGCGACGCCGCAGGGAGTCCCGTCGGGGGTCAGCAGGACGACCTGCTCGACCACCGACGCGTCGAGGTTGCTCATGCCCCACCCAACGCAGCCGTGACGACCTCTCGGGCCTCGTCCTGGATCTGCGCGAGGTGGTCGGCACCCAGGAAGGACTCGGCGTAGATCTTGTACACGTCCTCGGTCCCGGAAGGACGCGCGGCGAACCAGCCGTTCTCGGTGGTGACCTTGAGGCCGCCGATCGCCGCGCCGTTGCCGGGCGCCGCCGTGAGCCGCTCCCGGATCGGCTCACCCGCCAGCTCGGTGGCGGTGACCTGATCCGGCGTCAGCTTCTTCAGGACGTCCTTCTGGGCCGGGGTCGCGGGGGCGTCGATCCGCGCATAGGCAGGGTCACCGAACTTCGCGGTGAGCTCGGCGTAGCGCTCGCTCGGCGACCGGCCGGTGACGGCCGCGATCTCCGCCGCGAGCAGGCACAGCAGCGGGCCGTCCTTGTCGGTCGTCCACACCGAGCCGTCGCGGCAGAGGAACGAGGCACCGGCGCTCTCCTCGCCACCGAACAGCAGGGTGGAGTCGAGCAGCCCGGAGACGAACCACTTGAACCCGACCGGCACCTCGACGACCTCGCGGCCGAGCGCGGCCGCGACGCGGTCGATCATCGCCGAGGAGACCAGCGTCTTGCCGATCGCGGCACCCGCGGGCCAGCCGTCCCGGTGCGCGACGAGGTAGTCGATCGCGACCGCGAGGTAGGCGTTGGGGTTGAGCAGTCCGCCGTCGGGCGTGACGATCCCGTGGCGGTCGGCGTCGGCGTCGTTGCCGGTGGCGATCTGGTAGGTCGCCCGGTTCGCGGTCACCTTCTCGATGAGCCCAGCCATCGCGTAGGGCGACGAGCAGTCCATCCGGATCTTGCCGTCCCAGTCCCGGGTCATGAACCGGAACGTCGCGTCGACGAGCGGGTTCACGACCGTCAGGTCAAGGCCGTAGCGCTCGCCGATCACGCCCCAGTACGCGACGCTCGATCCGCCGAGCGGGTCAGCGCCGATGCGGACGCCGGCCGCGCGGATCGCCTCGAGGTCGACAACCAGGGGCAGGTCCGCCACGTAGCGGTCGAGGAAGTCGTAGGTGCCGGTGGTCTCAGCGGCGCGGGCGCGGGCGAGCGGGATGCGCCGCACCCCGGCCAGGCCGGCGGCGAGCAGCTCGTTGGCACGGTCCTGGATCCAGCCCGTCGCGTCGGTGTCCGCGGGCCCGCCGTGCGGCGGGTTGTACTTGAACCCGCCGTCCTGGGGCGGGTTGTGGGACGGCGTGATGACGACCCCGTCGGCGAGGCCACGCGCCTTTCCTTGATCCGCTCGCCCGCGGTTGTGCGTCAGCACCGCGCGGGACAGCGCCGGCGTCGGGGTGTACCCGTCGCGGCTGTCGAGCAGCAGCGTCACGCCGTTGGCCGCGAAGACCTCGATCGCGGTCGCGGCGGCCGGCTCGGACAACGCGTGGGTGTCCTTCGCGAGGAACAGCGGACCGTCGATGCCCTGCGCTGCGCGGTATTCGCAGATCGCCTGGCTCGTGGCCGCGATGTGGTCGTCGTTGAAGCTCAGGTTCAGGGCGCTGCCCCGGTGACCCGATGTCCCGAACGCGACCCGCTGGCCCGGCTCGGCCGGGTCCGGGTGCTCGGCGTAGTACGCCGTGATCAGGCGGGCGACATCGACGAGGCCGGCCGGATCAGCGATCCGGCCGGCCTCGGGGTGCACAGCGTTACTCATCCGATCAGTCTGCCCAACTCGTGCGGGTCAGCTCCATCCGACCAGTTCGGAGTCGGGGGCACGGAGCGCCGCGAGGGCCTCCTTCTCCAGCTGGCGGACCCGCTCGCGGGTCAGGCCGAGCGGGGCCGCGATCTCGGCGAGCGTGCGCGGCTTCCCGTCGCGCAGGCCGTACCGCATCGTCAGCACCGTCGCCTGCCGCTCGGGCAGGGAGCGCACCATCGAGCGGAGGGTGTCGAGCATCGCGTTGTGCTCGGCGATCTCCGCCGCGGCGACGGCGTCGTCGTCGCAGATCAGGTCGGCGATGCGGGTGTCCCCGTCGTCCCCGACGTTCTGGTCCAGGCTCACCGGGACGCGGCCGATGTGCTTGAGCTCGATGACCCGCTCGACGGGTGCCTCGAACGCCTCGGCCAGCTCCTCGACGCTGGGGTCGCGGCCGAGCGAGGCGCTCAGCGTGCGCTCCAGCCGGTTGAGCCGGGACAGCTCCTCGACCACGTGGACGGGCAGCCGGACCGTCCGGCCGAGCTCACCGAGCCCGCGCTGGATGGCCTGGCGGATCCACCAGGTCGCGTAGGTCGAGAACTTGTAGCCCTTGCTGTAGTCGAACTTCTCAACGGCCCGGATCAGGCCGAGGTTGCCCTCCTGGACGACGTCCAGGAACGCTGCGTCCCGGCCGGCGAACTTCTTCGCCACCGAGACGACCAGGCGCAGGTTCGCCCGCACCATGTGGTCCTTGGCGGCGACGCCGTCCGCGGCGAGGCGCTCCAGTTCCAGGCGGCGCTTGGGGCCGATGCGGCGGCCGCCCTTCTGCGAGGCCTCGACCAGCAGCCGCTCGGCATACAGCCCGGCCTCGATGCGCTTCGAGAGTTCGACCTCCTCCTCGGCGGTCAGGAGCGGGGTCATACCGATCTCGTCCAGGTAGAACCGGACCAGGTCCGGGTCGCCGCTCTCGTCCGGACGGCTGCGCCGCCCCTGGACCGGCAACGGCGCACGCTTCTTGGTCGCCGTGGTGTCCTCCTGCTTCATCGGGTTCATTCGTGTCTCCTCCCCGCGCCGCGGTCGCGCATGCGATTCGCGTATGCGATTCGCGTATGGGTGGAACCTCGGATGGGTGTCGGAGTGTTCCCGGAATGACTCCAGAAAACAAACGCTTATCCCACACCCAGCGCACGCACAGCGACGCTGCGTGACCGATCGGTCAGCGCACGGTGACGAAACGGGCTTACAGGTACAGGCCGGGCGAGCCGTCGTCGATCCGCTCGGACGCCACCGCGTGGACGTCACGCTCGCGGAGCAGGACGTAGTCGGTCCCGCGGACCTCGACCTCGGAGCGGTCCTCGGGGTCGAACAGGACCCGGTCGCCCACGACGACCGACCGCACGTGCTGGCCCACCGCCACCACTTCGGCCCAGGCCAGCCGCTTGCCCATCTGCGCCGTCGCCGGAATCAGGATGCCCGCGCCGGACCGCCGCTCCCCCTCACCGGCGTCGGCCCGTACCAGGACGCGGTCGTGCAGCATCCGGATCGGCAACTTGTCCGCCGCACTCTCAGAGGAACTCACGTTTCCAGCGTAGGCGGTGCGCCCGGGCACCCGAACGCCGGTTAAACGACGGAACCCCGCAGCCGAAGCTGCGGGGTCCCGGACGCGTGCGTCAGATCACGTACGCGGAGGTCACTTCTTGCCGAGCAGGCCGGTGCCGAGGAGGCCCCCGCCGCCGAGCAGGCCGCCGCTCTGCTGACCGCTGGTACCGGTCGAGCCGGTGACGGTGCCGACCACGCCGCCGACGGTGTTGCCCAGCGACGGAACCAGGCCCTGCTTGGCCTCCTGGCTCGAGCCGACGCCGAGCGTGTCGGTGACGGGCTTGAGCAGGTTGCCGGTCGTGCCGTTGACGGTGTCGACCAGGCCGTCCGCGGTGCCGCCGACAGTGTCGACCACGCCGCCGACGGTGGTGCCGACACCCGGCAGGACGCCGTCGACCAGGTCCGTGACCGGCTTGGTGACGGTGCCGACCGAGCTGGACGTGTCGGCGGGCTTCGACGGCGTCGACGGGGTCGACGGCGTGTTCGGCTTGGTCGGCGTGGTGCTCGGCTTGTCGACCACGACCGGCTTGGTGGTGGTCGGCGTCGGGAGCACGACGGTGCGGGTGACGGTCGGAGCGGTGCGCTCGGAGGCGCCGACGGGGGCGCTGTTCGAGGCCGGCTCGAAGACGACCGGCGCGGGCTCGACCGGCGCGGTCACGGCGTTGGGACGACCCAGCGCGTCGAGACCGTCGCTGCCCGGCAGGACGGCCGGCGAGACGAGAACCATCGCCTTGAGTGCGAGGAGCAGAGCGCCGGAGATACCGGCCACAGCCGCGGTCTGCCCGAGAACCCGGACCGAACCCTCGGCGTTGCCACGGTGCTTGGCCGCAATCGCAGCCGCGTTGATGCTGGACATGAAAATCCCACCCCTGGAATCAAAGCTTCTTGCTGCGGACACCGAGATGCAGCGTATTTCCCCTGAAGAAAGCCCGCCGCCGCGATTCCCCAGATCGGGCGATGAACTGTCCCGCCTTTGACGTGACGTTGGGCCGTTCGGTTCCAGGTCTTCTGACCTGCGAAAACTCGGGCCCAAAGGCCCTCAAGTCGGGCGAAACCCGGTCAGTGGTAGCGCCGCCAGAGCCCGATGACGAGGACAATCCCGGCGACCGCGGCAATTTTGACCATGCGGTCGGTTCGCAGCGATCCGTCCTCATTCACGACGAAAGATCGCGCTTTCGATTTCGCCTCGGCGGCCACATTCTTCGGTGCCACCCGTTCGGCGATCGCGTCGATGGTCTCGGCGAGGTTGTTGCGCGCCTCTTCGATCTGCGCCTCGAGACGGGCGTTCGCGCCCCCCGACTCCGGTGCCCCGCTCTTCGCCACGACGCTCGCCTCCTTCACCTGCGTGGACCCGCGCAGTCTGTCAGGTTCCGGACAAATCACGCCGGACGCCCCGCACGCCGCGCCCGCCGAGTGTCCGCCGACGGGACCCGACGCGGGTCGCGCGCGCCCAGGGGACAGGATGGATTCCTCGTCCTGATCAGATGTGCGATCAGACACCTGACCGAGGAGCCGCGCCGTGGCGAACGTCCGCCTGTCCCCCGGGGACACCGCACCCGACTTCACGCTGACCGACGCCGACGGCAAGAAGCACAAGCTCAAGGACTACCGAGGCCGGACGGTCATCCTCTACGCGTACCCGGCGGCGATGACCCCGGGCTGCACCAAGCAGGCCTGCGACTTCCGGGACAACTTCGCCCGGCTCACCGACGCCGGCTACGTCGTCCTCGGCCTCTCCCCCGACTCAGAGGCCAAGCTCGCGAAGTTCCGCGACCGGGACAACGTGCCGTTCCCGCTGCTCTCGGACCCGGACAAGTCCGTCCTCACCGCCTACGGCGCCTTCGGCGAGAAGCAGATGTACGGCAAGACGGTCACCGGCGTCATCCGGAGCACGTTCGTCATCGATCCCAAGGGCAAGCTGACCAAGGCGATGTACGGCGTGAAGGCCACCGGCCACGTCGAGCGCCTGCTGCGCGACCTGGAGGTCTGACCCTCTGGTGGGTCGAACTCGGCCGACCGCTGAATCCGACTCAACGAACGACCCCGTCGGTCAGTTGGCCCGCCGCACCCGTGGTCGAGAAGGGGCGCCGACACCCCGTACTCCCGAGTAATGGGGTGTCACCCTTTCGTCGGGGTTATCCACAACCCGTTGGAGATGACATCTTCAATGGGGGTCGCGTGGTGTTGATGGGGCGTCAGAGGCGTTGTGGCACCGCGGATTCCGCTCCTCCGCTCCTCCGCTCCTCCGCCCCCGCGCCTCGATCCCGTCGAAAATGGACTGTCGGTGGTGCCCGCTAGGTTCATTCGTGATGACGGGGACATCGACGGCAGCAGCACCCACGCCGAGTGCGTGGCAGGTCTCGCTCGGCCTGAGGCCGAGTGAGGCCGAGTGCGCGTCGATGACCGGGGCCGAGACGGTCGCGGTGCTGCGGGCGGCGCAGCGGCAGACCAACGCCGCCGACGCGGTGCGGTTGGCGATGGTGGCCGAGGTCGGGTCCCGGGGCCTGGACTCGCAGGAGGAGATCGTGCGCCTGGCGGCCCCGGACCGGTGGGGCGCCGATGAGGTCCGCACCGCCCTGCACATCTCGGGCTATACCGCGAATGAGCTGCTCGACTTCGCCTGGGCCGTCGTGCGGCGCTTCCCCAAGTTGCACGCCGCCATGGCCGCCGGCGAGTTGAGCATCGAACGGGCCCGGGTGATCCACTTCTGGGTCCGGGACATGAGCGACGAGCACGCCAACACCGTGATCGATGAGGTCCTCGGGCACTGCTCGATCGACGCCGACCGGCCCTGGACCAGTGAGCAGCTCGCCGCGCGGTGCCGCAAACTCGGCATCCAGCTCGACCCGGACTGGGCGCTGCGCCGGTTCACCGAAGCCCACCGGGAACGGCGGGTCATCTCCTGGCGCAACGAGGACGGCACCGCCACCATGGCCGCGCAGAACCAGGACCCCGCCCGGGTCGCCGCCGCGATCGCGCGGGTGCGGAAGCTCGCTGACGACGCCAAACGAACCGGGGACCCGCGACCGCTGGATCACCTGCGCTCGGAGATCGCCCTCAACCTGCTGGACGGCACCTACGCCGGGTTCACCGACGAGGCGATCCTCGCCCACCTCGCCACCACACGCCCGACCGACGAGGAGATGGGCGAGGAGTTCCCGCCAGAGCCCGAACCCGAGCCTGAGCCGGAGCCGGCGCCCGAGCCGGAGCCCGAGCCGGAGGCAGCGCCCGAGCCCGAGCCCGAGGCCGAGCCGGAGGCAGCGCCCGGGCCGGAGGCGGCGCCCGAGCCGGAGCCCGCCCCGAGCGCGGTGTCTCCGCACCACGGGGTGCAGCTGACCGCGAAGGTCTCCACCCTGCTCGGGTTGGACCGGGACCCGGCCGAGCTGGCCGGGCAGGGCCCGGTGCACGCCGAGTACGCCCGCGACCTTGCCCACCGACTGGCGGCGGGCCAGTGGCGGTTCGCGGTCACCGGCCCCGACGGGTACGCGGTCAGCTCCGGCCTCGTCAGCCCGCGGCCGGTCGACTGGGAACGACGCCGGACCAGTGACCACGGCATCGTCGACCTGCTCATCCCCGCCACCCTCCTGCAAGCGCTGCTCGACGGCACCGTCACCGGTGAACACGTCCCCACCTGGCGGGCCGTGCTGGTCGAGATCGGCCGCCAACACCTCCTCGCGACCGCCGGCGCCGAGAACGAGCCCGCCCCGGAGGACCCGGACGACGACGCCCGGCGGCGCTTCCCCCGCCAAGGACTACGCCGGGACACCCAGCTGCGGATGACGACCTGCCAGGCCCCCGGCTGCCGGCTCCCCGCCGCGCGGTCCGAGATCGACCACACGATCGACCACGCCCGCGGGGGACTGACCCTGGCCGGGAACCTCGGCCCGCTCTGCGAGCACGACCACGACCTCAAGACCAAAGGCGGGTGGCAACTCATCCGGCTCGGCCACGACCGAGTCCGCTGGATCACCCGCCTCGGCGTCGGCTACGACGTCGAGATCCCACCCCTGATCGAGCCCGACCCACCCGGCCGGCCCCGAGCACCCGGGGAGGAGCGACCAGCACCCCGCTACGGACCCGACGAGCCAGCAGCCTGAGGCTCCCGGGGCGATGACGGGCGGCCGCGGTCCCCCGCTGCCCTACCCTCGTCGGTACGCGGAAGTGGCGGAATTGGCAGACGCGCCAGACTTAGGATCTGGTGCCTTCGGGCGTGGGGGTTCAAGTCCCCCCTTCCGCACCACCTAGGCTGAAGCGATCTTTCGGCCCCTGACCAGCGCAGCCGCGCGGAGGATTTCGGCGTGCCCGTGCAGCTATCCGACCTGCTGACTCCGCACCTCACGGGCGTCCAGGCCGTGGTCCAGCTCAGTGGCCCGGCGGTCGAGCTGCCGGGTGGGCTGAAGGCCCGGCCGGCCGCGGACGACGAGCGGTTCGGGCCGGGGACGCTGGTCGTCCTGGCCGACGCGCCGGTCGCGGGGATCGCGGACCGGTTGCAGGCGGGGGCGCGGGTGCTGCTGCTCTCGACCGACGCCGGCGAGCCGGTGCCGCTGCACCTGATCCCTCGCGGGGGGACGCTGCAGCTGGTCGCCGCGGGCGCGCTGGACAGCGCCGACAGCCAGGACGACACCGTCGTGGGAGCGGCGCTGCTGACCTGCGTCGAGGCGCACTCCGGGCTCCCGGCGGCGGAGCCGGACGACGACGAGGACATCGACGTCATGAGCGGGGCCGCGGCGACGGCCCGGTACGAGCGGGCGCTCGCGGGTCGGGACCGGCGGATCCAGTCGCTGGAGGCGCGGATCTCCGCCCTGGAGTCCTCTGCGACCTACGTCGTCGGCCGGACCCTGGTGAACGCGGCCCGCAACCCGCGCAAGGCGAAGACCCTCCCGGCGGACCTGTGGGGCATGTGGAAGGGCCGGGCCGGCCGGTCGCGCAAGGGCGGCGACGCGGCGCCGGCGGCGTCCGTGCCGAACCGCGGCCTCGCGGCCCGCCAGGTCAACGAGCTCGACGACATCGACGCCGGGTTGCTCTACCTGACCCACACCGCGATGGCGATCGGGCCACGGACCGTCCCGGTGATCGCGGGCATCCTCACCGCGGACACCGCACCCGCGCTGCGCGGCGAGGCCGCCACCCCGCACGCGGTCGTGAACAAGCTGCTCCCCCACGACGGCGAGGGCATCGTGACGCGCACCGACCCCGACGTGGTGCTCATCGAGTCGGCCGCGCTCGGCGCGCCCGGCCCGTGGGCCTACACGACCCAGGGTGCGTACGGGGTGCGCGACCAGGCCCTGGTCGACATCATCACGGCCGCGCGCGCGATGGGGCGCCCGGTCGTCGTCTGGTGGAACTCGCCGCACTACGCCAGCCCCGGACTCAACCGCGTGGCGACGCACGCCGACCTCGTCCTGACCGACGCCGAAGCCGGCCCCGCCCTCGTCGCGCGGCTGAACACCCAGCTCGACCTCGGCTTCGACCTGCCGGCCGAGCGGGTCGTGGAGGAAAACGCATGACCCGCCGCGCAATGGTCTACGGCCACGTCGACCTCAACCTGATCGACGGCTCGGCCATCTGGGTTCAGGGGATCGTCCAGACGCTGTCGAACGCCGGGTGTCAGGTCGACCTGGTGCTCAAGGCGCCGATCAAGACCGATCGCCTCACCGCTCCCCTCGCGGCGCTGCCGAACGTCACGCTCGTGAAGCCGTTCGAGGACGCGCTACTGCCCGAACTCGCGAACGGCAAGTCCAACGGTCTGACGCCGCCTCAGGTCTCGCAGGTCCTGAAAGCCTTGGACACCAAGGCGCCCTACGACCTCGTGGTCGTGCGCGGCCTGCCCGCGGTGTCCCGCCTCGTCGCCGACGACGTCGCGACGGGCCGGCTCTGGACCTACCTCACCGACGTCCCGCAGTCCGTGGTCGAGGCGACGCCGGAGGCCGTCAGCCAACTGACCGCGATCGCGAAGGCGTCCCGCTTCCTGCTCTGCCAGACCGAGGAGCTCCGCGGGTTCTTCGAGGGCCTGGTGCCCGAGGCCTGCGGCCGCTCGGTGCTCTTCCCGCCGGTCGCGCCGGAGGTGACCGGCGTCGAGTCGCCGCCCCCGCCGTCCGCGGACAGCACCCTCAAGCTCGTCTACACCGGCAAGTACGCGCCGCGGTGGAACACCCTCGAGATGGCGGCGCTGCCCGAGCAGCTCGCCGCCCGCGGGGTCAACGCCGAGCTGCACATGGTCGGCGACAAGGTCCACGACGACCCGAAGGACCCGACGTACAAGGAGCGGATGCAATCCGCACTGGAGTCGGGCAAGGGCGTCGTCTGGCACGGCGGGCAGCCGCGCGAGAAGGCGATGCAGCTCGCCGGCGCCGCGCACGTCGGCCTGTCCTGGCGGGACGCGGACCTCGACGACAGCCTCGAGCTCTCGACCAAGGTCCTGGAGTACGGCGTCCTCGGCCTGCCGGCCGTGCTCAACCGGACGCCGATGCACGAGCGGCTGCTCGGGCCCGACTACCCGCTGTTCGTCGACGGCATCGGCGCGGACGGCCCGGACCACGGCCTCGCCGAGGTCGTCGGCCTGATCGCCGGTGTCGCGACCGACCCCGCCAGGTACGCCCTCGCCCGCGAGCGCACGGGTGCCGCCGCCGCGCAGCACACGATGACGAAGGCGACCGAGCGCATGTCCACGCTGCTCGAGCGCGCCTTCCCCTCGGCCCGGCCGAACCTGCCCGCCGCCGGCGCGCGCCCGCTGCGCGTCGTGGTCGCCGGGCACGACATGAAGTTCTTCACCCGCATCGCGGACTACCTGGCCGCGCTCCCCGGCGTCGAGCTCCGCATGGACAACTGGGAGACCCTGGGCCGCCACGACAAGGAGCGCAGCCGGGAACTGCTCGACTGGGCCGACGTCATCATCTGCGAGTGGTGCGGCGGCAACGCGATCTGGTACTCGAAGCACAAGCGGTCCAACCAGCGCCTGATCATCCGCCTGCACCGGTTCGAGCTGTTCACGAACTACGTCAAGCAGGTGAAGATCCGCAACGTCGACACCGTCGTCTGCGTGAACCGGCACTACGCCGACCTCACCGCTCAGATCACGAGGTGGCCGACGGAGAAGATCGTCGTGGTCCCGAACTGGGTCGACGGTGCGCAGCTCGACCGCCCGAAGCTGACGGGTGCTCAGTTCCACCTGGGCATGATCGGCATCGCCCCCGCCCGCAAGCGGATGGACCTCGCGCTCGACGTCCTCTCCGAACTCCGCCGGGACGACAAGCGCTTCCACCTGTTCGTGAAGAGCAAGCAGGCCTGGGACTACTGGTGGGTCTGGAAGCAGCCCGCCGAGCGCGCGCACGTCGACGACCTGATGCGCCGCATCCGAACGGACCCGAACCTGCGCGACGCGGTGGTCTTCGACGGCTTCGGGCCGGACGTGCCGGCCTGGTTACGGGGCATCGGCTGGGTGCTCTCGACCAGTGACGACGAGAGCTTCCACCTCTCCCCCGCCGAGGGCATGGCCTCCGGCGCGGTGCCCGCGGTCCTGCCCTGGCCGGGCGCGCGCACGGTCTACGCCGAGGAGTGGGTGCACGACTCGGCGGCCGCGATCGCGGCGGAGATCCGCACGGTGACCGCCGAGGGGACCTGGGAGGACCGGCGCGCCGAGGCACAGCGTCAGGTCACCGCCGCGTTCGACCTCCCGGTCGTCTGCGGCACCTTCGCGGACCTGCTGACCGGGGCTCCGAAGAGCTGAACGTGGCCCGAGGGACCCGAGCCGCGGCGTTCGTCCTCGGCCTCGCCCTGCTCGGGGCCTGCGGCGGTGGCGACGACTCCCGGGCGGCCGAACCCAGCCCGACGCCGTCCCCCGCCACCCGCGTCCCCGCCACCCGCGTCCCCGCCGCGGGCGGGATCGACGAGCTCGGCCAGATCCCGATTCTGATGTACCACCAGATCCGGCCCGAGGCCCGCGCCCCGTCGGACCGGACGCCCGCGCAGTTCCGCGCGGACCTGCGCCGGCTCCACGCCGAGGGCTACCGGCCCGTCACCGCGGCGGACTACGTCGCCGGGAACATCGACCTGCCCGTCGGCACGCACCCGGTCGTGCTGACCTTCGACGACTCCTCGGCCGGCCAGGCCCAGATCGGTCCGGACGGCGAACCGGAGCCGAACACCGCACTCGGCATTCTCGAGGCGTTCGGCCGCGCGCACCCGGACTTCCGCCCCACCGCGACGTTCTTCGTTGTCACCAACCGCATCCCGTTCAACGACCCGGACGTCCTGCCCTGGCTCGCCGCCAACGGCTACGAGATCGGGGCGCACACCCAGTCGCACCCGGAGCTGCAGCACCTCGACGACCTCGCCGTGCAGGAGCAGATCGGCGCCAATCTCGCCGACATCGACGCCGCGGTCCCCGGCTACCAGGTCCGGACGTTCGCGACGCCGTACGGCCACCTGCCGCGCAATCCCGAACTCGCCTGGCGCGGGTCGTACAACGGCGTCCCGTACGAGTTCGCCGCCGTCTTCGGCACCGGACGCACGGCGGCGCTCTCCCCGTTCGCGACGGCGTTCGACCCCTACGCGATCCCGCGCCTCGCCGCCGGGCTCTCCGCCGCCGAAGCGGTGCTCGCCGAGCTGCGCCGCCGCCCGGAGCTGCGGTACACGTCCGACGGCGACCCCGACCGGGTCAGTGGCGGGCGGCGAGCCAGCGCTTGAGGACGTGCGCGATGCGCGGGCCGGCCTGACCGTCCCACAGCGGCGGGCCCTCCGGCGGCCACTCGGCCTCGGCGGACAGCGCCTCCTTCGCGGCGGCGACCATCGTCGCCGGCGTCACGAGCTTGTTGGTGCCGTGGGTCGTGGTGATCGGACGCTCGGTGTTCGGACGGGCCGTCAGACACGGCACCTTCAGCGCCGTCGTCTCCTCCTGGACGCCACCGGAGTCGGTGAGCACCAGGGCGGCGCCGCGCACCAGCGACATGAAGTCGAGGTAGCCGAGCGGGTCGACGATCTGCAGGTCGGGCGTGGCGACGAGCCCCGCCTCGGCCAGCGTCGCCCGGCCACGCGGGTGCAGCGGCAGCACGATCGGCAGCATGCGACTGACCTCGTTGACCGCCTCGACAAGTTCACGCGCGGAGGCGACGTCGTCGACGTTGCCCGGCCGGTGCAGGGTCGCGACGCCGTAGCGCTCCGGCAGGCTGAAGCGGGCGCGCATCGCCGCGGCGTCGAGCTTGGGCAGCGCGGCGAACAGGCTGTCGATCATCGGGTTGCCGACGAGGTGGACCTTGTCCGGGCTGATGCCCTCCTGCCCGAGCAGGCCGATCGCCTCGGGGCTGGTGGCGAAGAGCAGGTCGGCGAGGGAGTCCGTGACGATCCGGTTGATCTCCTCCGGCATCGTCCGGTCGAACGAGCGCAGGCCGGCCTCGACGTGGCCGAACGGGACGCCCATCTTCGAACACACCAGCGCCGCGGCGAGGGTGGAGTTCACGTCGCCGTAGACGAGCACGAGCTCGGGGCGGCGCTCCGCGATCAGGTCCTCGAGCCCGGCCAGCAGGGCGCCGGTCTGCTTGCCGTGGCTGCCCGAGCCGACGCCGAGGTTGGCCACCGGCTCCGGCAGCCCGAGGTCGGCGAAGAACACGTCGGACATCAACGCGTCGTAGTGCTGACCGGTGTGGACGATCTGCTGCGTCAGGCCGGGGATCGCGAGGGCGTCGAGCGCCCGGATCACCGGGGCGGCCTTGGGAAAGTTGGGACGCGCTCCGAGTACGTGCAGGATCTCCGCGTCCATCGGCGGCAGTGTAGTGGGCGCCGAGCGGCCGGAGCCCAGCAGGCCCGCCGGCTGTCAGCCCGAGATCGCGAAGGTCCGCGAGCCGCGGCGCCCCCGAATGCGCCACCGGTGCGGCAGCGCCGCGAGCCCGGAAGCCGTGGACGTGGCCGGCAGGACGTGCTGCTGCCACCCGCGGTTGAGCTCGCCGATCAGGCGGGTCGCGCGCCGGCGGCCCATCACCTCGACGGCCTGCCGGAAGTACGCACCGGACGCCTTGCCGAACCCGGGGACCCGGTATCTCGCCGCGAGACCGAGGTGGATCATCGCGTAGCCGTTGCCCCGGGCGGCCGCGTCCGCGAGCAGCTCCCGGGCGGCGCCGAAGTCCTGCGCGCTGCCCAGCCCGCGCAGGTGGACCAGGGCGAGCTCCACCATCGCCGCCTCGCGACCGTCGGCGACGCCCGAGACCAGCAACGCGATGCGCTCGGGGGTGTAGTCGGCCCGGGCGAGCATCTCCGGCCGGCCGGCACCCACGAGTCGCGGACGTTCCAGGTTCTTCTCGACGTACCGCGACCCCGTCTCCGGGTCGATCCGCGGCGCGGCTTCGAGCGTCCAGTCCAGGTCGTAGTCGTGCCGCCGGAGCTGGGCCTCGAACAGCGGCCGGTAGGTGTCGACGTCGCTCGGGGTGAACCAGTGCCGCCATCCGCCCGCGGTCTTGGCCCGCTCGTTGTGGGCGATGTGCTGCCCCACGCTGACCTCGGTGCGGACGGGCACCCCGAGCTGCCGAGCGAGATCCGCGACCTCGCCGGCGAGGAAGTCCTCGTACCGGATGCGGTGCAGGTCCGGGTACCGCTCGCACACGGCGTCCTCGTCGGCGAAGGCGCGCTCGAAGCGCTCCGCGAACGGGCGCCCGACGCCGTGCCGGCGGTACACGTCCTCGAGCTCGGCGAGCGGAACCGACCGGGGATCGGCCTCCTTCCGCCGCAGCGCCCCGCAGAACTCCGAGAGGAACTCCGGATTGCGCGCGGACCCGCCGAGCAGCGGACGGAAGAGCATCCAGCTGACGAGCATGTCCCGCGGGTCGCGGACGATGTGGACGCGGTGGTCGAAGCCGGTCAGGTCGAGGCCGCGCTCGACCACGCGGCTCAGCAGCACCTTCGTCACGCGTCGCGGTGCCGAATGGGTCGTCAGGAAGTGGACCTGGCCCTGGTGGTTGGTCTCGTAGATGGCGAGCCAGTGCCCGGAGCTCCGGATGGCCGAGAACAGGGCGGAGGTACCGGACTTGGCGGCGCCCACCACGACCACGCTCAGGCCGGCCGACTGGCCGGTGTCCGCGGATCGGTTCGCCATGTCACACGACCGTACGGACGTCGTGGGCGACTTCTGCCCAATTCAGGCGCCGCACGCGAACATCTCAGGACCTTGCCAGGAACGAACCGATAGCCTGCTGCGCGTGTCGAATGCGCGTGCCGAACGTCCTGTCCTGGTCATGGGGTGCCCGCGCTCCGGAACGACGCTGATGCGGCTGATGCTGCTCTCGCACCCGCGGATCGCCGTCCCGCCGGAGACGCGCTTCGTGCTCCGCAGCTACTACGAGCGCGAGCGCTTCGGCGACCTCACGCAGGAGGCGAACCGGCGCAAGCTCGCCGAGTTCATCACCGGCAAGCAGGGCCAGTTCGACCGCCTCGGCATCGACCGGAAGACCACGATCGAGGCCATCGTCGCCGCGCCGCCCACGATCGGGTCCGCGCTGTCCGCGACGTTCGAGCAGTACGCCGCGCGCTTCGACAAGCCGCGCTGGGGCGACAAGTTCCCCACCTACATCGAGCACGTCGACGACCTGCTGCGGCTGTACCCGAACGCGCAGCTGGTCAACATGGTCCGCGACGGCCGCGACGCCGCCGCGTCCCTGACCCGGCAGCGCTGGTCCAAGCGCGACACCCCCGAGGCGATCGCCCAGTGGAACCGCGCGATCGACTACGGCCGCCGCGCCGCGAAGCGCGTGCCGTCCGGGCAGTGGATGGAGATCCGCTACGAGGCCCTCGTCAGCGACCCCGAGCCCGTCCTCAAGGAGCTGTGCAACTTCCTCGGGGAGGACTTCGCGCCCGAGATGCTCACTCCCTCGGAGGTGGGCTCCGACGCCACCGTCGACGGGCGGCCGCTCGCGGGCAAGCTCGCCGGTGAGGTGACGACGAGCAGCATCGGCCGCTGGCAGGAGCGCTTCCAGCCCTGGGAGGCCGAGCTGATGAACGCGATGTCGGGCCGCCGGCTGCGTTCTCTCGGCTACGAGGTGCCGAAGGGCGCCCGGCCGTCGCCGAAGGGCGTGCTCCGCACCATCCAGGCCGACGTCGAGCACCGCGCCCGGCGGCTCCGGCGGCAGCAGAAGGACCTGCTCCGCCGTCGCCAGGAGGCCAAGGACGGCGTCTCGGTGGCGGCCGTCCAGGGCTGAGGCTCAGCGCCCGACGCGCTCCTGCAGCTTCGACCGCAGCGCCTTGGCGCGGGCGAGCCCGTCCGCCAGCTGCAGCCGGATTCGCTCCGTCGGGACCGCGAACGGCCGCGCCTTGCCCGCGGCCGGGAGCACGTGCTGCCGCCAGGCCGGGTCGAGCGCGAGGATGATCTGGTCGGTCCGCTTGCGGCCGGCGACCGACGCGGCCTTCGAGAAGAACGGACCCGGGTCGGTCCCCCAGCCCGGGACGCGGTACCGGGCGCCGAGGCCCCGGTGGACCATCGCGTACGCGTTGCCGCGGGCCGCGGCGTCCTCGAGCAGTTCCTTCGCCGCGGCGAGGTCCTGCGGCTGGTGCACCCCACGGAGGTAGACCAGCGCGAGCTCGATCATCGCGGCCTCGCGGCCGTCCTGCACGCCGGAGCGGAGCACCGCGAAGCGCTCCTCGTCGTACTTCTCCGCCGGGAGGAACTGCTCGGGACCGTTGCCGATCAGCTGCGGCCGGTTCCGGTTGCGCTCCAGGTACTCCGACGACGTCGCGGGGTTGATCTGCGGGTCCGCGGCCAGCGTCCAGTCGAGGTCGTAGTCGTACTTGGCCAGCTGCGGCTCGAAGAGCTCGCGGTAGGTCTCGACGTCGCCCGGGGTGAACCAGTGGCGCCAGCCGCCGGCGGACTTGCTGCGCTCGTTGTAGCCGCTGTGCTCACCGAGGCGAACCTTCGTCGCGATCGGGATGCCGAGGTACTCGGAGACCGCGTCGACCTTGCCGTCGAGGAAGTCCTCGTAGCGCAGTACGTGCATGTCCGGGTACTGCGTCAGCACCTGCTTCTGGTCGAAGAAGCCGCGCTTGAGCCGACGCGAGAACGGCATGTCCATCGAACGGCGCAGATAGATGGCCTCCAGGTCGGCGATCGACACCGACGCCGGGTCGGCCTCCTTCTTCCGCAGCGCGGCGAGGAACTCGTTCCAGAAGTCGTCGTCACGCGCGCTGCCGTGCAGCAGCGGGCGGAACAGCATCCAGCTGATGAGCATGTCCCGCGGGTCACGGACGAGGTAGACCTGCTTGTCGAACGCGGTCAGGTCCAGGTTCCGCTCGACGACCCGGCGCACGAGGATCTTCGTCATCCGCTGCGGTGCCGGATGGTTCGTCAGGAACGCGAGCTGACGCTCGTTGTTCATCTCGTAGATGGCCAGCCAGTCGCCCACGTTGCGGACGGCCGCGAACAGCGCCGACGTGCCCGACTTGGCGGCCCCGACGACCGCGATGCACGTCATGCCCGAAATCCGATCCGTGTCCGAACGCCACCCCTCACGGGCACCGAGCATACTTGCGCCGGTGAACGCGCTCCGGGCTCTCGTCGGTCCCCTGCTGCGCGGGGCCCTGACGCGGCCCGCGCTGACCGCCCGGGTCGTCCGTGACCGCATCACCGAGGACCCCGCCCGCCTCCCCGGACTGAACCGGCTCCCCCGCACCGCGGCCGGGCAGACCCGCGACCGCGCCCGGGCACTCGCCCGGGCGGGTGAGCTCTCCGCGGCCGTCGCGCTGCTCCCGGCGGGCGACCGCCTCCGCCGGCGCTACGAGGGGGAACTGCGCGCCTACGGCAAGGACCCGGTGCCCTCCCGCGGCGGCGAGCGCGTGGTCGGGACGCCCGGCCGCGTGCTGCACCTCGTCACCAACGCGCTCCCCTACGCCCAGGCGGGCTACACACTGCGGACGCACCGCATCCTGCGCGCACAGCGGGCGGCCGGGCTGGACCCGGTCGCGGTCACCCAGTGGGGCTGGCCCGCCCGCGACGGCCACCCGGAGGCGGCGCCGGCGGAGACGATCGACGGGATCGTCTACCACCGCCTGATCCCCACCGGCCGGATCCCGGCCGAGGCCGACCGTCGCCTGCAGCGCGGCGCGGACGCCGCGACCGAGCTCGTGCGCACGCTGCGCCCGAGCGTCCTGCACGCCGCGACCGACCACCGCAACGGCACCGTCGCCCTGGCCGTCCGCGAGCGGACCGGGCTGCCGGTGCTCTACGAGATCCGCGGCTTCCTCGAGGAGTCCTGGGCCGCCGGGGCCGCGCTCGACCCGAACGCGGACCTCGAGGCGACGATGCCCGAACGCATGCGTCTGCACCGGGACCGCGACACCGCGATCATGGCCGAGGCCGACCTGGTCGCGACGCTGTCGGAGACCATGCGCGCCGAGATCCTGAACCGCGGGATTCCGGCCGAGAAGATCGTGCTGACCCCGAACGCCGTCGACGCAGCACTTCTGACGCAGCATCACGACCGACCGGCCGCGCGCCGCGAGTGGGGCCTCGCCGACGACGAGTTCGTCGTCGGCACCGTGTCCAAGCTCGCCGCGTACGAGGGCTTCGACGTCCTGCTCCAGGCCGCCGCCCTGCTGCGGGACCGCGGGGCGAAGGTCCGGGTGCTCCTGGTCGGGGGCGGGCCGTTCCGGTCGACCCTCGACAAGCTCGCCGCCGAGCTCGGTCTGGGGCCGGAGCACCTGCTGATGCCCGGTCAGGTCGCCCCCGACGTGGCGCTGCGCGTGGTCGCCGCCCTGGACGTCTTCGTCTGCCCCCGTCTCGACCTGCGGGTGACCCGGCTGGTGACCCCGCTCAAACCGCTGGAGGCCATGGCCGCGGGCCGGCCGCTGGTCCTTTCGGATCTTCCTGCGCTCCGCGAGCTCGTCGACGAGCGCAGCGGCCCGACGCCCGGGCGAGTGGCGGCCGAGCTGGTCCGGCCGGGTGACGCGGAGTCCCTGGCCGCCGGTTTGGAGCGGTTGCGCACCGATTCCTCCCGGTGCGCGGAGTTGGCGGCGGCCGCGCGGGACGTCGTGGCCGAGCGGTTCACCTGGGACCGGCTGGCGGAGACGTATCGCGCCCTCTACGCCCGGCTGGGCACCCCGAACGCGTAACCTGGGAAGTCGATCACCGGGGGAAAACTGGCCCCGGCACGGCGGACTGGATGGGGACATGAGCGGCTTTCAGTACGACCTCGGCGTCATCGGCCTCGGCTACGTAGGCCTGCCGCTCGTGGTCGAGGCGGTGGCCGCCGGCATGCGCGTCGCCGGGGTCGACGCCAGCGAGCGCAAGGTCACCGGGCTGCTGGCCGGGCAGTCCCACGTCGACGACATCAGCGACGAGCAGGTCGCGCACCTGATCGCCACCAACTTCTTCCCCACCACCGACTCCACCGTGGTCGGCGACTGCGAGACGGTCGTCATCTGCGTCCCGACGCCGCTGGACGACGACCGCCGCCCCGACCTCGGCGCGGTCAACGCTGCGACCGCGGCCATCGCGGCCCACCTGAAGCCGGGTCAGCTCGTCGTGCTGGAGTCCACGACCTGGCCGGGCACCACGCGGGACGTCCTCCTGCCCGCGCTGGAGGCCGGCGGTCTCGAAGCGGGTTCGGACTTCTTCCTCGCGTTCTCGCCCGAGCGCATCGACCCGGGCAACCCGACCTTCGGCCTCCGCAACACCCCGAAGGTCGTCGGCGGTCACACGCTCGCGTGCCGGGACCGCGCCGTCGCGTTCTACGGGAAGATCGTCGAGACCGTCGTGCCGGTGAAGGGCACCGCCGAGGCCGAGATGGCCAAGCTGCTCGAGAACACCTACCGGCACGTGAACATCGCGCTCGTCAACGAGATGGCGATGTTCTGCAACGAGCTCGGCATCGACCTGTGGTCGGCGATCGACGCGGCCGCGACGAAGCCGTTCGGGTTCCAGGCGTTCCGCCCCGGCCCCGGCGTCGGCGGGCACTGCATCCCGATCGACCCGAACTACCTCTCGCACGCGGTTCGCAAGCTCGGCTACCCCTTCCACTTCGTGGAGCTGGCGCAGGAGGTCAACGAGCGCATGCCGGTGTACGTCGCCCAGCGCGCGACGCGGCTGCTCAACACCCAGCGCAAAGCGGTCAACGGCTCGAACATCCTGCTGCTGGGCGTGACCTACAAGCCCGACATCGCCGACGAGCGCGAGACCCCGGCGCTGCCGCTGGTCCGTCGCCTCCGGGCGCTCGGGGCCGAGGTCAGCTACTGCGACCCGCACGTCCCGTCGTGGAACGTCGACGGCACGCCGGTGCCGAAGGTCGACGACCTCGGCGACGGCGTCCGCCTCGCGGACCTGTCGATCCTGCTCGCGCCGCACCGCGCCTTCGACCTCGACGTGATCACCGGCGGGCAGCTCGTGCTGGACACCCGCGGCGTACTGACCGCGTCGTCCACGGTCGAGCGCCTCTGACGCGGAGGCGCCCAAGGTCATGCGCGTCCTCGTGATGACGGTCGTGCACCATCCGGAGGACGCCCGGATCCTGCACCGCGAGATCGCCTCGCTGACCGCGGCCGGGCACTCGGTCGTGTACGCGGCGCCGTTCTCGGCGCGCGGCGTGACGCCCCGGGACGGGCTGGAGGGCGTCGACCTGCCGCGCTCGGCCGGCCGCAACCGGCTCGGCGCGGTGAAGGCCGCCCGCGCCGCCTACCGGCGGCTGCGGGACGAGGTCGACATCACGGTCCTGCACGACCCCGAGCTGCTGCTCGCCGTCGCCGGCGCGCACCGCGGGCGCCCGGTGGTGTGGGACGTGCACGAGGACACCGCCGCCGCGCTCGGCATGAAGGCCTGGCTCCCCCGGCCGGCGCGGGTGCCGCTCGCGGCCGCCGTCCGCCTCGCGGAGAGCGCCGCGGAGCGCTCGGTGCACCTGCTGCTCGCCGAGCACGGCTACGTCGGCCGGTTCCGCCGCCCCCACCCGGTGGTGCCGAACCAGACACTGGTGCCCGCGCAGGTCCCGCCCCCGGGCGCGGACCGGGCCGTGTACCTCGGCGCGATCACCCTCGAGCGCGGCGCGGCCGAGATGGTCGCCGTCGCCCGCCGCCTCGCGCCCGAGGGTGTGCGGGTCGAGCTGATCGGCGGCGCCGACGCGGCCGCGACGCCGCTGCTGGAGCAGGCCGTCGCCGACGGTGTCCTCGACTGGGCCGGGTTCCAGCCCAACGACACCGCACTCGCCCGACTGCCCGGCGCCCTGACCGGCCTGTCCCTGCTGACCGACCAGCCGAACTACCGGCACTCGATGCCGACCAAGGTCATCGAGTACATGGCCCACGGGCTGCCGGTCGTCACCACCCCGAACCCGCCCGCGGCCGACCTCGTCACCCGGCACGGCTGCGGGACGGTCGTCGGCTGGGACGACCCCGCCGCCGCGGCCGCCGCGGTGCTGCGGCTGCGGGACGACGCCGAGCGGCGGGTCGCCTACGGCCGCCGCGGTCACGAGGCCGCCCTCGCCGAGCACGACTGGCGGACCGCCGGCGAGAAGTTCGTCGCCCAGCTGGAGGCCTGGGCGCGGGCCGGGTCCTGACCGTTCTCGAAGCGCTCAGTCCAGGACGAGGTCGTCGGAGGAGCTCGGCTCCTCCGCCGGCAGGGCGGTGCCCCACGCCGCGAGAAACGCGTCCGCGGCGGCGTCCATGCGCGCGAGCGTTCCGGCGGTCTCGGCGCCGATGCGCTCGGCGTTCGCCTCGCCGACCTCGTCGAGGATCTCCTCCTTGCTCCGGGTCGCGCGGAACAGGTTGTCGCCGCGGGTGCCGAGGAACTTGTTCATCGCCCCGAAGGACGGCCCGCCCTGGAGCAGGCGGTCGTAGCTGACGACCCCGATCCGGGGGTCGTTCGCGTCCAGGGCCGAGGAGTTGATGCGGTTCCACTCGTTCGCGAAGCGGGCGGCGTCGTTGCGGTCGGTCCAGCGCGCGCTGCGGGAGCGGAACACCGCCACCGGGTCGCGGTAGATCCACGCGACCTTGAGGTCGTAGTCCGCGAACGGGGCGAGAAACTCCGCCACCGGGGTCTTGAACACCGACTGGATCGGCTTGAGCAGCACCTTGTGCGGGGCGCAGGAGCGCAGGAAGCCGCGGATCTCCGGCTCCGGGCGCAGCTTCCACCGCGCGTACAGCTCACTGTTCGCCCGCTCGTTGAAGCCCATCACGTACGGGTCGAGCGAAAGGGACTGCCGCAGCGCGTTCGTCCCCGAGCGCTGCGAGCCGAGCACGAAGATCAGCGCCGGGCGCCGCCCGGGGCGGAGCTTCGAGATCACGCCGCTCACCCTAACGAGCGGTCCTCGTCCGGCAGGTCTCCGCGGTACCAGTCGTCGAGCAGGCTCTGCAGGTCCGAGGCGATCCAGACCGCCTCGCGCAGGTCGGGCTGCCAGAGGTACACGTCGGGCTCGGTGACCTCGTCACCCTCGAGCTCGTAGGCGAGCAGACGGCCGTCCCCTGCGTCGCCGAAGAACAGCAGGTCGTCGTCGGCGCCGTCGGGCAGCGCGGGGGTCGACCCCGCGGTGCGGAGCAGGACGTTCTCCTCGGCGATCCGCTCGGCCGGCCACACGGGCTCCCCACGACCGATGCCGACCACGCCGTCGGACTCCAGCAGCAGCGTGCGCAGGGCGTCGGGCAGGATCAGGCCGAGCCGGTCCTCGGCGTCGGCAAGGACGTCCGGATCCACCGGCTCGGTGAGCGCGATCGTGCCCTCAAGGGTGTCGAGGCCACGTAGCCATGCGGTCCACATCGCGGTTCAATCTAGCCGCCGGTGCTGGGAGTTCCCCTCAAGCACACGGCGATGTGGGGGACGAGCGCGCGCAGGGCGCGACCCCGGTGGCTGATCGCGTCCTTCTCCGCCGCGTCCATCTCGGCCGTGGTCCGGTCGTACCCGTTCGGACGAAAGATGGGGTCGTAGCCGAACCCGTTCTCGCCCCGCCGCTCCCGGAGCAGGACACCGACGACCTCGCCGGTCACGACCTCCGCCTCCCCCGACGGCAGAGCCAGCGCCGCGGCGCACGCGAAGTGGGCACCCCGCCGGTCGTCGGGGAGGTCGGCGAGCTGGCCGAGGACGAGGTCGAGGTTCGCCTCGTCGTCTCCGTGCTTCCCCGCCCAGCGGGCCGACAGGATGCCCGGCATCCCGTTCAGGGCGTCGACGCACAGCCCGGAGTCGTCCGCCACCGCCGGCAGCCCGGTCGCGGCCGCGACCGCGCGGGCCTTGAGGACCGCGTTCTCGGCGAACGTCGCGCCGGTCTCGGCGATGTCGGGCACCTCGGCGAACACCTCGGGCCCGGCGAGCTCGACGTCGAGCCCGGCCTCGTCGAGGATCCGGCGGAGCTCGGCGAGCTTCTTGGAATTGCGCGTGGCGAGGACCAGCTGGGGCTTCGCGGTCACCGGTTCCCCAGCGGGACAGCCAGCGCGTCGGCCTGAATGCGCGTCAGATCCGCACAGCCCTTGACGGCGAGGTCGAGCAGGGCGTCGAGCAGCTTGCGGTCGAAGGGCTCGCCCTCGGCGGTGCCCTGGACCTCGACGAAGCGCCCGTCGCCGGTGCAGACGACGTTCATGTCGGTCTCGGCGGCGACGTCCTCGACGTACTCCAGGTCGAGCCGGGGCTCGCCGTTGAGGATGCCGACGCTGACGGCCGCGACGGAGCCGGTCAGCGGCTCGCCGGCGAGCGCGCCCTTGGCGCGCAGCCACTCGACCGCGTCGGCGAGGGCGACGTACGCGCCGGTGATCGCCGCGGTGCGGGTGCCGCCGTCGGCCTGGAGGACGTCGCAGTCGAGCAGGATCGTGTTCTCCCCGAGCGCCTTGTAGTCGATGACCGCGCGCAGGCTGCGGCCGATGAGGCGGGAGATCTCGTGCGTGCGGCCGCCGAGCTTGCCCTTGACCGACTCGCGGTCGCCGCGGGTGTGCGTCGCGCGCGGGAGCATCGCGTACTCCGCGCTGACCCAGCCGAGGCCGGAGCCCTTGCGCCACCGGGGGACGCCCTGCGTCACCGACGCCGCGCACAGCACGCGGGTCTTGCCGAACTCGACGAGCACCGACCCCTCGGCGTGGTCGAGCCACTGCCGAGTGATGGTGACGGGACGGAGCTGGTCGTTCGCGCGGTTCTCGGGTCGAGGCATCCCGCGAGCCTAACCAGCCCCGTCCTCGGGGCCCGCGGTCAGGCCGCGCCGCTGCCGACGAGCAGCTCGCACGGGCCGGCGAAGCCACCGGCGGTCTCGAACCGGCGCAGCGCGGCCTCGATGTCGTCCCACACCGCGGGGCGCTCGTCCTCGGGCACGCCGCTGAGCATCTGATGCAGCGCCCCGAACGACTCGCGCTCGAACCGGACGCACTCCGCCGCCGAGCCGAGCAGCAGCGGCGCCGGCACGGTCTCCACGCGGACGTCGCTGAAGCCGGCGGCGGTCAGCGTCTCGGCGAGCACCCCGGGCGCGCCGAGGCTGAACGGGCCCGGCTGGCCCGGCGCCGGCGGCGGGAGCTGCGCGCGGGTCCGGATGATCGAGACCGGCAGCGAGAAGAACTCGTTCGCCGCCGGGGTCGAGTACACGATCGCGGCGAACCGTCCGCCGGGGCGCAGGGCGCGCCTGATCCCGGCGAGCGCGCGGGCCTGGTCCGGGAAGTAGATCAGCCCGACCCGGCAGATCGCGGCGTCGAACGCAGCGGCCGGCAGCGTCTCCAGCGTCTCGCCGTCGATCTCCCGCGTCGCGAGGTTGGTCAGCCCGGCCTCGGCCGCCACCTTCGCGGCGTAGGTGAGGATCGTCGGGGAGATGTCGGTGGCCAGCACCGAGCCGGCCGACCCGACCCGGCGGGCCGCGGCCAGGCTCTGCCCGCCCGCCCCGGCCGCGACGTCGAGCACCCGCGTCCCCGGGCCGACCCCCGCGGCGTCGAGCATCGCGAGCGTGGCCGGCCCGAGCCAGCTCTCCAGCGTCGGACCCCAGCGGTGCCAGGCCTCGGCGGCGTCCTCCCACTGGGCGCGGGTGGTCACCTTGTACTGCGTCGCGTCGAACTGCGTCGTGTCGAGTCTCGTGGCGGTCATGTCGTCCTCCAGGTCTGTGGTGTTCCCTCACCCCGTACGCGCCAGAAATCGGCGCCGGACCGGCTGAGCCGATCTGGCGATTCGCCAGACGACAGCGGGCCCGGTCGGGCGGAAGAATGCGGGGCGTGGGCGCCGAGGGCCTGATCGGCCGCGAACCCCTGCTCGCCCGGCTGGCCGACGCCGTCGAGCGGGCGGAGCACGGCGATCGCGTCGCCCTGCTCGTCAGCGGCGAGGCCGGGATCGGGAAGACCTCCCTGGTCCGCGCCGCGACGGCCGCGGCCGCCCGCCGCGGGCACCGCGTCGCCTGGGGCAGCTGCCCGGACACCCCGGGCGTCCCCGGCTTCTGGCCCTGGACGCAGGTGCTCGGCGCACTGATCCGCGATCTCGGTGCCGCCGCGGCCCGGAAGCTCGCCGGGGACGACGCGGGCCTGCTCGCCGTGCTCTCCCCCGCCCTCGGGTCGGTGGGGCGGAACCCCGCCACCGACCGGGACCGGCTGCTGCTGCTCGACGCGACGACGCGCTTCCTCGACGCCGTCGCCGCCGACGCGCCGGTGGTGATCGTGCTCGACGACCTCCACTGGGCCGACGACTCGACGCTGGCGCTGTTCGACTTCGTCGCCCGCTCCCCCGTCGCCGCGCGGCTGTGCCTGATCGGGTGCTTCCGTCCCGACGAGCTGCGGTCGAGCATCCGCGACCGCCTGTTGTCCGCCGGTGAGGTCGTCCCGGTCCCGGGAATCGATGCCGACGCCGTGCACCGGCTGATGGAGAGCGTGCGGAACACCGCGGTCGACCCCGTCGACGCCGCAGCCGTTGCCGCCCGCACCCAGGGGCACCCGTTCTTCGTCCGCGAGATCGCACTGCTCCCACCCGGGGGCACTGATCAGGTGCCCGCCGCCGCCTCGGATCTGATTGCCCGTCGGATCGGGCGCCTGTCCGACCGGACCCGGCGCGTGCTGGAGGCGATCGCGTTGCTGGGCACCACCCCGCGGCCCGACGTCCTGGCCCGGGCGCTCGAGCTGGACCCGACCGTCGTGGCCGACGCGACGCGCGAGGCGGTGGCGGCGGGGGTCCTGCTCCCGGACGGGCCCCGCTTCAGCCACGACCTCCTGCGCGAGACCGTCGTCGAGTCCGTGCCCGCCGCCGACCGCGTTGCGCTGCACCACGCCCTCGGCGAGGCGCTGACGGACCGCGCCGACCGCGCCGGTGACGTCGCCCCCACCGAGCTCGCGCGCCAGTTCGTCGCGGCGGTCGCCGTCGACGGCCCCGACCGCGCCCTGCAGTGGGCCCTCGCCGCCGCCGCGGCCGATCGCGACGCACTCGCGTTCGACGAGGCGGCCGGGCAGTTGCGGCGACTGCGCGCGGCGGTCGCGGACGCCGGTCTCGAGCTGGCGCCCGCCGCGATGTTCGAGGTGCTGCTCCTCGAGGCGGACGCGCTCGCCCGGGCCGGGGAGATGATCGAGGCACGCGGGCTGCTCCGCGCCGCCACGGACCTCAGCCGGCGCACCGCCGACCCGGACCGGATCGCCCGCGCGGCGCTCGCGGTCACCGCCCTCGGGGCGCGGTTCGCCGTGCGGCGCGACGACGTCGTCGCCGACCTGACGGCGGCACTCGACGCGGTCCGTGGCATCGACGACGCCCGCGAGGCCGAGGTGTGCGCGACGCTCGCACGCGAACTGCAGCACTCGGTCGCGGCCGACCGGCCGCGCGCCGGCCCGCTGAGCGAGCACGCCCTCCGCCTGGCTCGGAAAGCGGGCGACCCGGCGACGCTGCTCGCCTCGCTGTTCGCGCGGCACGACGTGCTGTGGGCACCCGGCACCGCGCCCGAACGCGCCGAGCTCGCCCGCGAGATCGTCGCCGTCGCCGACGCGTGCGGCGACCCCGAACGCCGCGCGGACGGTCTGCTGCTGCTCGCGACCGCACTGCTCGAGGAGGGCTCCCCCGCGTTCGAGCCCGCCCTCGACGAGGCGCTCGCTCTGCTCGACGGCCTGGGCCAGCCGCGGCACCGCTACCTCGCCCTGACCCGGCGCGCGTGCCTCGCCCTCCTCCGCGGCGACCTCGACGCGGCCGAGGACCTCATCGAGCGCGCGGCCGACCTCGGCGACCGCATCCGGGAGCCCGACACCGGCAACGTGCGGATGTCCCAGCGGATCGAGCTCGTCCGGGCCCGGGGCGAGGCCGCGGAGCTGCTCACCTTCGCGGCCGAGGCCGTCGCGCACTGGACCGGCGTCCCGATCCACGCTCACGCGGTCGCCGCCGGGTTCTGCGCCCGGGGCGGCGATCTCGCTGCGGCCGAGCGGCACCTGCGGACCGTCGCCGACCTCGGCGGCTGGCGGGCCGAGACGTCCTACCTGCGCGCGGTCTTCCTGCGCGAGCTCGCCGAGGCCGCGATCGCCGTCGGCGACCGGGAGCTGTGCGCCGACCTCGTCGCCCACACCGAACCGCTCGCCGCGACGTGCGGGGTGAACGCCTCGGTCGTCGCGTTCGCGGGCAGCTGGGCCCGGACCGCGGGCCGCCTGGCCGCCACCCTCGGCGACGCGGCGGCCGCCGCGACCCTGCTCGAGCGCGCCGCCGCCACTCACCGCCGACTCGGCGCGACCACGTTCGACGACGCCACGGCCGGCGGCCCGCGCGCCTCGTTCCACCGGGTCGGGACCGGGTGGCAGATCGGTTGGGACGGCGAGAGCGCGCTCCTGCGGCCCGCCCGCGGCCTGACCGATCTCGCGCAGCTGCTGGCCGCGGCCGGCCGGGAGGTGCACGTCCTCGACCTGATGGACGCCGCCGACCGGTCCGGCCCCGCGGGACCGGTGGCGGACGCCGCCGCGCTGCGGGCCTACCGCCGCCGGTTGGCGGAGCTCGAGGACTCGGGGAGTTCCGCGCCCGAGCGCGCCGCTCTCGTCGCCGAGCTCTCGCGACTGACGGACCGTCAGGGTCGCGCGCGGAACTGGGCGAACTCAACCACCGAACGCGCGCGCAAGGCGGTCTCGGCCCGGGTGCGGGACGCGATCCGCCGCATCGAGGGCGATCTGCCCGACCTCGCCGCGCACCTCGACCGCACGGTCGTCACCGGCAACTACTGCCGGTACCGCACCGACGAGGGTGTGGAGTGGGATGTCCGGGTGTCGCCCGGTCACTCATCCGGTCAGAGGACGTAGACCGCGCCGGGGTGCGCGAGGTCGATCGGGCCCTCGAAGTTGCCGGTGGCCTCGTTGAGCGTGCGCTCCGGGTCGTTCCACGGCGGGATGTGCGTGAGCACCAGCCGGTGGGCGCCGGCGCGGGCGGCGTGCTCGGCGGCCTCACGTCCGTTGAGGTGGATCTCCGGCACGTCGTCGCGACCGTCGTGGAACGAGGCCTCGCACAGGAACAGGTCGGAGTCCTTCGCCAGGCGGACCAGGCCGTCGCAGGCGCCGGTGTCGCCGGAGTAGGTGAGGACCTTGCCCTCGTGCTCGATCCGCAGGCCGTAGGCGTCGATCGGGTGCACGAGCAGGTCGGTGGTGATGCGCAGCGGGCCGAGCTCGAAGGCGCCGTCGGGGAACAGCGTGAAGTCGAACTCGCCGTGCATCCCGGGGTCCATCGGCAGGTCGTAGGCCCGGGCCATGCGGTCCGCGGAGTCGACCGGGCCGTAGACCGGGATCCGCGGGGCCGAGCCCTCCGGCCGGTACTTGCGCGCGACGTAGTAGCCGCACAGGTCCATGCAGTGGTCCGCGTGCAGGTGGGAGAGCAGCACGGCGTCGATGTCGTAGACGTCCGTGTAGCGCTGCAGGGCGCCCAGCGCCCCGGAGCCCATGTCGAGGAGCACCTTGTAGCCCTCGACCTCGAGCAGGTAGCAGCTCGCGGGCGACGCCGGCCCGGGGAAGGACCCCGAGCAGCCGATCACCGTCAGCTTCACGCGATAGCTCCCATCACGCCGACCGACCCCAGCGCCTCCACGACGCCGATGTCCGGTCCGAGGAACCGACGTCCCACGGCGGCGAACGGCTGCCGGTCCCCGGTGGCGAGGAACCGGTGCGTCGGAGCGGGCAGCTCCGCCGAACGCGTGAGACCTGAGTCGACGAGTACCCGGTACACGTCCTTGGCAGTCTCGTCGGCGGACGAGACGAGGGTGACACCGTCGCCCAGGACGTGCGCGAGCACGCCGGTGAGCAACGGGTAGTGCGTGCAGCCGAGGACGACCGTGTCGACACCGGCCTCCTGCAGCGGAGCGAGGTACTCGGTGGCGACGGCGAGCACCTCGTCGCCGGAGGTCCGGCCCCGCTCGGCGAACTCGACGAACCGCGGGCAGGCCGTCACGGTCAGTTCGATCTGGGGGGCGGCGGCGAAGGCGTCCTCGTAGGCCTTGGACGTCTTCGTCGCCTGCGTGCAGATGACGCCGACGCGGGAATTGCGGGTGGCCGCGACGGCCCGGCGCACGGCGGGGCGGATGACCTCGACGACCGGTACCGGGTACCGCTCTCGGGCGTCGCGCAGCACCGCGGCGGAGGCGGTGTTGCAAGCGATCACGAGCAGTTTCACGCCTTCGTCGACGAGATGGTCCAGAACGTCCAGGGCGAGGGCGCGCACCTGGGCGATCGGGCGGGGACCGTAGGGCGCGTGAGCCGTGTCACCGACATAAACGATGGGCTCGGCGGGCAACTGATCCAGCACCGCGCGAGCCACCGTCAGTCCTCCGACTCCACTGTCGAAGATGCCGATGCCTGCCTCAGACATATGCCAAGACGGTAAGGGAGACGGCGGGGAAACAGCGGGGAAACCCGCGGTCAGCTTGGTCACACTTCGCAGGTGACGCGGCGTTTTGCCCGGACAGATGTGCTAAATTTTGTTAGCACTTTCGGCTCGTTCAGCTAGCACTCCGACACGTGCGGTGAACACTCCCGCGAGGTGCTGCTCAGGCCCAGAGCTGGCCTTCGAGAGCCTCTTCGGCCTCGGCGATCGTGCCGGAGTAGGCCCCGGTCGACAGGTACTTCCAGCCGCCGTCGGCGACGACGAACGCGATGTCGGCCTGCTCGCCGGCCGCCATCGACTTCGCGGCCTGGGCGAGGGCGGCGTGCAGGATCGCACCGGTGGAGATGCCGGCGAAGATGCCCTCCTCCTCGACCAGCTGCCGGGTGCGCCGGACCGCGTCGCGGGGGCCGACGGAGAACCGCGCGTCGATCAGGGACGCGTCGTAGAGCTCGGGCACGAAGCCCTCGTCCATGTTGCGCAGGCCGTAGACGAGCTCGCCGTAGCGGGGTTCCGCGGCGACGATCCGGACCTCGGGCTTGTGGTCCCGGAAGAAGCGGCCGACGCCCATCAGCGTCCCGGTGGTGCCGAGACCGGCGACGAAGTGCGTGATCGAGGGCAGGTCCTCGAGCAGCTCGGGCGCGGTGCCCTCGTAGTGCGCCTGCGGGTTCGCGGGGTTGCCGTACTGGTAGAGCATCACCCAGTCGGGGTGCTCCTCCGCGAGCCGCTTCGCGACGCGGACGGCCTCGTTCGAGCCGCCCGCGGCCGGCGAGGACACGATCTCCGCGCCGAACATCAGCAGGATCTGCCGGCGTTCCTCGGAGGTGTTCTCCGGCATCACGCAGACCATCCGGTAGCCGCGCTGCTTGGCGGCCATCGCGAGCGAGATACCGGTGTTGCCGGACGTCGGCTCGAGGATCGTGCAACCGGGCCTGAGCCGGCCGTCCTTCTCCCCGTCGAGGATCATCCGCAGCGCGGCGCGGTCCTTGATCGAGCCCGTCGGGTTGTGGTCCTCGAGCTTCGCCCACAGCCGTACGTCCGCGGACGGCGACAGCCGCGGCAGGCCCACCAACGGGGTCCGGCCGACGGAGTCGAGCAGGGAGTCGAAGCGCACGGGGACGAGGGTTCGCGGCGTCAGCGCGACGTCAGGGCGGCGTCAGCCGCCGGCCACGGCCGGGAGGACCGTGACGCTGTCGCCGTCCTTGAGCTCGGTCTGGAGCCCGCCGAGGAAGCGGACGTCCTCGTCGTTCAGGTACACGTTGACGAAGCGGCGCAGGCCGTTCTCGTCCACGAGCCGGGCGCGCAGGCCCGCGTGGCGGCTCTCGAGGTCGTCGAACAGCTCGTCGAGCGTCTTGCCCTCGCCGTTCACGGCCTTCTCGCCGCCGGTGTACTGGCGCAGGATCGTCGGGATCCGGACCTCGATCGCCATCGGGCTGCTCTCCTCGTGTTCTTCGGTTCGTGCTTCGGGGTGCTTCGGGGTGCTGCCCGCGCAAACCGTGCACGAGCGGTGGACATTCCGAGCGGTCATTCTCCCCCGCGCCCCGGGGTGGGTGCTGGGCGGGAGATCGTGCGGGGATCAGTCGTAGCTGGTGACGACGTTCACCGGTTCCTCGGTGACCTCGCCGTCCACGATGCGGAACGAGCGGAACTCCACCTCGTCGGGTTCCCGGGTGGACACCAGCACGTAGTGGGCGTCCGGCTCCGACGCGTAGTGGATGTCGGTGCGGGACGGGTACGCCTCGGTCGCGGTGTGCGAGTGGTAGACGACCACCGGCACCTCGTCGTTTGCGTCCATCTCCTTGTACAGGCGCAGCAGGTCCATCGAGTCGAACTCGTAGAACGTGGTCGAGCGCGCCGCGTTGGCCATGGGGATGAAGCGCACCGGGCGGTCCGAGCCGATCGGGCCCGCGATCACGCCACAGGCCTCGTCGGGGTGGTCGGCGCGGGCGTGGGCGATGATCGCCTCGCGGAGCGACGCTTCGATGGTCAGCACGGGGCCAGATTATCCAGGACCGACCGGACCACTTGTCCGGACGTTATCTCGCGACCCGGATCAGGCCGTCCTGGAGCGCGGACAGCCATTCGTACAGGTAGTAGAGCGGCAGCCGGGGGTCCTCGGGCGGGAGGGCCGCCATCTGCTCGACGTAGCCCTCCTCCAGCTCCAGCCGGGTGCCGATCGTCAGCCGCAGGTCGTTGATCGCGTACATCCAGGCGTGGACCTGCTCGCGGTCCAGCCGGACGGGCTCGGTGCCGTCGCCCAGCGTCGCGAGCATCGTGTTCAGGTTGCCCCGCTTGAAGGCGATCACGTCGGACTCGCTGTAGCGGCGGAACTCGCCGGTCGCCTCGACGTCGTCCGGGTACGCGTCCGGCAGCAGGCGCGCGAGCGCGGGGTCGTCCGGGCGCGTCTTCTCCTCGTTGTCCGCGAACGGGTCGAGGACGCCGGGGATCACCGACTCCGTGCCGCCGCGGGGCGTGTCCCGGTCTCGCGAGTCGAACAGCTCCGCCATCTGCTCACAAGCGCTGCGCACGACTCGCACCTCGTGCTCGTCGAGGGCGACGGTGATCACGCCGCCGCGTTCGCGCTTGATGTCCAGACTCACCCGGCGATTGTGTCGGGCGCGCTCAGTCGTCCTTCTGCAGGGTCGCCCACAGGCCGAACCCGTGCATGGCGCTGACGTCGCGCTCCATCTCCTCGCGAGAGCCGGTCGAGACGACGGCGCGGCCCTCGTGGTGGACGTCGAGCATGAGCTTGGTGGCCTGCTTCTTGCTGTAGCCGAAGTAGGTCTGGAACACGTACGTCACGTACGACATGAGGTTGATCGGGTCGTTCCAGACGATGGTCACCCAGGGAACGTCCGTGCGGAGCTGCTCGGAGGCCTCCGGCTGCTCGAGCTCGACGGGTGCGACCGACATGCCTCCATCTTGCACCCCACGAGCGGCGGCTGGTCCGGTGCGCCCCGCTCTGCTCGACGGTGTGCGCGACGCGGCGCGCGGCGTTGCCGGGAGTTGTCGGTGCCCGCCCCTAGCGTCGTGGGTATGCGGCTGCTGCACACCTCGGACTGGCATCTCGGGCGCTCCCTGCACCGGGCGGACCTCGCCCCGGCGCAGGCCGCGTTCCTCGACCACCTCGTCGAGACGGTGCGGGCCGAGCGCGTCGACGCGGTGCTGGTCCCCGGCGACGTGTACGACCGCGCGCTGCCCCCGCTGGAGGCCGTCGACCTGCTCAACGACGCTCTGTTCCGGCTCCGCGAGGCCGGCGCGCGGGTGGTCGTGACCAGCGGCAACCACGACTCGGCGAAGCGGCTCGGCGTCCACGACCGGCTGGTCGACGCCGCCGGCGTGCACCTGCGGACGCGGGTCTCCGACGTCGGCACCCCGGTGGTGCTGGAGGACCGGCACGGGCCGGTCGCGGTCTACCCGATCCCCTACCTGGAGCCCGCGGCGGTGGGGGCGGACGACCTGCCCCCGCTGCCGAGCACGGGGGCCCCCGCCGCCGGGCACTCCTGCGACGAGGAGGTCCCGACCCGCGGGCACGCGCACGTGCTCGGCCGCGCGATGGCCGCGGTCCGGGCCGACCGGGAGTCCCGCGGCGGCCGGTCCGTCGTCATGGCCCACGGCTGGGTGACCGGCGGCGCCGCCTGTGAGTCCGAGCGGGACATCACCGTCGGGGGCGTGGGTGCCGTCTCCGCCGCGCTGTTCGACGGCGTCGACTACGTCGCCCTCGGGCACCTGCACGGCCCGCAGACGCTCTCGGACCGGCTGCGCTACAGCGGTTCGCCGCTCGCCTACTCCTTCTCCGAGGCCGGGCACCGCAAGGGCTCATGGCTGGTGGAGCTCGACGCGTCCGGCCTGAGCCGGGTCGAGTTCGTGCCGGCGCCGACTCCGCGGGCCCTGGCGGTCGTGCGCGGGAACCTCGAGGAGCTGCTGTCCGACCCGGCGCTGGAGGGCCACGTCGACGACTTCGTCAGCGTGACGCTGACCGACGTCGTCCGCCCCGCGGCGGCGATGGACCGGCTGCGCACCCGGTTCCCGCACGTGCTCGTCCTGACCTGGGAGCCGGTCGGGGCGCTGGTCGACGAGCGCGGGTACACCGAGCGGGTGCGCGGCCGCTCCGACCTCGCCGTGGCCGCCGACTTCGTCGCCCACGTGCGCGGGGCCGGCGTCACCGGCGAGGAGGTCGCCCTGCTGGAGCAGGCCTTCGAGGCGGTGCGCGTGGCCGAGGACGCGGACCCGTTCGCGGCACCCGGCACGCTGTTCGCGGGCCTGGAGGGTGTGGCGTGAGGCCGCACTCCCTGGAGGTCACGGCGTTCGGGGCGTTCGCCGGCACCGTGCGGGTGGACTTCGACGACCTGGCCTCCTCCGGGCTGTTCCTGCTCCACGGCGAGACCGGGGCCGGCAAGTCGACGCTGCTCGACGCGCTCGGCTTCGCGCTCTACGGCCGGGTGCCGGGTGAGCGCGGGATCGTGCGGCGGCTGCGGTCGGACCACGCGGGCGCGACCGAGCGGACGTCGGTGCGCCTGGAGGTCACGATCGGCGGGCGCCGGTTACGGATCACCCGTACGCCCGAGCAGTCCCGACCGAAGGTCCGCGGCGAGGGCAGAACGACCGAGCCGGCGAAGGTGCTGCTGGAGCGCTGGACCGGGGCCGGGTGGGACCTGGTCTCCAACCGCGTCGGCGAGGCGGACGACGAGATCACGACCCGCCTCGGCATGACGGCGGATCAGTTCTTCCAGGTGATCCTGCTGCCGCAGGGCGAGTTCGCGCGCTTCCTGCGCGCGCCGTCCGACGAGCGGGTCGTCCTGCTCGAGCGGCTCTTCGGCACGGACCGGTTCCGCGACGTCGAGCAGTGGCTCGCCGAGCGCCGCCGGACGACGAGCGCGACCCTCGACCGGCGCCGGGACGGCATCGCCCAGCGAGTCGCACTGATCGCCTCGATCGCCGAGGTCGAGCCGCCCGCCGGCCTGCCCGACGCCCTGTGGGCGTCGGACCTGAGTGCCACGGCCGCCGCGGCGGTCGACATCGCCGTACGGACCGTCGCCGAGCGCGGCGTGGACCTCGAGAACGCCCGGGCCGCGGCCGAGGCGACGCGCGCGCTGGCCCGCCGCCAGGAGCGGCGGGTCGAGGCCGACCGGAGGGCGGCCGAACTCGCGGCGGCCGAACCGGCGATCGCGGCCCTGGCCGCCGAGTGCGAGGCCGCGACCGCGGCCGCCGGGGTGCTGCCGCTCCTGACGGCCCTGCAGTCCGCCGACCGGTCGCGGGCGCAGGCGCGCGAACTCGACCGCGCGGCGCGGGAGCGCGCGGTGGCCGCCGGGGCGGGCCCGGCCGACGGTCCCGCCGCGCTGCGCGCGGCCGCCCGGGAGTGCGAACGGCGCTCGGGCAGCCTCGCCGACCTGCACGCGGTGGCGGCCGACGTGGCCGCGGAGGAGCGCGCGGCCGCCGCCGCCCGCGCGAGTGCCGCCGAGCTGGCGACGCAGCTGGCCGCCGCGGCGAAGGCGGGTCCGGCGCTCGCGGAGCGGCGCACCGCGCTGCTCGCCCGGCGCGAGGGCGCGCGTGATGCGGCGGTGCAGCTGCCCGCCGCCCAGCGGACGGCGGACGCCCTGGCCGACGCCGCCCGAACCGCCGCCGAACTGGCTCAGGAGTCCACTTCCGCCGAGGAACTGAGGCAGCGTCACCTCGAAGCGCGTGAGCACGCGCAGACGCTCGCCGAGGAGCACCTGCGGCTCCGGCGCGACCGGATCGACGCCATGGCCGCCGAGCTGGCCGCGCGCCTCGAGGAGGGCACGCCGTGCCCCGTGTGCGGCTCGCTCGACCACCCGGACAAACCGGTGCTCTCCCCCGGCCGCGTCACGCGCGGGCAGGAGGAGGCGGCCGGCGCCGCCGCCGAGCAGGCTCGGGCCGCGGCCGAGACCGTGGGCGCGGCCCACGCCGCCGCGGTCGCGAAGGTCGAGTCGGCCCGCGGACGGCTCGGTGCGATGGCCGGAACGCCGGCCGACGAGCTCGCCGCCCGCGCGAAACAGGCGGCCGCCAAGCGGGACGAGCTCGCCACGGTCGCCGCGACCGCCACCACCGTCGACGCCGCGCTCGCGGACGTCGACGGCTCGATCGCCGAGCTCGCCCAGGTGACCACCAAGGCCGAGGAGGCCCGCGCCGGCGCCGAGCGCGACGCCGCGGCCGCGGACACCCGCGCGGCCCGGTTGCGCGCGACGCTGGCCGAGCGGCTCGACGGCGCCCCGGATCTGGCCACCGCGATCGCCGCGGCGGCCGAGGGTGCCGCCGCGCGCACCGCCGCCGCCGACGCGCGGGAGGCGCTCGATCGGGCCGAGACCGCCCGGACCGAGGCCCGAACCGCGGCGGTCACCGCCGCCGACGACGCCGGCTTCCCCGACCTGGACGCCGCCGCCGGTGCGGTGCGCGACGCGTCGTGGCGGGCCCAGGCCGCCGAGCGGGTCCGCGCCCACCGGGCCGCGGTCGACGGCGTCGCCGCCGTCCTCGCCGACCCGGACCTCGACGTGCCCACGATGCCCCCGGCCGACCTGGAGGCCGCCGCGGCTGCCGTCGCGCGCGCCACGACGGACCATCAGAACGCGGTGATCGCCCTCGCCGACGCCCGCGGCCGCGTCAGCCAGTTGGGCACGCTGGTCCCCGCCCTGGTCGACGACCTCGCGGCACTGCCCGGCATCGCGACCGAGGCGGAGCGGATCAAGTCCCTCGCCGAGCTCGTCGCCGGCCAGGGCGCGAACACCCGGCGCATGACGCTGTCGGCGTTCGTCCTCGCGGCACGGCTGGAGGAGGTCGCCACGGTCGCGAGCGAGCGGCTGCTGCGCATGACGCAGGGGCGGTATTCGCTCGTGCACACCGACACCGGCCGCGACGGCCGCCGCCGCGCCGGCCTCGGCCTGCTCGCCCGCGACAACTGGACCGGCGTCGACCGCGACACCGCGACCCTGTCCGGCGGCGAGACGTTCCTCGCGAGCCTCGCCCTCGCCCTCGGCCTCGCCGACGTCGTCTGCGCCGAGGCCGGTGGGGCCCGCCTCGAGTCGCTGTTCGTCGACGAGGGCTTCGGCAGCCTCGACTCCGAGACCCTCGACGAGGTCATGGACGTCCTCGACGGCCTCCGCGAGGGCGGCCGCATCGTCGGCGTCGTCAGCCACGTTGCCGAGCTGAAGCAGCGCATCCCCGCCCAGCTCCACGTCCGCAAGCGGGAGACCGGCTCCGACGTCGTCGCCGTCGTCGCCTGACCGCCGAAACCCTTGTCAAGAAAGGGTGACACCCCTTACTGCGCAGTAAGGGGTGTCACCCTTTCTTGACAGCAACGCGTCACAGATTGCCGCGGAGGTCCTGCTCCCGCTCGATGGCTTCGAAGAGGGCCTTGAAGTTGCCCTTGCCGAAGCCGGTGGCGCCGTGGCGCTCGATGAGCTCGAAGAAGACCGTCGGGCGGTCCTGGACGGGGCGGGTGAAGATCTGCAGCAGATAGCCGTCCTCGTCGCGGTCGACGAGGATGCCGCGGGTCTTCAGCTCCTCGACGTCGACGCGGACCTCGCCGATGCGGGCGCGGAGCTCGGGGTCGTCGTAGTAGCTCGCGGGGGTCGCGAGGAACTCGACGCCGGCGGCGCGCATGGCGTCGACGGCGACGAGGATGTCGTCGACGGTCAGCGCGATGTGCTGGACGCCCGGGCCGCCGTAGAACTCCAGGTACTCGTCGATCTGTGACCGCTTCTTGCCGGCGGCCGGCTCGTTCAGCGGGAACTTGACCTTGCGGGTGCCGTCGGCGACGACCTTGCTCATCAGCGCCGAGTACTCGGTCGCGATGTCCTCGCCGACGAACTCCGCCATGTTCGTGAAGCCCATGACGCGGTGGTAGAACCCGACCCAGGAGTCCATGCGCCCGAGTTCGACGTTGCCGACGACGTGGTCGACGCCCGCGATGCCGGCGGCCGCGGAGTGCGCCGGCGCGACGATCGGGTCGCGCGGGACGAAGCCGGGCAGGAACGGGCCGCGGTAGTCGGAGCGGTCGATCAGGGTGTGCCGGGTGTCGCCGTAGGCGGCGATTTCGGCGTAGGTGACCGAGCCGTGCTCGTCGCTCGTCGTGGTGGGCGGGGTCAGGCCCTGCGCGCCCCGGGCGCAGGCCGCCGCGTAGGCCGCGGGGACGTCAGCGACCTCGAGCGCGACGTCGCGGACGCCGTCCCCGTGCCGGGCGACGTGGGTCGCGACGGAGGTCCCGGGGCGCACCGAGCCCGCGAGCACGAATCGCGCGTCCCCGGCGACCAGCACGTACTCGGCGGTCTCGCGGTAGCCCTGCTCGGGCCCGCGGTAGGCCACGCATGTCATGCCGAAGGCCGTCGAGTAGTAGTGCGCCGCCTGCCGCGCGTTGCCGACCTCGAACCGGATGTGGTCCAGGCCGAGGAGCGGGAACTGGCCCTCGGGCGTGCGCGCCTGCTGCTGCGTGGGGATCGCGACGGTCTCGGTCATGGCGGGGACCTCCTCGTTCAGCCGTCCCCGCAGGATGCGCGCACCTGCCAGGTTGTGCAACCGATCGGCGAATCAATGGTCAATCTGTACAGTAATCGTCAGAACCGGCCGCGTACGCTGCACAGATTGCGAGCCATGATGAGGGTCGACGATCTCGACGTCCGGCTGATCGACCTGTTCGCCGCCGAGCCCCGCCTCGGCGTCCTGGAGGCGTCCCGCCGGCTCGGCGTCGCCCGCGGCACCGTCCAGGCCCGCCTCGAACGCCTGCAGCGCGACGGCGTCGTCACCGGCTTCGGGCCCGACCTCGAACCAGGCGCGCTCGGCTACCCCGTCACCGCGTTCGTGACGCTGGAGATCGTCCAGGGCCACGGGCACGAGGCCGTCGCGGCGCACCTCGCGACGATCCCCGAGGTGCTGGAGGCCCACACGATCTCCGGCGCCGGCGACCTCATGTGTCGCGTCGTCGCCCGGTCCAACGCGGACCTGCAGCGCGTCCTCGACCTCGTCGTCGCCGACCGCTCGATTCGCCGCAGCTCGACCACGATCGCCCTCGCGACCCAGATCCCGTTCCGGACCCTCCCCCTGCTCCGCCAGACCGGCCGCGGCGCGGCGGCGCACTGAGGCTCAGGGTTTGCCCTGGGTCTGCCACTTCCGGAGGGTGTCGATGCGGCGGCGGAGGTCGTCGACGCTGGCCTGGGCGGTGGCGGGGCCGCCGCAGACCCGGCGGAGCTCGGCGTGGATCGCGCCGTGCGGGGAGCCGCTGCGGTGGTGCCAGGCGCCGACGAGGGCGTGCAGCTCGCGGCGCAGGGCGCTGCGCTCCGCGGAGGTGACGACGGGGCGGGCGGCGGCCGGGGGCGCGATCGTGTCGCCCTCCCGGCGGGCGCGCCGCTGCGCCGCCTTGAGCTGGTCGGCCTGACGCTTCTTCAGAACTGTTGCGACCTGGTCGGCGTCGAGGAGGCCGGGCAGGCCGAGGTACTCCTGCTCCTCGACGCTGCCGGGCGTCGCCGGGAGACCGAACTCCGCTCCCCCGAACATGACGCGGTCGAAGTTGGCCTCGGACTCCAGCGCCTGCCACTCGCCGAGCAGGTCGCCGTTGCCCTGCTCCCGCTGGGCGGCCTCGAGCAGCGCTTCCTCAGGGGCGAACAGGTCCTCGCCCGCCGGCGCCGGCTTGCCGAGAACGTGATCCCGCGTCAGTTCCAGTTCGGCGGCGTGCTTGAGCAGCGGTGCGACGGTCGGGAGGAACACCGACGCGATCTCACCGCGACGCCGGGCCCGCACGAAGCGCCCGACCGCCTGGGCGAAGAACAGCGGGGTCGAGGCGTTCGTCGCGTAGACGCCGACGGCGAGCCGTGGGATGTCGACGCCCTCGGACACCATGCGGACCGCGACCAGCCACCGGTCCTCGCTCTCGGAGAACTCGGCGATCCGCTTGCTCGCGCCTTTGTCGTCCGACAGGACCACGGTGGGCGCGGTCCCGGTCATCTCGCGGATCAGCCGCGCGTAGGCGCGGGCGTTGTTCTGGTCGGTCGCGATGACCATCGCACCGGCGTCGGGGACGTGGCGGCGCACCTCGTTCAACCGCTGGTCCGCGGCCCGCAGGACGGCGGGCATCCACTGGCCGCCGGGGTCGAGGGCGGTCCGCCAGGCCTGGTTGGTCAGGTCGTTCGTGAGCGGTTCGCCGAGCGTCGCGGCGAGCTCGTCGCCGGCCCGCGTCCGCCACCGCATCTGTCCGGCGTAGGCGAGGAACACGACCGGCCGGACGACCGCGTCGGCGAGAGCCTCGCCGTAGCCGTAGACGAAGTCGGGGACGCTGCGGTCGACGCCGTCCGCCCCCGGGGCGTACGTGACGAACGGGATCGGGTTGGTGTCGGACCGAAAGGGGGTTCCGGTGAGCGCGAGACGGCGCGTCGCCGGTTCGAAGGCCTCCAGGATCGCCTCGCCCCAGCTCTTCGCGTCACCCGCGTGGTGCACCTCGTCGAGGATCACGAGCGTCGACCGGGCCTCGGTGCGGTTGCGGTGCAGGATCGGGTGCGCGGCGACGCCGGCGTAGGTGACGGCGACGCCGGAGAACCCGCGCGCCGTCTTGCCGTCGGCGTTGCGCCACCCGGCGTCGATGCGGATGCCCGCCCGTTGCGCCGCCTCGGCCCACTGGGTCTTCAGGTGCTCGGTCGGCGCGACGACCGTGACGGCGCGGACGATCTTGCGCTCGAGCAGGTCGGCGGCGACCCGGAGCGCGAAGGTCGTCTTGCCGGCGCCCGGGGTCGCGACCGTGAGGAAGTCCTTGTGCGGGTGCGAGTGGTAGGACTCGAGCGCGGCCTCCTGCCACGCACGCAGCTTCCCGGCGGTGCCCCACGGCGCCCGGTCGGGGAACGCGGGGGGCAGGTGTTCGGCGCGGCTCATGAACTGCTCCAGGCGACGCCCGGGATCGGCAGCACCTCGGCGTCCCCGCCCGCGCCCGCGTCGTGGGCGGCGCGCAAGGCGGCGGCCACCGCCCCGGCCGCGACTCCGGCGGCGCCCTTGGGCGCCGACCCGTCGTGCAGGTGGACGCGAACGGCGTCCGGCCGCACCGTCGCCTCCGGCAGCGCGAGGCGGACGCCGGTCGACACCGACGCCTCGACCGCGGCCCGCGCGCGGGCGGCGTCGAGGACCTGCCCGCAGTCGGCGGCGACGTCGAGCTGGACGACCTCGACCTTCCCACGCGCCGACAGGCTCAGCACCGCCCGCGCGGCGGCGTAGGAGAACCCGGCGAACGCGTCGCCCTGGCCGTCGCCGTCGAGCACCTCGGTGTCCGGCGGGACGTACGTGGCCTCGGCCGCGCCCGGGTCACCCGCGAGGGCGTCGGCCAGCGGGACGTCGACGACGCCGTCGAACGACCGCAGCCGGCCCGCGCCGGCGCGCAGCAGCGCCGGCGACAGCCCGACCTTCGCCCCGAGGCGCTCCCGCGCCGGAGCGGTCAGAGCCTCCACCACCGCCGCGACGGCGCCCCCGACCGAGGCCGCGGACCCACCGGGCGCCGGTTCCCCCGTCGCCGCGAATCGCATCGGAACGTCGAAGGCCCGGCCAGCGACGGCGACGGCCGCGGCCTCCCGGGACTCGTCGCCCTCGGCCGCGGGGCACGACACCGTCCCGGCGCGGAGGTCGACCGTCGCGGTCACCGGCACCGGAAATCCCTCGGCCACCCCGAACGGCACGAGGCCGAGCCCGGCGCCGACGCCCCAGGCGTGGTCGCGTCCACCGTCCGGCATCGGCGGCAGCGGGGCGGCGTCGAGGAGCGCGAGCAACGCCGGGACCGGGGAGGCCTCGAGCGGCAGCTGGCCGGTCGGGAGCGGGTCGTCGAGCCCGAGCAGGTTGCGTTCGCGGATGGCCCGCCGGTCGGCGAGGAACCGCGACGCCTCGCGGCCCTCCGGGTAGGAGAGCAGGTCGGAGAGCCGATCCAGCTGCGCCTCGACCGCGAACGCCACCGCCGCGGCCGCGGCGCCGGGCTCGATCAGTGGCGGCGGGGTGGTGCTCCGCAGCGCGCGGACGCGGAGGTCGACGGCCGGCACCCGGTAGGGCCCGACCCCGACGGCGCAGAGCTCGGCGACCAGGGACTCCGCGATCCCGGCGTACGGCCCGACCTCGACCTCGATCTCGCCGGACACCGCGGCGAGCGTCCCGTCCGGCCGGACGTGGTGGCGGTACCGCGCGAGGACCGCCGGGCCGCCGCCCTGGCCGTGGGTCGACGGACCGACGACGAGCGACACCGACCGGTGGTGCCGGCGGGCGAAGAGCGCCGCCAGCACCGGCGACCCGAGGTCGGTGGAGTGGTCCCGGGTCCCGGTCGACCGCAGCTCGACCTGACGCGGAATCAGGTTCAGGCACTGGGCGATCTGGTCACGGTCCTCGGGGTGCCAGCGCCGGGGCGCCGCGATGCGGACGCCGGTGTCGGTCGGCTCGGCCTCGATCAGCGCGGGCACGGCCGGGGCGCCGTCGGTACCGAAGCGTTCCTGGCGCGGGATCCAGCCGTGGGTGTTGTAGCTGCCCTCGACGACGGTCCCCGCCACCGTCGGCCACTCCCCACGGCGGACGTGCACCGCCCGGACGACGTTGCCGTCCGGGTGCAGCGGGTCGGCGGCGTCGCCGCGGAACCAGCAGACCTCCGGCAGCGCGCGGTACTCGACCGCGACGGCGTACGCGGCCCGCGTCGCGCTCGCGGGGTCGGTCGCGAGCACCGCCGCGACCGGTTCACCGACGTGCCGGACCACCCCGGCGGCGAGCACCGGACGGTCGGCCCGGACCGGCCCGGTCCAGAACTGCCCGGGCAGGTCCGCGGCGGTGAGCACGTCGACGACGCCGGTCGAGCGCAGCGCGGCTGCGGTGTCGACGGCCAGCACGGCGGCATGCGCGTGCGGGCTGCGGGTCAGCGCAGCGTGCAGACGTCCGTCCAGTTCCGTTCCCCCCGTGCCGATCCGTGCGCGATCCCTGCCCTGCGAGCAGCAGTGCTACGCGTCCGGGTCGTCACCCTCGCCGGGCGGGATGCCGTCGTAGATCTCCTTGCACTCCGGGCAGACCGGGTACTTCTTGGGGTCGCGACTGGGGACCCACACCTTGCCGCACAGCGCCTGCAGCGGAGTGCCCTCGACCATCGCCTCGGTGAGCTTGTTACGGACCACGTAGTGGGAGAAGCGGTCGTGATCGCCGTCGCCGGTCGAGGTCTCGACGCGCTCGTCGGTGATCGTGCTCAGGGCGCCGGCGGGCTCCGGCTGATCGGGGTAGCTCATCCCCGAAGTCTAGAACCCGGATCCGCGGTTCCCCAGACGTCGCGGCCGGGCCTGCGGGGACGACCGCGAAGTGGATCAGTTCAGCGACGGATCGGCCGGGCAGGTGGCGAGAAGTCGCAGGTCACCGGGCTGCCGGCGCAGGACGTCGCCCCAGAGGCGGTCGGGCCGGGGGCTGAACGCGTCGCCGGGCAGCGAGTCGGCGACGACCCAGGCGCCCTGCGAGAGCTCGGAGTCGAGCTGGCCCGCGCCCCACCCGGCGTAGCCGGCGAAGATCCGCAGGGCGCGCAGGTCCTGGCGGACGGCCTCGGGGTCGGAGTCCAGGTCGATCAGGCCGATCCCGCCGATCACCGGACGCCAGCCGCGGGGCCGGGACCCCAGGGCCGCGGGGACGCTGTCGAACGCCGCCAGCGCGAGGGCGCCGTCGACGCCGACCGGGCCGCCGGAGAACACCACGTCCGGGGACGAGGAGAAGCCCGACCAGGGCACGAGGACCTCGGCCACGGGCAGCTCGGTGGGACGGTTGACCACGACGCCGAGCGAGCCCGAGCCGTCGTGATCGAGCAGGAAGATCACGCTGCGCTCGAAGTTCGGATCACCCAGATCCGGTGCCGCGATGAGCAGCTGACCTGCACACACGCTCGGGACCATGGGAAAAGCGTGTCAGAGCCGAGCACCGCGGGAAAGATGCCGCGCACGAACCTGCCGGAAAGTTGGGGGCGGGGGAACTACGGTGTTCGCACCCTGACCAGCTGGAGACCGCATGCCCCTGCACCGGCGCACCACGTCCGTCGCCCTGGCCGCCCCGCTCGCCGTCGCGCTCACGCTGACGGCGCTGCCGGAGGCCGCGGCCGCGCCGGCGGCCCCTGCGCGGACCGCGGCCTACAGCCCGGCGCTGACGCCGAAGGTCCACAAGGTGGTCGCCAAGAACCTGAACGCGCCCTGGGGGATGGCGTTCATCTCCAAGGCCCGGGCGCTGGTCGCCGAGCGCGACTCGGGCCGGATCAAGCGCCTCGACGGCAAGGGCCGCGCCCAAACGGTCGGCCGGGTGCCGGGCGTCGTCGCCGCCGGCGAGGGCGGCCTGCTCGGGCTCGCGGTGCCGAAGGACTTTCGGACCTCGCGCTGGGTCTACGCGTACTACACCTCGGCGACCGACAACCGGATCGTCCGGATGAAGTTCACCAAGGGCAAGCTCGGCCGCTCGCGTGTGGTCCTCAAGGGCATCCCCAAGGGCTTCATCCACAACGGCGGCCGAATCGTGTTCGGCCCCGACGGCATGCTCTACGCCGGCACCGGCGAGGCCGGGAACCGGCCGCTGTCGCAGAACTCGCGCTCGCTCGGCGGCAAGATCCTGCGGATGACGCCGACCGGGAAGGTGCCGAGCAGCAACCCGACGAAGGGGTCGTACGTCTACAGCAAGGGCCACCGCAACGTGCAGGGCCTCGCGTTCGACGGCGCCGGCCGGCTCTTCGCCGCCGAGTTCGGGCAGAACACCTGGGACGAGCTGAACCTGATCAAGCCCGGCCGCAACTACGGCTGGCCGAAGGTCGAGGGCCGCTCGAACGACTCGCGGTACGTGAACCCGGTCGCGCAGTGGCGCACGGACAAGGCGTCCCCGTCGGGCATCGCGATCGTTCAGGGAACGGTCTTCATGGCCGGCCTGCGCGGCAAGCGGCTCTGGCGGATCCAGATCGGGGACCTCAAGTCCGACGGCGTCCCCCGCTCGCGCACCGAGGACTTCTTCGTCGGCACGTGGGGCCGGCTGCGCACGGTGACCGCCGCCCCCGACGGCTCCCTGTGGCTGAGCACGTCGAACACCGACGGCCGCGGCAACCCCGCGTCCCGCGACGACCGCGTGTTCCGGCTGCGGCTGAGCTGAGGCCCCGCCGTCAGGAGGCGCCGCGCCGCCGCTTGGCGGCGTACATGGACTCGTCGGCGCGGACGAGCAGGCTGCGCGGGTCGGTCCGGGAGTCGTGGGAGACCGCGTACCCGATGCTCACGCGGACCGGGACCTCCGTGCCGTCCGGTGCGAGCAGCCCCGGCGCGGCCTCGACGGCGGCCGAGAGCCGGCGGCACATGGAGTCCGCGTCGTCCGGGGAGCGCAGGTTGCAGACGACGACGAACTCGTCGCCGCCGAAGCGGGCGAGGGTGTCGCCGCCACGGACCTGGTCGCCGAGCCGGCGGGCGACGGTGACGAGCAGTTCGTCGCCGAACGGGTGCCCGTGGCGGTCGTTGACCGCCTTGAGCCCGTCGACGTCGCAGAACAGAACCGCGACGACCCCGCCCTCGCGCTCGCAGGCCGCGACCGCCTGGCTGAGCCGGTCGTCGAGCAGGGCGCGGTTGGCGAGACCGGTGAGGGCGTCGTGGAGGGCGAGGTAGGCGAGCCGGGCGTCCTGGGAACGCCGGTGGTCGATGTCCTCGTAGACCGCGACGACGTACTCGGGAATCCCGGCGTCGTCGCGGACCAGCGTCGCCGTCCGCCGGACCCAGAGGACGTGGCCCTCCCGGTGGCGGTAGCGCTGCTCGACGGTGACGGCCGGTTCGCCGGCGGCGAGGCGTGCGGCCGCCTGCTCCTCGATGGGCCGGTCGTCGTCGTGGACGATCTGCGGCGGATCCTGGGCGAGCAGTTCCTCCGCGTCCCAGCCGAGCATCCGGCACAGCGCGGGGTTGATCCGGAACCAGCGGCCGGTCAGGTCGAGCAGCGCGAGCCCGACGGGCGCCTGGTCGAAGGCGGCGGCGACCAGCGGGTCCGGTGTGTGCGCGCCCATGCTCGCCTCCCTCCCCCGACGGAACCGCCCGGCGGACGGGCCCCGACGTACCACTTGTCCGCGCAGTCCCTCGCGCGGAGTGTGGTGTGTTTTGTCCCCCTCATTGTGCTCGTGCGAACACAATTTGTCAGCGTGGACCTGCCAGGAGGAACTCTCAGCCCTCGGCGAGCTGCTTCGCCAGCTGTTGCAGCTGAACGGTGATCGACCAGGTCACCTCGTCGACCGGCCGGGCCCCGTTGACGTTGACCAGCTTCTCCCGCTCTGCGTAGTACGCGAGCATCGGCAGCGTCTTCTCGTCGTAGACGTCGAGCCGGTGGTTGATGACGTCGAGGTTGTCGTCGGCCCGGCCGCTGGCCTCCCCGCGCTCGAGCAGCCGGCGGATGAGCTCGTCGCGCGGGACCTCCAGGTGCACGACGATCTGGACCTCGACCCCGAGCGTCTGCGCGACGGAGTAGGCGATCTCGGCCTGCTCGACGGTCCGGGGGAAGCCGTCGAGGACGTAGCCGCCCTGCTTGCTGGCCTCGACCACGGGCTTGCGGAGGATGTCCATGACGATGCCGTCGGGGACCAGGTCACCGCTCGCGAGGTACGACTGGACCTGGCGGCCGATCGCCGTCTCGTTCTTCACGTGCGCCCGCAGGAGGTCGCCGGACGAGATGTGGACCAGGTTGAACTTCTTGGCGATCCGGACAGCCTGGGTTCCCTTCCCGGCTCCGGGCGGCCCGATCATCAGCAGTCGCATTCGGCAAAAGCTATACCGGCGCGGTCAGCGACCTTCAGCCAACACCAGCCGGGCCACCAGCGCCCCGTGGTCGGTGCCGCTGACCTCGAAGTTTGCGGTCGAACGCGCCCCGAGCCGGTGGTTGAACAGGATGTGGTCCAACTGCACGAAGTGCGGGATCCAGTAGCGCGGGGACCACGTGCCGACGAACCCCGACCCGGCGTACTCGGGGGCGTCGCGCCAGCCGTCGGAGAGCAGCCGGCGGAACGCGGTGTGGTCGCGGGAGGCGTTGAAGTCCCCGAGGACGATCGCGGGAAGGTCGCCCGGCTGCCCGGCCAGGCGCTCCCGGAGCAGCCGGTGGTCCCGCTCGTAGGAGCGCGCGTGGTAGCGCGAGGTCCGGAACGGGTGCGCGACGCGGACGGCGACGTCCCGCGGCCCGGCCGCCGTCGGCACCGCGACGGTGCCGCCGGGCATCCGGTGGATTCCGCGCCACTCCTCGGCCGGGGTGACCGGCCACCGTGCCCACAGACCGCTGCCGTGGGCCAGGACGTCCGGGTTGAGCACGCGGTGCGGGAGCAGGTCGTCCAGGCCCGCGGCCCCGAGGGCGGTCACGGCCTCCGGGGTGAGCTCGGTGACGCCGAGGACGTCGACGCGGTGCTCGCGAACGGCCGTCACGACCTCGGTCGCGTCGGCCAGGCCGTACTGCAGGTTGATCGTCATCGCGACCAGGTCGGTGCCCGGGGGCGGGTCGTCGGCGACGTAGAGCGGGGCGAGCCAGAGCCCGTTGAGAGCGACGAGCGCGGCGCCGACCGCCCCGGTGCGCCACCGCCGGAGCAGGCAGGCGAGCACCGTCAGCGGGACGAGCGCGAGCACCGCCACCGGCACGAACGTGACGACCATGATCGGCCAGGCGTGGTCGCCGTCGCCGGTGATGCGGACGGCCGACGGACCGGCGGCGACCGCCACGAGGGCGGGCAGGATCGAGCGGCGGCGCAGGACGCGGCGGGACAGGCGGCGGAGCCGGTCCCGGGCCGCGTCGGCGCCGTCAGGACGTGGCGGCACCGGGCAGCGGGAGGCCGATCGGGTTGGGCTCGGGGAGCAGCCCCGCGGCCACGACGCGACCGGCCAGCGGCATCAGGAGCCGCTCGAGCTTCGCCGTCGCGTCCGGCCCGAGCTGGGCCCACGGGCCCGCGGCCGCGCTGTCCGTGTCGGCCTCGACCGCCTCGTGGAGGGCAGCCCCGGTGCCGGTGAGCCGCCCGGCGTCGTCGATCAATCCCTGCTCGCGGGCGTGCAGCTCGGCGGCCTGCCACTCGAACGTCGCCCACTTGCGACCGAGGCGCAGCGGCTCGGCCTCGGACTCCCCGGCCCCGACCTTGAGCAGCATCGCCGTGACCGGGTGGATCCGACGGACCGTCAGAGCCGCGATGTGGCCGTCACCGCGGTGCTCGCGCAGGGTGGTGGCGGCCTGCCAGAGGGCGAGATGCGCCTCGTCCGGGCGCGGCAGTGCCCGGTTGGCGGCGCCCAGCGGACGGCCCGCGCAGTCGGCCGCCTGCGCGGCGTCCCAGGCGAGATCCGCGGCGGCGCGGACGTCGGGGTCCTCGGCCGCGCTCTCGCCCCAGACCCGGCGCAGCGCGCGGTCCACACCGGCGAGGCGCGCGGCGAGGACGGCGTCGGGGGTGGTGGACTCCCAGACCGCCGGCAGGGTCGCGGCGATGCGGTCGGGGTGGAAGCCGTAGAAGACCGCGGTGACGAGGTCCGGCCCGACCGCGCCGAGCGGGGCGGAACGCATCGCGACGTAGTTCCCCCAGAAGCCCTCGACGCCGAGCGACTCGGCGGCGCTGCGGGCCTCGGGGTCGAAGTAGGTGACGGCGTGGAAGGTCTCGAACAGCTGCCACATCCGGCGGGCAACGTTCTGCGAGGCGGGCTGCTGCAGCGCGGCGGTCACGAACGCCAGTCCTCCAGGATCGCTTCGATCTCGTCGACCCACAGGCCGAGCAGCCGCCCGGCCGGGAGGTCACGGGCGCCGGCGACGCCCTGCCCGGCCCACAGCGACTGGAGGTCCGAGCGGCCGGCCGCCCGGGCGGCGGCCCGCAGTTCCGTCGTCAGGACATGGGTGACCGGGTAGGGCGGCACGTCCGGGCGGACGCCCACGGCGTCGACGTAGGCGTTGCGCAGACCGCGCGCGGGCTTGCCGGAGAACGCGGTGGTCAGGACGGTCTCGCTGCCGTCGGCGGCGGCGAGGGCGGCGCGGTACGGCTCGTTGGTCCCGGCCTCGGGCGTGCGGAGGAACGCGGTGCCGAGTTGCGCGGCGTCCGCCCCGAGGGCGAGGACGGCGAGCACCGAACGGCCGTCGCGCAGACCCCCCGCGGCGACCACCGGGACGTCGGCGCCGAGCGCGTCGACGACGGCGGGCACGAGCGCCATCGTCCCGATCGGGTCGCCGACCGGGGTGCCCTCCTCGCGGGGCCCGGAGCCGTCGCCGCCGACGAACTGGCCGCGGTGGCCACCGGCCTCCGCGCCCTGGGCGGTCACGACCTGCACGCCGGCGGCCACGAGTGCGCGGGCCTCGGCGACCGAGGTGGCGGTCGCGAAGACGACGGTGCCGTTCTCGCGCAGAGCGGCCACGGTGTCGGCGGGCGGGACGCCGAAGGCGAACCCGGCGACCGGGACGCGCTCCTCGATCAGCACGGCGGTCTGGTCGGCGAACGGGACCGAGAGCCGCTCCGGCACCGGCAGGCGCACCGGCAGGCCGAGGTCGGAGCGCAGCTCGGCGACCATCTCCTCGACCTGCCCGACCGCGGCCGCATCGAGGAGCGGCGGCTCCGGCGGGGGGACGAAGAGGTTGATCTGGAACGCGGCGTCGGTCAGTGCGCGCGTCGCGCGGATCGCGGCCCGGATGTCGTCGGGCGTCGAGTAGCCGAGCCCGAGCGAGCCCAGTCCACCGGCGTCACTGACCGCGGCGGCCAGCGCGGAAGTGCTGGGACCGCCGGCCATCGGCGAGCTGACAATCGGCAGCTCGATACCGAGCAGCCGCGTCAGCCGGGTGTTCTGCCACATCGGCAGCAACCTAAGGCATACGCGGTCCGCAGCGATCACCGCTGCTTCGGCGGCAGGGGCACGAAGCCCGAGGTGCGCCGGGCGTACTCCGCGAACCCGGGCCGGCCGGCCATGCGCTTCTCGGTCAGCGCGGCGCCGGTGCCCTTGGTGAGGAAGAAGGTCATCACGATGGGCGAGAGCACGGTGAGGGCCCCGACGCCGGTCTCGGCCGCGACCAGCCAGATGCCCCACCACACGCACGCGTCACCGAAGTAGTTCGGGTGCCGGGTCCAGCGCCACAGGCCGCGGTCCAGCACCTTCCCGCGGTTGGCCGGATCCGACTTGAACGCCTGGAGCTGGTGGTCGCCGACCGCCTCGAAGAACAGGCCGAGCCCCCAGACCGCGACGCCGAGGACGGCGAGCGGGCCGAGCTCGGCGTCGGCGTGCATGCCGACCTGGACCGGCAGCGAGATGACCAGGATCAGCACGCCCTGCAGGCCGTAGATCATCCGCAGCGCGTAGGCGGTGCGGCGCTCCGGCGGCGCTTTGGACAGCAGCTCGGAGTAGCGCGGGTCCTCCCCGTGCCCGGCGTTCCGGCGTCCGATGTGCCAGGCGAGCCGGCCGCCCCACAGCACCACCATTCCGGCGAGCAGTACCGACCGCGTCCCGTTCCCGGTCGCGACCGCGAGGCTGCTCAGAGCCACCGCCGCGAACCCGAGCCCCCAGGACACGTCGACGACGCTGTGCTTCCCGGCCTTCCGGGCAACCGCGAACGTCCCCGCCATCAGCAGGACCACCGCGGCCGCGGACACCGCGAGCCCGATCCCGAAGCCCGTCACGGCGCCTCGAAGGATCGGCGGGTCCGGGGCAGGCCGGCGACGCCGGCGGGTGAGCGGCGGACGGCGAGGATCTGGTCGACGCCCATCCGGCCCTCCTCGAAGACGAGGGCGCCGCCGACGAGGTACAGCCGCCAGACGCGGGCCACCTCCTCGCCGACGAGGGCGACGACGGCCTCCCAGTTCTTCTCGAGCGTCTCGAGCCAGGCCCGGACCGTCCAGACGTAGTGCTCGCGCAGCGCGTGGACGTCGCGGATCTCGAGGCCGCCGTCCTCGATCAGCGCGACGGTCTCGCCGACCGGCCGCATGTGCATGTCCGGGGCGATGTAGCACTCGATGAAGTCGCCACCGCCGGGCCGGTCGCGGCGGGACATCTGCTGGATCAGTGCGCGGCCGCCGTCGCGCAGGGCGTCGGCGACCACGCCGACGAACGTCGGGTAGTTCTCCGCCCCGACGTGCTCGCCCATCTCGATCGAGGACACCGCGTCGAAGCTCCCGCGGGCAGCCGGATCGGCGAGCACGTCGCGGTAGTCCTGCAGCCGGATCTCGACGCGGTCGCCGAGGCCGCGTTCGGCGACCCGGGCCCGGACGAAGTTCCGCTGCTCGCCCGACAGCGTGACGCCGAGGACGTGCGCGCCGTAGTGCTCCGCGGCGTGCAGGGAGAGTGAGCCCCAGCCGCAGCCGATGTCGAGCAGCCGGGACCCGGGACCGAGCCCGAGCTTGCGGCAGACCAGGTCGAGCTTGTCGCGCTGGGCGTCGACGAGCGTGTAGTCCGGCGCGTCCGAGGTGAAGTACGCGCAGGAGTACGCGAGGTGCTCGTCGTCGAGGAGCAGGGCGTAGAACTCGTTGGAGAGGTCGTAGTGGTGGCTGATCGCCGCCCGGTCGCGCCGCCGACTGTGCAGCGCCCCGGTCAGCTTCGCCTGTGACGCCGGCGCGGCCGGCCGCGGGCCAATCGCGCCGAGACGCGCGGCGGTCCCGGCCGCCCCGATGATCTGACGGGGTGTCATCCTCGGCGCGACGAGGTCGCGCTCGCGGATCGTCGACCAGATCAGCCGGAAGCCTTCGGTCAGGTCACCCTCGACGTCGATCTCGCCGGTGACGTAGGCCTGCGCGAGCCCGAGCTCGCCCGGCTGCCAGAGCAGCCGCCGCAGCGCTCGCCGCGAACGCACCACGACCGCCGGGGCGTCCGGGGGGCCCACCTCGCTGCCGTCCCAGGCCCGGACACGGATCGGCAGGTCCCCGCCGAAGAGCGGCTCGAGCAGCGCGACGAGTCGGTGCGCCGCTCCACGTCGCATCCGTGCGGACATCGTCACCCCTCCCCCCGGGTCAGCACGAACTGATGAACGTCCAGGTACTCCGCCCGGAAGCCGGCCTCGGAGTAACCGAGGTAGAACTCCCACATCCGGCGGAACGTCGCGTCGAACCCGAGCGCCTCGACCTCCGTCGCGCGGGCGGCGAACCGCTCCCGCCACAGCCGCAGGGTCTCGGCGTAGTGCCGGCCGAACCCGTGCCGGTCGGTGACGGTCAGGCCCGCCTGCTCGGCCGAGAACTCGACCGACTCCACCGACGGGATCAGCCCGCCGGGGAAGACGTACTTGTGGATCCAGGTGTAGGTGTCGCGGGAGGCGAGCATCCGGTCGTGCGGCATGGTGATCGCCTGCAGGCCGATCCGGCCGCCCGGGGTCACCAGGCGGTGCAGCGTCGCGAAGTAGTCCGGCCAGAAGTCGTACCCGACGGCCTCGATCATCTCGACGGAGACGGCGGCGTCGTACTGTCCCTGCGCCGCGCGGTAGTCGCACAGCTCGATGGACACGCGATCGCTCAGTCCGGCGGCCGCGACCCGCTGCAGCGCAAGGCTCCGCTGCTCCTCCGACAACGTGATCGAGCGGATCGTCGCACCGCGCGCGGCCGCCCGCAGGGCGAGCTCGCCCCACCCGGTCCCGATCTCCAGCACGCGCGACCCGGCGCGCACCCCGGCCGCGTCGAGCAACCGGTCGACCTTGCGGCGCTGGGCGTCGGCGAGGTCGTCCCACGTGGCGGTGGCCGCGGCCGCGTCCGACCCGTCCCCCGGACCGAACAGGGCCGCCGAGTAGGTCAGGGTCTCGTCGAGGAACAGCGCGAACAGGTCGTTGGACAGGTCGTAGTGCCGGGAGATGTTGCGCCGCGCGTTCTCTGCGGTCCCGCGCTCGGTGTGCGGGTGGCGGTGCACGGCGACGTCACGCAGCCGCTGCAGTGCCGGCGGCACGAGCGTCGCCATGCGCCGGCAGAAGACCGTGAGGACGGCGGTCAGGTCGTCGGCGGTCCAGTCCCCCGCGAGGTAGGCCTCGCCGAAGCCGATCAGGCCGCCGTTGCCCAGCCGCCGGTACAGGGCCGGGGGACGCACCAGCCGCATCATCGGCGTGCCGGCGCCGCCGGCGCCGATGTTCGTCCCGTCGGGCAGCAGGATCTGCAGCTCCATCCGCCGGGCGACGCGCTCGAAGAGCACCCGGGCGGCCTTGGCGCGGTAACCGCCCGGGGGCAGGGACGCGACGTCCGGCCACCGGACGGGGTCGACGCCGGGGTCGTAGCTGCTCCGGCGGGGCAGGGTGAGGCTCACTCAGACTCCTGGCTGACGAGGGTGGGGCGGACGGGGGACGACGGGGACGCGGCGGAGCCAGAGGCGGATGCCCTGGTACCGGATCTGCGCCGCGACGGTGAGGGTGACCCAGGGGACCCGCGCCGCGGCCCGCAGCAGGGCGGCGGTGCCCGCACCGCGGCGGACCCCGCGGACGGTCGCGACGAACGGCCGCGCCTCGCCGCGATGCAACTCGACGGTGATCGCGACGCGCTCGTCCGGCGTGGGCAACGACATCAGGTAGCGGCCGTCGACGGGGTGGAACGGCGAGACGTAGAACTCCTTGGCGAACTCCGCCCGGCCGTCGGGCCCGGGGCGCAGCAGGTACGCATGACGCTCGCCGTAGGTGTTGTGGACCTCCGCGACCACGGCGACGAGGTGGCCCGCGGGGTCGTGGCACCAGAACACCGACAGCGGGTTGAACACGTACCCGAGCACCCGGGCGTTGGCGAGCATGAGGACGCGCCCACCCCGCAGATCGATGTCGTGCAACGCGAGGAAGGCGTCCACATTCTGACGGAGCGTCGAATTCGGCTCGCCCAGGTGGTCCTGGGCCCGGAACTCGGCGAGCGGCCGGAGCGGCCAGACCGGCCGCGGCAGGTCGTCGACGTCGACCAACCAGGAGTAGCTGCGGTACCGGAACGCGTTGCGCACCGGCGTGTACCGGACGTGCGCGATCGTCGTGTCGTACAGCGCGGGTGCGCTCACCAGGTGGCCCCGAGACATTCGGCGGCCGCGACGCCGGAGGCCGCGCCGTCCTCGTGGAAGCCCCACCCGTGGTACGCGCCGGCGAACGCGATTCGGTCGTCGCCCAGCTCGGGCAGTCGCCGCTGCGCGGCCACCGAGGCCGGCGTGTAGACCGGGTGCTCGTAGACCATGCGCGCGAGCACGGTGGCCGGGTCGACCAACGCCGGCGAGTTCAGGCTGACCACGTACCGTTCGGGACCGGGCAGCGCCATCAGCCGGTTCAGGTCGTAGGAGACGACCACCGACTCCGCCGACGCCGCGCAGGAGGCGAGCCGGTAGTTCCACGACGCCTGCGCGCCCGACCGCCGCGGCAGCGGGGTGGGGTCGGTGTGCAGGACGGTCTCGTTGACCGAGTACGGGATCGCGCCGAGGACCTCGCGCTCGGCGTCGGTCGGCTCCGCGAGCAGCGAGAGCGCCTGGTGCGGGTGCGTGGCGACGACCGCGGCGTCGAAGGTCGCGACGTCGTCGCCGTCGTCGCGGATCTCGACGCCGTCCGCGGTGCGGCGCAGCCCGCGCACCGGGGTCGCGGTGCGCACCGCGTGCAGCGTCTTCGCGACGCGCTCGACGTAGGTGCGCGACCCGCCCGTCACGGTCCGCCACTGCGGCGACCCGGTGACGCTGAGCATCCCGTGGTTGGCGAGGAACGCGAACAGGTACCGCGCCGGGTACTGCAGCGCCGTCGCCGGCGAGCACGACCACACGCACGCCACCACCGGCGTGAGGAAGTGCTGCACGAAGTAGTCCGAGTACCGGCCGCGGGCGACGAACTCGCCGAGGGTCTCCTCGCGGGCCGCTGCGCCCGCGGTGTCCACGAACTCCGGCGCCGCGAGCACGGCGCGGGCGGCCCGGTGGAAGCGCGGGACCTCGGTCAGCATCCGCAGGTACGCGGGGCGGGCGTTACCGGCGCCCGGGAACAGTCCGCGTAGTCCCCGGGCGCCGGCGTACTCGAGCCCGCAGCCGTCGCAGCGGACCGACATCGACATGTCCGACGGCTGCGTCGTGACGCCGAGCTCGGCGAACAGGCGCAGCAGCGTCGGGTACGTCCGCTCGTTGTGGACCAGGAAGCCCGTGTCGAGCGCGGCGGTCCCGCCGGAGTCCCGGACGACGTCGTGGGTGTGGGCGTGCCCCCCGAGACGGTCGTCGGACTCGTAGAGGGTGACGTCGGCCGTGCGGGAGAGCACCCAGGCGGCGGTGAGCCCGGAGACCCCGCCCCCGATGACGGCGATGTGGCGGCGCGACGTGTTCGGCATGGTGCCGGAACTTCGGAGCCGCGCCTCCTACCGGTTTGGTGTGACCCGTTCGTTGAAGCAGAGGCAGACGAACTCGCTGGTCAGGCGCTTCCACTCCCCCGCCCGGCGGAGCATGAAGTGCCCGTGGCCCGTCATCGGGACGAAGGTGGCCGGGACCCCGTCGGCCCGGGCGGCCTCGACGTAGGCCTCCGACGCGCGCGGGTCCGTCCAGGAGTCCGCGGTCCCGTGGACCACGAGCAGCCGGGTGGACCCGAGCGCGGGACGCCGTTCGCCGGCGGGGAGCCAGGGCGCGAGGGCGACGATCCCGACCACGGCCGGGTCGTCGGCGACCTGCAGCGCGGTCCGGCCGCCCATCGAGTGCCCGACGAGGATGACCGGGACGTCGCCGTGCTGCTCCCGGACCCGGTCCAGCGCCCAGCGGGCGTCCGCGACCGGGCTGGCCTCGGCCCCGTTCCAGCCCCGGACCCGGTAGCGGAGCGACCAGACGGCGACCCCGTCCCGGCGGATCCGGCGCGCGATCGCGCGGGCGAACGGGCGCAGTCGGAGCACGGAGGTGTGCCAGGGCGACGACGGCTCCCGGCTCTCGGCCTTGCCGCCGTGGAGCAGGAGCACCACCCCGATGGTCTCGCCGCGCGCACGCATCACGCGCACGGTCGGTTCGGCAGTCACGTCGTCGACTCCTGGGTGGGATGTATGCGAAAGCCTGTCATGTCCGGTGCTCCGTCCGGTATTCGGAACCGGCGGCCGAACGGTTCGCCCTTTCGGGTACCACCCACGCCCAAGCGGGTTGGCTTACCCAACGGGCCCGGCAACCCAAACCTTTCTTGTCAGCAAGTGCTCAGTTAGCCCGTTCGGGTGGCCCCAAAGTGGGTGAATTCGGACAAGCGGTTACCCAACGCACGCATTAGCGCAGTGCGGTCCAATGCCTGCCGAAGGACCGCAATCCGCTGGAAGAATTTGCCATAACAGCAGGGGCAAAAACTGCAGTCCGTCGCGCGCCGGGCATTCGCACTGCGATCATCGTGGTAACGGCAAGCCACCGTCCAAGGCCCGTACTGACAGGGGATCAGTGACCCGCGATGACCATGAACCAGAGCACCTCGAACTTTGACACCGCCATGCGCGGTTACGACCGGGCGGCTGTGGACGCCAAGGTGGCCCAGCTGACCGACGAGCGCATTGCGTTCGAGCGCCGCGCGGCTGAGCTCGAGCGGGAGATGGTGCGCATGCGCCAGTCCCTCGAGAACGGCGAGAGCGCGCCGTACTACATCACGCTCTCCCGCAAGATGGAGGGCATCCTCCGCGAGGCTCACGAGGACGCCGACCGCACCAAGGCCGACGCCGAGCTGGCCGGCCAGCGTGAGCGCGAGCGCGCCATGTCCGTGGCCGAGGAGCTCATGGGCCGCACCAAGGACGAGAGCGACCGCCGCGAGGCCGAGACCCGCGCCCAGATCGAGGGCATGATCAACGCCGCCCGGTCCGAGGCCGAGCGCGTCCGTCAGGAGGCGACCGACAAGGCCGCGCAGCTGGTCGCGAGCACGAGCGACGTCGTCGAGAAGGCGCGCATCAAGGGCGCCCAGATCGCGACCGAGGTCGAGACCAAGCTGACCGCCCAGCGCGAGCAGTTCGAGCGCGACACGGTCTCCCGTCAGGAGACCGCGGAGCGTCGTCTCGCCGAGACCGCCCAGATGGCCGAGCAGATGAAGGCCGAAGCGGCTCGGATGACCGAGGACTCGCAGCGTGCGGCCAAGGCCCTCATCGAGGCCGCCCGCACCGCCGCGTCGGAGCTCATCGCCGAGACCACCTCGCGCGCCGAGCGCCTTCAGCAGGACGCCGAGCGTGAGCTCGCCGCCCTGACGCACCGCCGCGACAGCATCAACGCGCAGCTGTCCACCGTCCGCGAGACGCTCTCCTCCCTCTCGGGTGGCGCGCTCGCCAAGTAAGCACGAAACCGAAGCGCCGGCCCGACTCCTAGCGGGCCGGCGCTTCGCGCCTTAACGCGCTTCACTCGCCGGGAACAGCCTTCACTCGCCCGGTCGGGCGAGTAAGGGCTTGCCCCAGCGAGTGAAGCGCTGAGTGCTCAGGGGTGGAGGTGGCGGGAATTGAACCCGCGTCCTACGGCACCGATCCAGGTCTTCTCCGGGCGCAGTCTGCTGCTGATTTTCTCGGCCCCGGGTTGTCACGCAGACAAGCAACCCGACAGGCCCAGCCACTGTTTGGTGTCCTCGACGCCCCCGTGGCCCGGGCGGCGAGTGAGTCATCTAGCTGATGCCAGACACCGGGTCGATGACAATCCCCGGGCTGACAGACCTCTTAAGTGCTCTGCTGACTAGGCAGCGAGAGCGAGGTCGCGCTGGTTGTTAACCTTGGCGCTTATTTTTTTGCGAGGCATGGTTAACGAGATCGTCCCCGCATCCTCGGCCCGCTTCTCCTGCAACGACATCCGCAGTCGAAACCGATCACCCCCTGTGCAGTTGTGCTCCCAGGATAGCGTCGGGCACCTCCCGCGGCATTCCCGATGTCGCGCGGGCGGCGGCGGTGGGCCGGGCGTCCGCGTCAGCGCTCGCCGCGGTTGCGCCGGCTGAGCTCGCGGGCCATCTCCCGCGTCGCCTGCTTCTCGGCGAGGGCCTGACGCTTGTCGTGGAGCTTCTTGCCGCGGGCGAGGGCGATCTCGACCTTCGCCCGGCCGTCGAGGAAGTACAGCGAGAGCGGGACGATCGTCAGCCCCGACTCCTTGGTCTTGAGCATCCACCGGTCGATCTCGGCGCGGTTCAGCAGGAGCTTGCGGACCCGCCGCGGCTCGTGGTTGGTCCAGGTGCCCGCGGTGTACTCGGGGATGTGGACGGCGTGCAGGTAGGCCTCGCCGTCCCGGAACGTGACGAAGCCGTCGACCAGCGAGGCACGACCGGCCCGCAGCGACTTGACCTCGGTGCCGGTCAGGACGAGCCCGGCCTCGTAGACGTCCTCGATGTGGTAGTCGTGCCGCGCCTTCTTGTTCTGGGCGATGATCTTTCGCCCCTTCTCCCGCGACATGAGGACGAAGAGTACCCAGCGACCGGTCGGGTCAGTTCAACCATTTCATCGGGTCGACGAAGTGGCCGTCCTCCATCACCTCGAAGTGCAGGTGCGGGCCGGTCGAGTAGCCGGTGCTGCCGGAGTACGCGAGCACCTCGCCGCGGGAGAGCTTCTCCCCGCGGCTGGCGGCGAAGCGCGAGAGGTGGTTGTAGGTCGTCACGAGGTAGACCCCGTTGACGTAGCCGTGGTCGACGACGACCCGGTAGCCGTAGGCGCTGTTGTAGTACGCCTCGATGACCCGGCCGTCGCGGGCGGCGCGGACGGCGGTGCCGCTCGGGACACCGAAGTCCGTGCCGGTGTGCAGCTTGTACCGGCGCAGGATCGGGTGGTAGCGCATCCCGTACGACGAGGTGATCGGGCCACTGACGGGCCGGCTGAGCCATCCGGTGCCCGAGACGACCTTGCGGCCGGTCTTCTCGGCGGCCTTGCGGGCGGCCTCGGCGCGCTTGCGGATGATCTCGGCGAGTCGGTCGGACTCGGCCTTCATCGCCGCGAGGCGCGTCTCGATCTGATCGCGGAGCTCCTCGGCCTTCTCCAGCGCCGACTCGCGGGCCGCGATCAGCACCTGCACCTCGGCCTGGGCGGCAGCGGCGGCGTTCCGCGCCTGGGTCGTCCGGGTGACCGCGACCTCGGCGGCCTGCTTCTGAGCGACGATGCGCTCGCGGGACTCGTCGAGGAACTGCTGCTTGGCCTCCAACTCCTGCTGGAGGGCGTCGAGGTCGGCCAGCACCTGCTTCTCGGAGCGGTTGACCGTCTCGTAGTAGGCCAGTGACGAGGTGAGTTCCTCCGGGCTCTGCGCGTTCATGACGACCGAGAGCCGCTGGAAGTCCCCGCCCATGTACGCGGCGCGGGCCAGCGCGGCCAGGGCCTCGCGGTGCGCCCGCATCCGGCCCTGGGCGCCGAGATACTCGATCAGCGCCTGCTCGGCGTGGGACTCGGTCGCGGCGAGGTCGATCGCGGCGTCGTGCTCGGCCAGCTCGGCCTCGGCGACGGCCGTCCGGGCAGCGGCGAGCGCCGCCTGCGCCGGCGGCAGCTTGGCCTCGGCGGCCTCGAGCGCGGACGTCGCCTCGGCGACCTCCTCCTCCTGCTCGTGGAGGTGCTCGTCGAGCTGCTGGACCTGCTGGTCCACCGCCCGCTTCTTCGCCTTGGGGTCGGTGTCCGCGGCGGCCGACGGCACCAACAGCGCCCCCACCGTCACGGCGACGACGACCGCGAGCCGCTTGCGGCGGACCCAGACGGACATACCTCTCCCCCAAACCCCAACAATCACATCCGTCCCATGAGTATCACGCCGGAGCGGGCGCGGTCCGCAGGGCGCGCCGGGGCGGGGTCAGGTCAGACGCGGAGGTAGCGGCGCAGCGTGACGGCGGAGACGAGGGCGGAGCCGCCGACGCCGAAGAGGAACAGCCACGGGATGGTCGTGAAGACGGCGTCCCAGCCGATGAACGAGGTGAACTGGAAGTTCGGTTCGAGGTAGTGGTCGACGCCGGCCCACTTGGCGGCGACGACGAGGATCGTCGCAAGCACCGCCCCGACCGCGCCGGCGATGGCGCCCTCGAGGATGAACGGCAGTCGGATGTAGAAGTTCGACGCGCCGACCAGGCGCATGATCCCGGTCTCCCGCCGTCGGCTGTAGGCCGAGAGCCGGATCGTGTTGATGATCAGCAGCAGGGCGGCGCCGAGGATGATCCCCGCGAGCAGGAGCGCACCGATCGAGACGGCGCGCAGGACGCGGAAGAACGGTTCGAGGACGGTTCGCTGGTCCTGGACCTGATACACCCCGGGCCGGCCGTTGAAGGCACTGAAGATGATGTCGTACTTCGTCGGGTCCGAGAGCTTCACGCGGTAGGACTCCGGCAGCGCGTCCGGGGTGATGTTCTCGGCGATCGCAGAGCCGGAGAACCGCTCCTTGAATCGCTCGTAGGCCTCGGGCTTGGTCTCGAAGTAGACGTCCTCGACGAGTGGCTTGAGCTTGTTCAGGTCGGCGGAGATGGCCGACTTCTGCTCCTCCGTCGCGGCGCCGGACTTGCAGCTCGCGGCGTTGGTGTCGGTCGGCAGGCAGAGGAAGAGGGTGACCTCGACCTTGTCGTACCAGTAGTCCTTCATCGTGTCGACCTGCTTGCCCGTCAGCATCGCGAGGCCGAACAGGGCGAGGGACACGGCGGTGGTGATGACCACCGCGATGGTCATGGTGAGGTTCCGCTTGAGACCGGTGGTGATCTCCTGCGTGACGAACGAAACTCTCACGCGGCGCCCCTCATGCGCTGTAGCCGTACACGCCGCGGTGCTGGTCGCGCACCATCCGACCGGTCTCCAGCTCGATGACGCGCTTGCGCATCTGGTCGACGATCGCCTGGTCGTGAGTGGCCATCAGAACCGTGGTGCCGGTCCGGTTGATGCGGTCCAGCAGCTTCATGATCCCGACCGAGGTGTTCGGGTCGAGGTTTCCGGTGGGCTCGTCGGCGATGAGGATGAGCGGCCGGTTGACGAACGCGCGGGCGATCGCGACCCGCTGCTGCTCACCACCGGAGAGCTCGTCCGGCATGCGGTCCTCCTTGCCGGAGAGACCGACCAGCTCGAGCACCTCGGGCACGACCCGGCGGGTGACACCGCGGGACTTGCCGATCACCTCGAGCGCGAACGCGACGTTCTCGAAGACGGTCTTGTTCGGCAGGAGGCGGAAGTCCTGGAAGACCGTCCCGATCTGGCGGCGCAGCTGCGGCACCTTCCAGTTCGAGAGGCGGGAGAGGTCCTTGCCGAGCACGTGGACTGTTCCCGTCGTCGGCTTCTCCTCCTTGAGGACGAGTCGCAGGAACGTCGACTTCCCCGAGCCGGAGGTTCCGACGAGGAAGACGAACTCGCCCTTGTTGATCTCGAGCGAGATGTCGCGCAGCGCCGGCCGGTCCTGGCTCGGGTACGTCTTGGTGACGTTGTCCAAACGGATCATGGTGAGACCGATGGTAGGCGGGGCACGGCCCCGAATGGCGGATTAGGAGGTGGCGCCGGAGCGCCGCCACCGGATGCCGGCCTCGATGAAATCGTCGATCTCACCGTTGAAAACGGCCTGCGGGTTGCCGACCTCGTGCTCGGTGCGGAGGTCCTTCACCATCTGGTACGGGTGCACGACGTACGAACGCATCTGATTGCCCCACGAACCGGACGAATCGTCCTTCAGTGCGTTGATCTTCGCCTGCTCCTCGCGGCGGCGGACCTCCAGCAGCTTGGCCTGGAGGACCTCCATCGCCCGCGCCTTGTTCTGCAGCTGCGAGCGCTCGTTCTGACAGGAGACGACGATCCCGGTCGGGATGTGCGTCAGCCGGACGGCCGAGTCGGTCGTGTTGACCCCCTGACCACCGGGGCCGGAGGCGCGGAAGACGTCGACCCGGATCTGGTCCTCGGGGATCTCGACGTGGTCGGTGGTGTCCGTCACCGGGACCACCTCGACCCCGGCGAAGGAGGTCTGCCGGCGGCCCTGGTTGTCGAACGGCGAGATCCGGACCAGGCGGTGCGTGCCCTGCTCGACGCTGAGCGTGCCGTAGGCGTACGGGGCGTGGACGACGAACGTGGCGGACTTGATGCCCGCCTCCTCGGCGTAGGACGTGTCGTAGACCTCGGTGGAGTACCCGTGGCGCTCGGCCCAGCGCAGGTACATGCGGAAGAGCATCTCGGCGAAGTCCGCGGCGTCGACGCCGCCGGCCTCGGACCGGATCGTGACGAGGGCGTCCCGGGCGTCGTACTCGCCGTTGAGGAGGGTGCGGACCTCCAGCTCGCCGATCTCCCGCTGCAGGTTCGCGAGCTCGGTCTCGGCCTCGGCGCGCGTGTCGGCGTCGTCCGCCTCCTCGGCCATCTCCCACAGGACGCCCAGGTCGTCGACGCGGCGCCGGACCTGCTCCATGCGCTTGATCTCGGACTGCACGACCGACATCCGGCTCGTGACCTTCTGAGCGCGCTCCTGGTCGTCCCAGAGGTCCGGGGCGGCGGCCTGCTGCTCCAGGTCGGCGTACTCGGAACGCAGCGCGTCGAGGTCGACGACTGCCTCGACCGAGGTCAGCGTCGCATCGAGCGCCTTGAGCGCTTCGGCGAATTCGGGTCCGGCCACGAGGGTTCAGCCTACGTGGCCGGACCGCCGACGTTCGCCCCGGTCGATCAGACCTTGCGGTGGCGTCCCCGGGGCCGCCCGGCCCGGCCACCCGCCGCGGTGAGCGCGCTCCCCGCCGCGACCAGCAGTCCACCGACCGCGAGCAGGCTCCCGTCCGCCCCGCTCTGCGGGAGCGGCCGGACCTGCGGCGCCGCCCCGCTCTGCGCCTCCGGCCCCGCCGCCTCGGTCGGCTCGGCGGTGTCGTTCGGGTCGGCCGGGTCCGACGGGTCCGACGGCCCCGACGCGTCGTCCGTGTCCACCGGGTCGGTCGGGCTCGTGGTGTCGTCGGGGTCCGTGCTGTCCGACGGCCCGGACGTGTCGTCCGTCTCCACCGGCTCGGTCGTGTCCTCCGGCTCGGTCGTGTCGTCCTGGCCCGAGGTGTCGGTCGTGTCCTCCGGCTCGGTCGTGTCCTCCGGCCCGGTCGTGTCCTCCGGCCCGGTCGTGTCCTCCGGCCCGGTCGTGTCCTCCGGCTCGGTCGTGTCCTCCGGCTCGGTCGTGTCCTCCGGCTCCGTCGTGTCGTCGGGGCCCGTGGTGTCGGCGGGCTCGACCGGCTCGTCCGGCGTGACCGGCTCCTCCGGCGTCGTCGGCTCGTCCGGCGCCGTCGGCTCGTCCGGCGTCGTCGGCTCGTCCGGCGTCGTCGGCTCCTCCGGCGTCGTCGGCTCCTCCGGCGTGCTCGGCTCCTCCGGCGTGCTCGGCTCCTGAGGGTTCGACTGCTCGACCGGGACCGACTTGGCGCAGACGAACCAGTGGCTGATGCCGGCGGGCTTGCCGTTCTTGTTCAGCGGGGAGTGGAGGTCCTCCCACGGGAGCTGGCCGAGGCCCGTGGGCGGGTTGTTCGCGGTGCCGGGGCGGTAGAGGTTGTAGCCGTTGCCGCCCTTGACCACGACGCCGAGGATCTCGTAGCCGGCCTTGATTGCGGTGATCGTCAGGTAGGTCTCGCCGAGCCGGCCGTCCTCGTACGACAGGACGGTGTTGGGGTCGGCGTACTCCTTGCCGTCGATGCCGTAGCGCTGGCCGCCGAGGCCGACACCGAACTTGCCGCTGCCGCAGGAGGTGGCGTTGCCCGAGGCCGCGCTCGCGCGGTTGTCCCCGGCGTTCTCGGCGGCGGGGACCGCGCTCGCGGCCGTGCCGGCGGCGACCACGGCCGCGACGGCGGTGCCCGCGGTCACAGCCGCTCGGCCGGCGGCCACGCGGGAGGCGCTGGGCTTGCGGTGACGCCCGCGCACGGAGTTGTTCTGCATCGACACCCTCTCGGATCCGGACCAATCCATCCCTATTCGGACGAACCGGGACGAAAGCTTGGTGGATCCTGAGTGTGATGCAACTCCCGGGGTCGGCGACAGAGGTCGTTGGGCCCTCATTGCCCCAGTGAGCGACAGAGTTGAAAGAGTTGAGGCGTCTCCGCGGTGCGGGGACGCCTCATGAGTTTCAACCCGGTCGCTCAGTGGGGCGGGGCGGGGTCAGGACCGCTCGTCGTCCTTCCCCGGCCCGCCGCGGAGGGTGTCGCTGCCCGGCCCGCCGCGGAGGACGTCGTTGCCCTGGCCGCCGGCGAGCTTGTCCTGGCCCGGGCCGCCGGAGATCTTGTCGTTCCCGCCCCCGCCGGCGAGGTCGTCGTTCCCGGCTCCGCCGCAGAGGATGTCGTTTCCTCCCCCGCCGCGAATCCTGTCGTTGCCGCCGTAGCCGTAGATCAGGTCCGGCCCTGTGGTCCCGGTCAGGACGTCGTTGCCGTTCGTCCCCCGCAGAACCGTGACCTTCTTCGACGACCCCGTGAAGTCACATTTCGCCTCGAGCTTCGGCTTCGGGGTGGGCTTGGGCGTCGGCTTCGGGGTCGGTGCCGCACCCTCGACGTAGGTTCGGAAGCCGAGGTCCCCGCCCGGTTGCTGGGTCCACATCGCCGGCGCGGTGGACGAGGCGTTCCAGGCGGCGCCCCCGCCGTACGCGTCGCCGGCCGACTGGGGAGCGCGGTACTGCGCTGCCTCCTGCGTCCGGAGGACCAGCGCGTACCTGGTGCCGGCGACGACGGACGGCGGCGAACTGAAGTCGGCGGTCATGAAGGCGCCGCCCGGTTCGGCCGGTACCGCGCCGCCGTCGATCTCGGCGGAGGCGATCAGGTCCGGCCCGGGCCAGCCGTTGCTCAGCGTCGAGCGCACCTCCACCGTGACGGGCAACGGCGCCATCGCGCCGCGGCGGAGGAACACCTCCACCCGGTCCAGGCGACCCGACCGACCCGCGGTGAACGTCTGCGCGGCGGTGAACTGGAGGCCGCCGCTGTTCCCGACGGACGTCGCGCTCCCGCTGGTGTCGGTCTGCTGCTGGTCGAGCTCCCCCGCAGCGGTCGCGGTGGTGCCCGTGACGGTCAGGGCGACCGCCGCGGCGACCGCGACCGGCAGGGCCAGGATCCGTGCGCTCCGCTGCATCCGCACATGCTGCCCAGTGAGCGACAGAGTTGAAAGAGCTGAGGCGTCCCCGCGGTGCGGGGATGCCTCATGAGTTTCAACCCGGTCGCTCAGTGGGGGTCAGGACCGCTCGTCGTCCTTACCGGGCCCGCCGTTGACGGTGTCGCGGCCCGGACCGCCACGGAGGTGGTCGCGACCACCGTTGCCGCGCAGGACGTCGTTGCCCTTGTTGCCGGCGAGCTTGTCCTGGCCCGGGCCGCCGGAGAGCTTGTCGTTGCCCCCACCACCGGCGAGGTCGTCGTTCCCGGCCCCACCGCAGAGGATGTCGTTCCCACCCCGGCCGCGGATCTTGTCGTTCCCGCCGTAGCCGTAGATCAGGTCCGGACCCTTGGTCCCGATCAGCACGTCGTTCCCGTTGGTCCCCTTGAGAACGTTGTACTTCTTGGCCGCCTTCGACGACAGCGCGAAGTCGCACTTCGCCTCGAGCTTCGGCTTGGGCGTCGGCTTCGGGGTCGGCTTGGGGGTCGGGGTCGGGTCCGGCGTGCCGACGAAGGTGCGGAAAGCAAGGTCCCAGTCCGCGTCCTCGGCCCAGGACTCCGACTGATAGCCCGCGGCTTGGAAGAACGTGCCGCCTCCGTACGGGTCGCCCGAGATCCGTACCGCCGCGGCGTACTGGCCGTCAGCCGGGGAGGTGCGCAGGACGATGGCGTACTGCGTGCCCGCCGAGATCGCGTAGGGAGCCGAGAAGGTCACGGGAACGAACGCTGAAGGCACCCCGCCGTCGGCGATCGGCGCCGCGGCAGCCGGCACCTCCCCACTGGCCAGGACGTCAGCACCCACGTCGCCGGCGGAGGCGTTCCGGATCTCGATCCGGAGCGCGCCGGGCAGCTCTGCAGTGCGCCCCACCTTCAGGTCGATTCGACTCAGCGGCCCCGTCTGACCCGCAGTGAAGATCTGGGCCAAGCTGTACGAGCCGTGCACAGTGGCGGAGAAATTCGCCTGGTCCTGCTCCTGGTCGACGACCTGGGCCGCGCCGGCCGCGTGCGTCACGGCGAATCCGGCCGCGGTCGTGATCAGGGCGAGGGCGCAGGTGGCGCCGAGCTGGCGACGGAGCTTCGTCATGGCAAATCCCGGGACCGGCGAATGGGTTGCACTGATCGTGAGCTGAATCCGGCTCAGTGGGAGTGCGAAGGACGAGATCAGCCCGAATGTCCGAGTCGTTCTCACCCGTTCGGCCGTCTGGCCGCGCTTTCGACCCGGGGGCGGGTGGCGACGCTATGGTCGGCCTCGTGACCAGCGCAGCGTCGCGCGCGTCGGAGGGTCGGTCCTTCGGCGAGGAGGGGGCCCGGCTCACCTACGGGTCGTACCTGCGGCTGCCCGAGCTCCTGGACCAGCAGCGCCCGGCGTCGGATCCGCCGGCGCACGACGAGCTGTTGTTCATCACAATCCACCAGGTCTACGAGCTGTGGTTCCAGCAACTGCTCCACGAGCTGGAGGCGGTCCGGGCCGCGATGTTCGACGGGCGGGCCTGGCAGGCCCGGGCCCTGCTCAGCCGCGTGCACTCGATCGAGCGGGTGCTGGTGGGGCAGGTCGAGGTCCTCGAGACGATGACCCCGCAGGACTTCCTCGCCTTCCGGTCACGGCTCGCGCCGGCGAGCGGGTTCCAGTCGGTCCAGTTCCGGGAGGTCGAGTTCCTCTCCGGCGCGAAGGACCGCGACTTCCTCGCGCGCTTCACCGCGCTCACCGACGCCGAGCGGGCGCGTCTCGAGCGTCGGCTCACCGAGCCCACCCTGTGGGACGCGTTCCTGCACCTGCTCCGTGGCCGGGGCCTCGCGACCGACTCCGACCAGGCGATCACCGCGAGCCTGCTCACCGTCGCCCGGGACCGGGACACCCACGGCGACGCCTGGGACCTGGCCGAGGCCCTCGTCGAGCACGACGCCAACGCGTGGCTGTGGCGCTCGCGCCACGTCGTCATGGTCGAACGTCAGATCGGCACGAAGTCCGGGACCGGCGGCTCGTCCGGCGGTCCCTACCTGCGGGGCCGCCTGCCGTTGCGGTACTACCCCCTCTTGTGGGAGCTGCGGAATCATCTATGAGTGCGCCGACGATGCCGGCCCTGCCGGCCGAGGACTTCACCCGCCTGACGCGGACCTACTACCGCCACGTGATGGCGTCCGAGATCAGCGAGCGGTCACAGGCCGACCTCGACGGTGCCGTCCGCGCCCACCTCACCCTCGCGGCGAACCGGCCCCAGGGCACGGTCAAGGTGCGCGTCTACACCCCGACGCCCCAGACCGACGGCTGGTCCGCGGCCGGGCGCACGGTCGTCGAGATCGTCACCGACGACATGCCGTTTCTCGTCGACTCGGTGACCGCCGCCCTCACCCAGGCCGACCGCGACATCGACCTCGTCGTTCACCCCCAGGTCGTCGTCCGCCGCGACGTCGCCGGCGCGCTGCGCGGCATCGAGGACTCCCCGGGCCACGACTCGACCGCGCCACTCCCCGAGGACGGCTGCCCCGAGTCGTGGATGCACCTGGAGATCGACCAGGTGCCGCCCGCGGAGATGGCCCGCATCGAGGCGGAGCTGCGCCGCGTGCTGCGCGACGTCCGCGACGCCGTCGAGGACTGGCAGAAGATGGGCGAGGCCGCCCTGCGCGCCGCCGACGACCTCGTCGGCGAGGAGGGCATGCCGGGCCGCGACACCGACCCGGAGGTCGCCGAGGCCTGGGAGCTGATGCGCTGGCTCGCCGACAACCACTTCACCTTCCTCGGCTACCGCGAGTACGAGCTCGTCACCGAGGACGGGTCGGACGGCCCCGAGGACGTGCTGCGCGGCGTGCCCGGCACCGGTCTCGGGATCCTGCGCTCGGACGTCCTGCGCTCGAGCTCCTTCGACGCCCTGCCGCCCGAGACCCGTGCCCGCGCGCGTGACTCGCGGCCGCTGATCATCACCAAGTCGACGACCCGCTCGTCCGTGCACCGACCCGGCTACCTCGACTACATCGGTGTGAAGAAGATCGTCGACGGCGAGGTCGTCGGCGAGCGCCGCTTCCTCGGGCTGTTCAGCCGCGCCGCGTACACCGAGAACGTCGCGCGCATCCCGGTGCTGCGCCGCAAGGTCGACGAGCTCTACGAGCTGACCGGCTTTCTCCCCAACAGCTACTCCGGCCGCGACCTGCTCGAGGCGATCGAGACCTACCCCCGCGACGAGCTGTTCCAGACCCCGACGCCACAGCTGTACAAGGTGCTGCTGGCGGTGCTGCACCTCAAGGAACGCAAGCAGCTGCGGCTGTTCCTGCGCTCCGACGAGTTCGGCCGGTTCATCTCCGCGTTGGTCTACCTGCCGCGCGACCGCTACAACACCGAGAACCGCCTGAAGATCCAGGAGATCCTGCTCCGCGAGCTCGACGGCGTGAGTTTGGAGTACACCTCGCGCGTGACGGAATCGGTCCTCGCGCGGCTGCACTTCGTCGTCCGCGTCGATCCGACGCTGCCCAAGGACGAGCGCAAGCCGATCGACGCGGCGCGCGTCGAGGCCCTGCTCGTCGACGCGACGCGCACCTGGCGCGAGGCGCTGCACCTCGCGCTCGAGGAGCGCTACGACGAGACCAAGGCCGGACTGCTGACGGCCCGTTACGGCGACGCGTTCCCCGCCGGTTACCGCGAGTCGAACTCCCCCATGGCCGCGGTCGACGACCTGATCCGCATCGAGGCCCTCACCCCCGACGACGGCCTCAGCGTGCGGATGTACGAGCCCCGCGGGCTGCCGGAGGGGCACCGCCGGTTCTCGGTCTACCGGCGGGGCTCGGCCCTCTCGCTGTCGGACATGCTGCCGCTGCTGCAGCACCTCGGCGTCGAGGTGGTCGACGAGCAGCCGTACCGCATCGAGCTGCCCGACGGAGAGGCGTGGATCTACGACTTCGGGCTGCGGACCAACGCCCTCGCGAAGCCGACCGCGGGCGTCCGGGAACTGTTCGAGGACGCCTTCCTCGCCGCCCGCGACGGTCGGGCCGAGTCGGACAACTTGCAGCAGCTGGTGCTCACCGCAGGCCTGACTTGGCGTCAGGTTGCCGTGCTGCGCGCGTATGCGAAGTACCTGCGGCAGACCAACAGCACCTTCGGCTACGAGTACCTCGAGCAGGTCGTCACCGCGAACTGCGCGATCGCGCGCACGCTCGCCCTGCTCTTCGAGGCCCGCTTCGACCCGAAGCTCGGGGCGGCCGACGCCCCCGAGCGGATGGAGCTCTGCGGCGCCCTGACCACCGACGTCACCGACGCGCTCGACCACGTCGCGAGCCTCGACGCCGACCGCATCCTGCGCGCGTTCCTGGCGATGATCCAGGCGACCCTGCGCACCAACTACTGGGTCCCCCCGCGCGCCGACGAGGCCCGCCAGGCCCTTGCGTTCAAGCTCGACCCGCACCGCTGCCCGGACCTGCCGGCGCCGTTGCCGATGTTCGAGATCTGGGTTTACGCCCCGTTCGTCGAGGGGGTCCACCTGCGGTTCGGCCCGGTCGCGCGCGGCGGCCTGCGCTGGTCCGACCGGCGCGAGGACTTCCGCACCGAGATCCTCGGCCTGGTCAAGGCGCAGATGGTGAAGAACACCGTCATCGTCCCCGTCGGCGCGAAGGGCGGGTTCGTCGTCAAGCGGCCGCCCGCGCCGTCCGGTTCGCCGGACACGGATCGCGACGCGTTCGCCGCCGAGGGCGTCGCCTGCTACCGCGCCTTCATCGGCGGGATGCTCGATGTCACCGACAACCTGGTGGGTGGTCAGATCGTCCCCGCCGCCGGGGTCGTCCGGCACGACGCCGACGACGCGTACCTCGTCGTGGCCGCGGACAAGGGCACCGCGAAGTTCTCCGACATCGCCAACGAGATCAGCGTCGCGCGGGGGTTCTGGCTCGGCGACGCGTTCGCCTCGGGCGGGTCGGTCGGCTACGACCACAAGGCGATGGGCATCACCGCCCGCGGAGCGTGGGAGTCGGTCAAGCGGCACTTCCGCGAGCGCGGGATCGACTGCCAGAACGAGGACTTCACCTGCGTCGGCATCGGTGACATGTCCGGCGACGTCTTCGGCAACGGGATGCTGCTCTCGCGGCACATCCGGCTCGTGGCCGCGTTCGACCACCGGCACATCTTTCTCGACCCGAACCCCGACGCCGCGACCTCCTACGCGGAGCGGGAGCGGCTCTTCGCGCTCCCCCGCTCCTCGTGGGCGGACTACGACGCGTCGCTGATCTCCGAGGGCGGCGGCGTCCACCCGCGGACGGCGAAGTCGATCCCGCTCACCCCGCAGGTGCGCGCACTGCTCGGGCTCGGCGACGAGGTCCCGGCGCTGGCGCCGAACGACCTGCTGCGCGCGATCCTGCTCGCCGAGGTCGACCTGCTCTGGAACGGCGGCATCGGCACCTACGTCAAGTCGTCGACCGAGACGCACGCCGAGGTCGGCGACAAGGCGAACGACGCGATCCGCGTCGACGGCGCCGACCTGCGCGCCCGCGCCGTCGGCGAGGGCGGCAACCTCGGCTTCACCCAGCGCGGACGCATCGAGTACGCCCTGCACGGCGTCGGCGGGGTCGGCGGCCGGATCAACACGGACGCGATCGACAACTCCGCGGGGGTGGACACCTCCGACCACGAGGTGAACATCAAGATCCTGCTCGACAGCCTCGTCGCGGGCGGGAGCCTCCCCCGCGACGAGCGGAACTCACTGATGGCGTCGATGACCGACGAGGTCGCCGCGCTGGTCCTCCAGGACAACTATGCGCAGAACATCGCGCTGGCCAACGCGCTCGCCCAGGCCCCGCAACTGCTGCACGCCCACGCTCGGCTGATTCGCACGATGGAGGGCGCCGGCCTGCTCGACCGCGCGCTGGAGTTTCTCCCGACGGAGAAGGAGATCGCGGCCCGCGAGGCCGAGGGGCGCGGCCTCACCGCGCCCGAGCTCGCCGTCCTGCTCGCCTACACGAAGATCGTGCTGAACTCGGCGCTGCTGGGCTCCGACCTGCCGGAGTCGGCGGCCCTCGCGCCCGTCGCGGTCAACTACTTCCCGGTCCCGCTGCGGCAGCGCTTCGCCACCGAGATCGCGGCCCACCCGCTGCGCCGCGAGATCCTGACGACCGCCGTCGTGAACGACCTCGTCAACGACGCCGGCATCACGTTCCTCCAGCGGCTCAGCGAGGAAACGGCGGCGCCGGCCGTGGACATCGCGCGGGCCTACCTGGTCGCGCGCGACGCGTTCGACCTCGAGCCGTTCCGCGAGGACGTCGCCGCGCTCGACTGTCTGATCTCCGCCGACGTCCAGACCCGGATGCGGCTGCAGGCCCGTCGCCTGGCCGAGCGCGCGACGCGCTGGTTGCTGGCCAAGCGCCGTTCGCCGCTCGACATCGACGCCGAGGTGGAGTTCTTCTCCGCGGGCGTCACCGAGGTCCTCGCGATGGTGCCGAAGGTGGTCCGCGGCACCGACGCCGATGCCCTCGCCGCGGAGCGGGACTCCCTGGTCGCCGCCGGGGTGCCGCACGACCTCGCCGAGCGCTCGGCCGCGATGGACCTCGCGTTCGCGGCGCTCGACATCGTCGAGGTCTCGCGGACGAGCGGGTTCTCCCGCACCGACGTCGCCGAGGTCTACTTCCTGCTCGCCGACGAGCTCGCGATCTCGAAGCTGCTCGCCGCGATCAACGCACTCCCCCGCGACGACCGGTGGAAGGCGACGGCCCGGGCGAGCGTCCGCGAGGACCTGTTCGCCGCACACGCGGCATTGACCGCGGACGTCCTCTCGACCGGCGGCGTCACCGCGACCCCGCGCCAGCGCTACGGGGCCTGGCGGACCGAGGCCGGGGAGGTCGTCGACCGGGCGATGAAGGTCTTCTCCGAGATCACCGCGGCGGAGACCCTGGACCTCGCGATGGCCTCGGTGGCCATGCGCTCGTTCCGGAGCCTGCTCGCCTCCCCGCGCGGCTGACTACCGCTCGGTAACTCCGGGATGCGAGGATTCGGGCGATTCGTCCCGATGCTTGCGAGGAGCCCGCCGTGGCCGAGAAGAACCGCGTGTCCGTGTCCACCGAGATTCACGCCCCGGCCGAGAAGGTCTACGCGATGGTCTCCGACCTCCCCCGCATGGGTGAGTGGTCGACCGAGAACCGCGGCGGCAAGTGGAAGGGCGGCGCCACCGAGGCCGCGCCCGGCGTGAAGTTCAAGGGCAAGAACGCCGTCGGGTGGCGCAAGTGGTCGACCGACGTCACCGTCCTCGAGGCCACCTCGCCGAAGGTCTTCTCCTTCCGCGTCAGCGCCGGTCCGATCGTCCTCTGCGACTGGATCTACGACTTCGAGCCCACCCCGACCGGCTGCAAGGTCACCGAGACCTGGGTCGACCGCCGCATGCCCGGCATGGGCACCGTGGGTCGCGTCGTCAGCGGCGTCAAGGACCGCTCGGTGACGAACAAGATCGCGATGGAGGAGACCCTCGCCAAGGTGAAGGCCGCCGCCGAGCAGGGCTGACTCCCAACTTCTCCTGCGCGCCGCGCCCATCCACCCCGCGGGATGGGCGCGGCGCGCCGCAGTAGTGCTCGAAATCCGGTGTCGTGAACCGAAAGCCCACGGGCACACTCTCGGCATGACCAGCACCGTGATCCCGGGCAACCGCGTCCCGATCCGCATGTGGGCCGACCCGACGTCCGTCGAGGACTCGGCGATGGCGCAGCTGCGGAACGTCGCGAACCTGCCGTGGATCCACGGGGTCGCGGTGATGCCCGACGTCCACTACGGCAAGGGCGCGACGGTCGGGTCGGTCATCGCGATGCGGGACGCGGTGTCCCCCGCGGCCGTCGGCGTCGACATCGGCTGCGGGATGACCGCGGTGCGGACGTCCTTGACCGCCTCCGACCTGCCCGACGACCTCGCCCGGCTGCGGCGCCGGATCGAGGACGCAGTTCCGGTCGGTTTTCACGCCCACAAGTCTCCGGTCCCGGCCGCGCGCGTCCACGGCATCGGGGGCTGGGACGCGTTCTGGTCCGGGTTCGGGGACCTGATCGGCTCCGTGCAGCAGCTGCGCGAGCGGGCCCTGCACCAGATGGGATCGCTCGGCGGCGGCAACCACTTCATCGAGGTGTGCACCGACGGCGAGGATCGGGTCTGGCTGATGCTGCACTCGGGGTCGCGGAACATCGGCAAGGAGCTGGCGGAGCGCCACATCGAGAAGGCGCGCCGCATGCCGCACAACGCCGACCTTCCGGACCGGGACCTCGCGGTGTTCCTCGCGGGCACCCCCGAGATGGACGCGTACCGCCGGGACCTGTTCTGGGCGCAGGAGTACGCGAGGCGCAACCGCGCGACGATGCTCGCCCTGCTGCAGGGCGTGGTCCGTGAGGCCGTGCCGAAGGTGACGTTCGACGACGCCATCTCGTGCCACCACAACTACGTGGCCGAGGAGACCTACGACGGCGTCGACGTCCTCGTCACGCGCAAGGGCGCGATCCGTGCGGGGGCCGGCGACCTCGGCCTGATCCCCGGCTCGATGGGCGTCGGCTCGTACGTCGTCCGCGGCCTCGGCAACCCCGACGCCTTTCACTCCGCCTCCCACGGGGCGGGCCGGAGGATGTCGCGGACCAAGGCGCGGAAGACCTTCACCGCCGCCGACCTCGCCGCCCAGACCGCGGGCATCGAGTGCCGCAAGGACGCCGGGGTCGTCGACGAGATCCCCGGCGCCTACAAGGACCTCGACGACGTCATGTCCCGCCAGACCGACCTCGTCGAGGTCGTCGCGAAACTGACCCCGCTGGTCTGCGTCAAGGGCTGAACCCCTGCGCTCGGGCCATCTTCTTCGGCGTGGCGCGCCTATTCACCCGGCCGGATAGGCGCGCCAGGCAGGAGAAGTTGGGCGCGTCAGCCCAGGTGGGGGTAGCGCCACTCGGTCGGGGGGACGAGGGTCTCCTTGATCGACCGGGGGCTGAGCCACCGCAGGAGGTTCAGGGGGGAGCCGGCCTTGTCGTTGGTGCCGGAGGCGCGAGAGCCACCGAAGGGCTGCTGGCCGACGACGGCGCCGGTGGGCTTGTCGTTGACGTAGAAGTTCCCGGCCGTGAAGCGGAGGGCGGCGGAGGCCTGCTCGACGGCGGCACGGTCGTTCGCGAACACCGCGCCGGTGAGGCCGTACGGTGTGCCGGTGTCGACGAGGCGGAGGACGTCGGTCCACTCGCGGTCCTCGTAGACGAAGACGCCGAGCAGCGGGCCGAAGTACTCGGTGCAGAGGACCTCGTTGGTCGGGTCGTCGGTCGCGACGATCGTCGGCCGGACGAACCAGCCCTCGGAGTCGTCGCACTCACCGCCGACGAGGATGCGCGTCGACGACCCGTCGCGAGCGCGGCCGATCGCGTTGCGGAGCTTGATGAACGCCCGCTCGTCGATGACAGCGCCGAGGAAGTTCGAGAAGTCCGCGACGTCGCCCATCGGCAGGGACGCGGTCTCGGCGAGCAGGTCCTCGCCCATCCGCTCCCACACGGACCGCGGGACGAACGCCCGCGACGCGGCAGAGCACTTCTGGCCCTGGTACTCGAACGCCCCGCGGATCAGGGCGGTGCGCAGCGCGGCCGGGTCGGCGGAGGGGTGGGCGAGGACGAAGTCCTTGCCACCGGTCTCCCCCACCAGCCGCGGGTAGGTCCGGTACGACGACAGGTTGTCGGCCACCCCGCGCCACAGCGCGGAGAAGGTCGCCGTCGACCCCGTGAAGTGGATGCCGGCCAGCGCGGGGTGCGGCAGGACCGCAGCCGAGGCCTCCGGCCCCGCGCCCGGCACCAGGTTGATGACGCCGGGCGGGAGCCCGGCCGCCTCGAGCAGGCGCATCGAGGCCTGGGCCGAGAGCAGCTGCGTCGTCGACGGCTTCCAGACGACAGTGTTGCCCATCAGCGCCGGGGCGGTCGGGAGGTTCGCGGCGATCGAGGTGAAGTTGAACGGCGTGACCGCGTAGACGAACCCCTCGAGCGGCCGGTGGTCGGTGCGGTTCCACTGGCCCGGCACCGAGATCGGCTGGGTCGCGAGGATCTCGCGCGCGAAGTGCACGTTCCAGCGCCAGAAGTCGACGAGCTCGCAGACCGCGTCGATCTCGGACTGGTGGACGGTCTTCGACTGCCCGAGCATCGTGACGGCGTTGCTGTAGTCGCGCTGCGGACCGGCGAGCAGGTCGGCGGCGCGCAGGAACACGGCCGCGCGGGCGTCGAAGGACAGCTCGCGCCACGCCGGCGCCGCGGCGAGCGCGGCGTCGATCGCGGCCGACGTCTGCTCGGTCGACGCGGCGCGGCCCCGGGCCAGCACGAGGTCGTGCCGGTGCGGGGCCCGGACCACGAGCTCCTCGCCGGAGCCGCCGCGTTGCTCACCGGCGACGGTCAGCGTGATGTCGGCGGTCTCGGCCGCAACGGCCTTGAGCGCCTCCTCCACCCGGGCGCGCTCGGGCGACCCGGGCGCGTAGGTGAGGACCGGCTCGTTGCGCGGCTGCGGTACGGCGGTGACGGCGTCCACCTGATCATCGTGACACGCCACATATGCCGAACACCCTGCATCGTCCGCCCCGGGGAGCAAGAATTCCGAGCGGCCGCCCGAAAGGGTGAGGTTCGTCCGGGGGTGGGGTTCATGCAGGCGGCGCGACGCGATCGGGTTCGGCAGGCGCGCGCGGTGCGACGGGCCCGGACCGCGGCCGTGGCCTCACTGCTCCCGGGCGTCGGGCACCTGATCGTCGGCCGCCGCCGCGCCGGGATGACACTGCTGCTGGCGACGATCGCCCTGGTCGTCGGCCTGGGCGCGACCCTGCTGACGCTGGACGCGTCCGCCACCGAGCGCCTCGCGGTGAGGACCGACGTCCTGCTCGCGATCGCCGCCGGCCTGGTCCTCGCCGGCGTGCTCTGGTGCGCCGCGATCCTCTCCGCCTACCGGGCCGCGCGCCCGCCGCGGATGTCCGGCTCCCAGGCGGCCGTCACTCGCGGGCTCGTCGGCCTGACCTGCCTCGCGGTGATGACGCCGCTGACCTACGGCGCGTCGACGGTCTACGCGGCCCGCGACGTCCTGTCCGAGAAGTTTCGCTCGGACCTGCTCCAGGCCGCGGGCGACCCTGCCGTGGCGGGCGTCGACCTGAGCACTCCGACCCCGACGCCCACGCCGGTGCCCTTCGCCGACCGCGACCGGGTCTCGGTGCTCCTGCTCGGCGGCGACGGGGAGGACGACCGCCGGGGCGTCCGCACCGACGCGCTGATCCTCGCGACCGTCGACACCCGCACGGGCCGGACGTCGCTGATCAGCCTGCCGCGCAACCTGCAGAACATCCCGCTGCGGCCCGGCACCCCGCTGGCGAACGCCTACCCGAACGGGTTCCCGGAATTCTGGTTCAGCCTCTACACGGTCGCCGCGGACAACCCGGCGCTGATGCCGCACGTGCGCCCGGAGAACGCCGGCGCCGCCGCGATCACCGACGCCGCCGCGTACCTGACCGGCATCGACATCGACTACTACGCGCTCACCGACATGGCCGGCTTCCGGAAGATCGTGAACTCACTCGGCGGCGTGACGATGAACGTCCGCTCCGGGGACGGTCTTCCGATCCCGATCGGCGGCTCGCACGCCGGCGACGGAACGGTGACGGCGCGCCCGCACGGGGAGATCGCCCTCGGCCCGCAAAAACTCGACGGGTACTCCGCGCTCTGGTACGCCCGCTCCCGGTTCGCCAGCGGCGACGAGGAGCGCCAGGCCCGGCAGCGGTGCCTGCTCACCGCGATCGCGCGACAGGCGGACCCGGGCTCACTCCTGACCTCGATCCGCGAGTTCACCAGCGCAGCGAAGCAGATCCTGCTCACGAACATCCCGGCCGAGGTGCTGCCGGACTTCGCGGAACTGGCCCGCCAGTACCGGCGGACCGCGCAGATCGACCGGGTCACGATCCTCGACGTCGTCTCGTCCAGCGTGAACCCGGACGTCGAGGCGATCCGTGCGCGCGCGGCGGCCGCAGTCGCCGGCAGCCTCACCCCCGAGGCCACCAGCGACTACGGCGTGCTGCGTCCGATCTGTCCGAACCTGTAGCTGAACCGGCAGTCCGGCTCAGCGGGCGGCGGTGCGGGTGAAGGTCACCCAGTTCGCGCTGCCCTTGTGCACGAAACCGGCCGTCGACATGGTCTTGCGCGGCTTCACCGAGAAGCTGGAGCGGCTGACGCTGCTCATGCTCTGGTCGCCCTTGCCCGAGATCCCGCCGGCCATCCAGCCGGTGGTCACGTAGCCCTTGGGCGCGGTGTGGCGGACCTGGTACTTGCCGTTCGGCAGGCCCTTGCCCTTGGTGAGCACCTTGCAGCCCGCGATGCGGAAGGTCTTGACGACCTTGCCCTTGCGGACCAGCTGAATCTTCGAGCTCGGACCGTCGGCCCGGCCCGCGCAGATGGCCAGCGTCCCGTAGGCCTGCTCGCTGGTCGAGACCGCCGCCCCGATCTCGCCGGCGTGCGCGGCGCTCGGAAGGGCGATGGCGGTGGCCGTGGCGAGCAGCACCGCGGCACGGGTCATCTTCGGCATGGTTCCCCCTGAGTTAGTTCCTGCCCCCCGCAGTACTGGTGCCTTGGACCGCCGAATGCCCGTCGCCGATCCCGATCAAACCATCGCTTGACGAAGCCTTGCCCGTGCGGCTGTAACCCCGGTCGGATCGCCCGATGTGCCCGATTCACAACGACTCTGACTATCAGTCAGGTCATATCCGTCGAGACCTGTCCGGCAAGTCCCACCGGGTCAGGACACGGCGTCGATCAACGTCGGGATCTCTTGCGTGGCGTACCAGTGCAAGTCGTGGTCTTCGGCACCGTCCACGACAAAAGCCGCATCCGCGTCGCCCGCGTCGGCGGCCGGGACGGCGGCGACGGCCGCGCGGACGTCGTTCTCGGCCTCCGGCTCGTCGACGTGGACCGACGCGACCTTGCCCATCGACACCTCGACGGTCAGGCGCACGGCCGCCGGGTGGACGTCGGACGCCAACTGAACGGACTCGTCCGGGACGTCGGCCGCGACGACGACCCGGCGCGGCGGCGCGGCGGGGTCGGCGGCGAGCCGACGCAGGCACTCACGCGCAGCGTCGACGGTCGCGGCGTACTCCAGCTCCTCGGCGTCGCCCGAGGCGTACCACTCCCGCAGGGCCGGGGTGACGGCGAACGCGAGCAGCGGCGGCGGGCCGAAGCCGCCGGCCGCCGCGGCGGCCGCCAGCGCCGGGAAGGTGGTCGGCAGATACACCCGCACCGGCCCTGACCTCCTGCGATCGGTTGTCCACAAGGCTCGGGACGAACCTTGACTCGCGAGTAACTTAGCGCGTAGAACTTGCCCACCCGCACCCACATGATCACGAACAGGACGCCGCTCGGTCCCCACCGCCATGGGAGCCGGCCGCGCCGTCCGGGGGAGTTCGTATGTCCGTGGCCGCCGCCGCGTACCGCCTGCGCCGCCTGCCCGCGCCCGCCACCGAGCCGCCCTACGACGAGTTCCCGGTGCTCCCGGTCGCCCCGGTCAACGCCGTCCAGGGCACGCTCGCCCTCACCTTCACGCTCCCCTCCGGGGTGCCGGCCGCTCCGACGCCGGTGCTGCGCGTGGTCGCGGAGCCGCCGGTCGAAGACCCGGCCGACGAGACCCTGCCCCCGCTGCGGTGCTGGGCGGACACGCTCGCGATGGCGATCGCCCAGATCCTCACCGGCGAGCGCACCCCGGGGCAGTTCCGGCAGTGGACGCTGCCCGAGGTGTTCGACGTCCTCGCCCGCCACGCCGCGCTCGCGGCCGCGCGCCCGCGCCGCCGGGCGGCCCTGCGCGCGGTGCGCATCTGCTCCCCCGCCGCCGGAGTCGCCGAGGTGACGACAGTGGTCCACGGCCTCACCCGCCCGAAGGCACTCGCGTTCCGGCTCGAGTCCCGCCGGTCCCGCTGGCTGTGCACCGCGCTGGAGGTCGGCTGACGGACTCGGTGTCCTGCCGCGGCAGCGGTCCCGGGACGGCAGTTACGCTCGGCGTCCCGTGACCATCGCTCGCCTCCCCGCGGCCGTCCTGTGGGACATGGACGGCACGCTCGTCGACACCGAGCCGTACTGGATCGAGTGCGAGTACGCGCTTGTCGAGTCGTACGGCGGGACGTGGTCGGACGAGCTCGCACACGCGCAGGTCGGGAACGACCTGATCGACACCGGCCGAGCGATCGCGGAGCACGGGGGCGTCCCGTTGGAGCCGATCGAGATCGTCGAGCGGCTGCTGGACGGGGTCGTCGAGCGCGTCCGCGCCCGCCTGCCGTGGCGCCCGGGGGCCCGCGAGCTGCTGGAGGAGCTGCACGCCCGCCGCGTTCCGTGCGCGCTGGTGACGATGTCCTGGCGCCGCTTCGCCGAAGCGGTCGTCGACTCGGTGCCCGACCGCTTCGCGGCGTTGGTGACCGGCGACGAGGTCGACCGCCCGAAGCCCTACCCCGACCCGTACCTCGTCGCGGCCCGGATGCTCGGCCAGGACCCCGCGCGCTGCCTCGCGATCGAGGACAGCCCGAAGGGCGTGGCCTCCGCCGTCGCCGCCGGCGTCCCGACCCTCGCGGTCCAGAACTTCGTCCCGCTCTCCCCCGGCCACGGCCTGACCGTCGTCGACACTCTCGAAGGCTGGACCCCCGAACGCCTCGCGACTCTTCTCCCTCCGCCGACTCCCGGCCGATAGCGGTCGACCAGAATTTAAAAGGGTGACACCCCTTACTCCCGAGTCATGGGGTGTCACCCTTTCGTCGGGGTTATCCACAACCCGTTGGAGATGACATCTCCAACGGGGTCGCGTGGTGTTGATGCTGCGTCAGAGGTGTTGTGGCACCGAAGGTTCAGCCTCTCCTCGCTCTCGATCTCGGCGAAAATGGACTGTCGGTGGTGGCCGCTAGGTTGATTCGTGATGACGGGGACATCGACAGCCACCCATTCCACGCCGAGTGCGTGGCAGGTCTCGTTGGGCATCGCGCCCAGCGAGGGCGAGTGCGCGTCGATGACCGGGGCCGAGTCGGTCGCCGTCCTGCGGGCCGGCCAACGACAGCTCAACGCCGCCCACGCGGCCTGGCTGGCAATGGTGGCCGAGGTCGGATCCCGCGGCCTGGACTCCCAGGACGAGATCGTGCGCCTGGCGGCCCCGGACCGCTGGGGCGCCGATGAGGTCCGCACCGCGTTGCGGATCTCGGCCTACACCGCGAACGAGCTGCTCGACTTCGCCTGGGCCGTGGTGCGCCGCTTCCCCAAGCTCCATGCCGCGATGGCCGCCGGCGGGTTGAGCATCGAACGGGCCCGCGTCATCCACTTCTGGGTCCGGGACATGAGCGACGAGCACGCCAACACCGTGATCGATGAGGTCCTCGGGCACTGCTCGATCGACGCCGACCGCCCCTGGACCAGTGAGCAGATCGGCACGCGGTGCCGCAAGCTCGGGATCCAGCTCGATCCGGACTGGGCCCAACGGCGCTTCGCCGAGGCCCACCGGGACCGGCGGGTGATCTCCTGGCGCAACGAGGACGGCACCGCCACCCTGGCCGCGCAGAACCAGGACCCCGCCCGGGTCGCCGCCGCCATCGCCCGGGTGCGGAAGCTGGCCGATGACGCCAAACGCGCGGGGGACCCGCGGCCGCTGGATCACCTGCGCTCGGAGATCGCGCTCAACCTGCTGGACGGCACCTACGCCGACTTCACCGACGACCAGATCCTCGCCCACCTCGCCACCACCCGCCCCACCCACGACGAGACGGTCGAGACGGCCGAGACCGACGAGGGCGACGCGTTCGAGACGGAGCCCGAGCCCGAGGCGGAGCCCGCGCCCGAGCGCGAGACCGAGCCGGAGCGCGAGACCGAGCCGGAGCCCGAGCCCGAGCGGGCGCCGGTGGCGCGGTCGCCGCACCACGGGGTGCAGCTCACCGCGAAGGTCTCCACCCTGCTCGGGATGGACCGCGACCCCGCCGAGCTCGCCGGGCAGGGACCGGTGCACGCCGAGTACGCCCGCGACCTCGCCCACCGACTGGCGGCGGGGCAGTGGCGGTTCGCGGTCACCGACCCCGCCGGGTACGCGATCAGCTCCGGGCTCATCAGCGCACGGCCGATCGACTGGCCCAAGCGCCGCGCGGATGACCACGGCATCGTCGACCTGCTCATCCCCGCCACGCTGCTGCAGGCCCTGCTCGACCAGACCGTCACCAGCCCCGAGGTCGCGCTCTGGCACCCCGTCCTGGTCGAGATCGGCCGCCACCACCTCCTGGCGACCGCCGGCGCCGACACGGACAACCCGGCCGGCCCGCCCACCCCGGAGGACCCCGACGACGCCCGGCGTCGGTTCCCCCGCCAAGGGTTACGCCGGGACACCCAGCTGCGGATGACCACCTGCCAGGCCCCCGGCTGCCGGCTGCCCGCCGCGCGGTCGGAGATCGACCACACGATCGACCACGCCCGCGGGGGTCTGACCCTGGCCGGGAACCTCGGCCCGCTCTGCGAGCACGACCACGACCTCAAGACCAAGGGCGGGTGGCAACTAATCCGCCTGTCCGACCAGAAGGTCCGCTGGATCACCCGCCTCGGCGTCAGCTACGACGTCGAAATCCCACCCCTGATCGACCCCGGGGAACGACCACCACCCCGCCCCGCACCCGACGAGCCAGCCGCCTGAGGCTCCCGGGGCGAACCAGGCCGCCCCGGGAGCGCTCAGCGGTCCTTGGCTCAGCGGCGGCCCTTCTTGCGGGCCCGGCGCTCGGCGCGGTTGCCGCGGCCGGCGCCGTTGGAGTCGGCGTCGGAGCCGTCGGAGTCCGCGCGCTCGGTGTGAATCTCCTCCTCGCCGTCGGCGCCAGGGGCGGTGAAGGTCAGCTCGCGCGGACGCTCGGGCGCCTCGAGGCCCTTGGCCAGGAGGGGGGACTCGCCGTTCATCGACTCGTCGTCCTCGCCGGCGCCGCTCTCGTCGACCTCGACCTCGACGTTGAAGATGTAACCGACCGACTCCTCGCGGATGGCTTCCATCATCGCCCGGAACAGGTCGTAGCCCTCGCGCTGGTACTCGACGAGCGGGTCGCGCTGGGCCATCGCGCGCAGGCCGATGCCCTCGCGAAGGTAGTCCATCTCGTAGAGGTGCTCACGCCACTTGCGGTCGAGGACGGAGAGGACGACCCGGCGCTCGATCTCGCGCATGACCTCTTCGCCGACCGCGGCCTCGCGCTCGTCGTAGCGGTCGAAGGCGTCGTCCTTGAGCTTCTCCTTGAGCGTCTCGACGTCGCGCGCGTCGACGTTGTCGAAGTCGTCCCAGATCTCTTCCGGGGTGATCCCGACGGGGTACAGCTGACGCAGGGCGTTCCAGAGCTTCTCGAGGTCCCAGTCCTCGGCGAAGGTGTCCTTGGTCTCCGCGTCGACGTAGGCATCGATCGTGTAGTCGATGAACTCCAGCACCTGGTCGCGCAGGTCCTCGCCGTGGAGGACGCGACGCCGCTCCTCGTAGACCACCATGCGCTGCTTGTTCAGCACCTCGTCGTACTTGAGGACGTTCTTGCGGATCTCGAAGTTCTGCTGCTCGACCTGCGACTGCGCGGACTGGATCGCGCGGCTGACCATCTTCGACTCGATCGGCACGTCCTCGGGGACGTTCAGCCGCGTCAGCACCTGCTCGACGACGCCGGCCTTGAACAGCCGCATCAGGTCGTCGCCCAGCGACAGGTAGAACCGCGACTCGCCCGGGTCGCCCTGACGGCCGGAACGACCACGGAGCTGGTTGTCGATGCGCCGCGACTCGTGGCGCTCGGTGCCGAGGACGTAGAGCCCGCCGAGGTCGGCGACCTCGTCGTGCTCGGCCTGCGCGGCCTTGCTCGCGGCGTCGAGTGCCGCGGCCCAGGCGGCCTCGTAGCCCTCGGGGTCCTCCTGCGCGTTCAGGCCGCGCCGCTCGAGCTCCTCGTGCGCGAGGAACTCGACGTTGCCGCCGAGCATGATGTCGGTACCGCGACCGGCCATGTTGGTGGCGACGGTGACCGCACTCTTGCGGCCGGCCTGCGCGACGACAGCCGCCTCACGCGCGTGCTGCTTCGCGTTGAGGACCTCGTGCGGAATGCCCTGCCGCTTCAGCAGCCCGGACAGGTGCTCGGACTTCTCGACCGACGTCGTACCGACGAGGACCGGCTGGCCCTTCTCGAAGCGCTCCGCGATGTCCTTGACGACCGCGTTCCACTTCGCGTCCTCGGTCTTGTAGACGAGGTCGGGCTGGTCCATGCGGACCATCGGCTTGTTCGTCGGGATCTGGACGACGCCGAGCTTGTAGATCTTGTCGAACTCGGACGCCTCAGTCATGGCCGTACCGGTCATGCCGGAGAGCTTGGTGTAGAGGCGGAAGAAGTTCTGCAGGGTGATCGTGGCGAGGGTCTGGTTCTCGTCCTTGATCGGGACGCCTTCCTTGGCCTCGATCGCTTGGTGCATGCCCTCGTTGTAGCGACGGCCCGCGAGCACACGGCCGGTGTGCTCGTCGACGATCAGCACCTCGCCGTCGACGACGATGTAGTCCTTGTCGTTGCGGAAGAGCTCCTTGGCGCGGATGGCGTTGTTCAGGTAGCCGATCAGCGGCGTGTGCACCGACTCGTAGAGGTTGTCGATGCCGAGCCAGTCCTCGACCTTGGCGATGCCGGCCTCGTGGACAGCGACGGTGCGCTTCTTCTCGTCGACCGAGTAGTCGCCGGTCTCGGGGACCTTGCCCTCGCGGATCGAGTCCTTCGCGGCCTCACCCTTGCGCAGCATCTGCACGAGCCGCGCGAACTCCGAGTACCACTTCGTGGCCTGGTCGGCGGGGCCGGAGATGATCAGCGGCGTCCGGGCCTCGTCGATGAGGATGGAGTCGACCTCGTCCACGATCGCGAAGTTGTGCCCGCGCTGGACGAGCTCGTCGGCGGTCCACGCCATGTTGTCGCGCAGGTAGTCGAACCCGAACTCGTTGTTGGTGCCGTAGGTGACGTCGCAGGCGTACTGCTCACGGCGGACGGCCGGCGTCTGCTGCGCCAGGATTGTCCCGACGCTCAGGCCGAGGAAGCGGTGCACGCGGCCCATGAGGTCGGCCTGGTAGCTCGCGAGGAAGTCGTTGACGGTGATGACGTGGACGCCCTTGCCCTCGAGGGCGTTCAGGTACGTCGGACACGTCGCGACGAGGGTCTTGCCCTCACCGGTCTTCATCTCGGCGATGTTGCCCATGTGCAGCGCCGCGCCGCCCATGATCTGGACGTCGTAGTGCCGCTGGCCCAGGGTGCGCTTGGCCGCCTCGCGCACGGTCGCGAAGGCCTCGGCGAGGATGTCGTCGAGGGTCTCGCCGTCCTCGAGCCGCTTGCGGAACTCGTCCGTCATGGCCCGCAGCTCGCCGTCGGACATCTTCTCGAAGTCGGGCTCGAGGATGTTCACCTGTTCGGCGATGCCGGCCAGCTTGCGCAAGGTCTTGCCCTCGCCGGTACGCAGCATCTTGTCGAGGAGATTGGGCACCCGCGGAGCTCCTGCCTGGTCGTGCTGCCAAATCGTGCGGTCAAACGTGGAGCCCATCGTAGGCGTCCGGCGATCTCCGCACGTCCGCCGCGTGGCCGGGGCGCCGCAGGTCGGCCAGGGGTGCGCCGCCGACGGGGGTGCGCAGGTGGGGGACGTAATGACCCAGTCGGCGCATTAGCACCCGGACAGGGCGCGGACTGAGTTTGAATAGTCTCTGTGATCACTCCCGACCCACACGCACCTCCAGAGCTGCCGCCGGAGCCGATCGAGATCGCGGCCGGCACGCTCCAGTTGCGTCCGTGGGAACACCGGCTGATCCCGGAGCTGCTCGCCGCGATGCGGGACCCGGTCTGGCGGGAGTGGGCCGTGGCCAAGGTCCCGGCGACCGAGGAGGCCGCCGGAGCCTGGATCGACGCCCGCCTCCGGGCGTGGCGCGAGGGCCGGGTGCTCTCCTTCGCCGTCCAGGACGCCACCACCGCCGAACTGCTCGGCTCGGTCACGCTCCGTTCGTTCGGGATCTGGCCCCGCGCGGCGGACATCGGGTTCTGGACCGCCCCGGCCGCCCGCCAGCGTGGCGTGGCGGTCGCCGCCGTCAACGTGGTCACCCGCTGGGCGTTCACGTCACTGGAGCTCAACCGCCTGTCGCTCTACCACGCAGTGCAGAACACCGCGGCGTGCCAGGTCGCCGCCGCGGCGGGCTACCTGCCGGAAGGCGTCGCCCGCGGGGCGCTGCCCCGCGCCGACGGGGGCTGGTTCGACATGGAGATGCACGCCCGCCTCGCCGGGGATCCGGCCCCGCGCCCCGCCGCCCCGACCCCTTAGCTCCCTCGGTAAAGCCCCTGCGTAGAGTGAGCGCCGCACATTCGACGTACGGCTCGAGGAGGGCACCGGTGGCGCACGGCGGTCAGGGACGCCCGATCTCGTGGATCGCGGTCCTCGTCATCTGCGTGGGATTCACCGTGGCCGGGGTCGCGCTGTGCATGGACCCGACCTGGTGGCTCTTCTGGACCGGCACGGGCATCACTGCCGCCGGCGGGATCTTCGCCCTCGCGGTGGGGATCATGGAGGACTACTCCACCGAGGGTCACTGACCCCGTCACTGGCCCGGAAACTGTCGGACCCCTTCGGCAGTATCTGAGGGGTGGACTCCCTCTCCGCCGCTGACGCGCGCCGTCTCGCGCTGCGGACCCAGGGCCTGCTCGGGGCACGACCCCGGAATCCCGCCGCGGTGCTGCGGCTGCTCGGGGCGGTCCAGCTCGACACGATCTCGGTCCTGGCCCGGTCCCACGAGCTGGTCCCCTACGCCCGGCTCGGGCCGGTGGGGCGTCCCGCCGTCGAGCGGGCGTTCTGGAGCGGCGCGTGCGTGGAGTACTGGTCGCACGCGGCGTGCATCCTCCCCGTCGAGACCTGGCCGCTGTACTCCTTCCGGCGGCGGCACTTTCGCGAGCGCGGGATCCGCTGGCACGAGCGGCCGCCCGAGTCGGTGTTCGCGGAGGTCCGGGCCCGCCTCGCCGACGGCGGGCCGGTGACGACGGGCGACATCGGCGGCGCCAAGAAGGGCGGTCCGTGGTGGGACTGGTCGGGCCAGAAGATCGCCATCGAGTTCCTGCTCGACACCGGTGAAGTGGTCTGCACCCGCCGGGTCGAGTGGCGCCGCGTCTACGACCTGGCCGAGCGGGCGCTGCCCGCCGAGGTTCTCGCCGCCGACACTCTCGACGACACCGAGTGCCACCGCCGTCTCGTCGCCGCGGCCGGCGCGGCGATGGGGGTCGCGACCGCCGCCGACCTCGCGGACTACCCGCGGATCTCGCGGGCGGACGTCGAGGCCGTCCTGCCGGACACCGGGCTGATCCCGGTCGCGGTGGAGGGCTGGTCGGCCCCCGCGTGGGCGGACGCGGCGGCGCTGGCGCAGGTCGACGCCCGCGGCCGCCACCGGACGACGCTGCTCTCGCCGTTCGACTCCCTGATCTGGGACCGCAAACGCACCCTGCGCCTCTTCGGCTTCAGCCACGCCCTCGAGGCCTACAAGCCGGCCGCGAAGCGGGACTACGGCTACTTCACGATGCCGCTGCTGGCCGGCGGCCGGCTCCTGGGCCGCGTGGACCCGAAGCGCATCGGCACCACGCTCGCGGCGCAGGCGGTCTTCCTCGACACCCCGGCGGCCGTCGCCCCCATGGCCGCCGCGCTCTGGGAGGCGGCGGCCTGGGTGGGCTGCGACTCCGTCTCGATCGACCGCGTCGAACCGGTCGGCCTCGCCGACCGGCTGCACGCCGCCCTGACCGACACCGCCTGACGCCGGCCGGCGTCACGACACCGAGGAGCAGACCGTGTACGAGACCCCCGAGGACCTGGCCGCCCTGCAGGAACTGCTCGACCGGAGCCGGGCCGGCGCCGGCGGGCACCTCGCCGACATCTTCACCGCGGACCGCTGGCTCGACGCGAAGGCCCTGACCGAACGGCTGCAGAGCATGTGCCTGCTCTCCCTCGCGACCGTGACCGCGGACAACCGGCCGCTGGTCGGGGCCGTGGACGCGTTCTTCATCCGCGGGTCGTTCTGCTTCGGCAGCTCCCCCACGTCGGTGCGGGCCCGGCACATCGCCGCCCGGCCTCAGGTCAGCGCGGTGCACCTGCCTGGCGAACACCTGTCGGTCACCGTCCACGGGCAGGCGCACCTCATCGGCTGGGGTACCGAGGATCCGTACGCCGCCCCGCTGCTCGATGCGCTGCGGGACAAGTACGGCGCCGACAATTTCGGCGAGCAGGGCGCTCCGTACTGGCGGATCGAGGCGGCGAAGATGTTCGTCTTCCACATGGATCCGGAGCCCTGAGCCGACCGCTTGCCGAGTCCCGGGGCGGCGAACGGCAGAATCCCCCCATGGCCACTCGCTACACGCACACCTTCACCTGGGACGCGCCGCCCGCCGCCGTTCACGCGATGGTGACCGACCCGGCGTACCAGGAGCAGCGCGCGCAGGCCGGGAACCCGATCAGCGCCGAGGCCTCGGTCACGGGCGGCGCGGACGGCACGACGATCTCGGTCTACCGGCTGATGGCCATCGACCCGCCGGGGTTCCTCAAGAACTTCGTCGGCGACAAGATCGGCATCCAGGAGACCCAGACCTGGACCAGCCCGACCGAGGCGACCCTGCTCGTCGAGATCCTCAAGCAGCCCGGTGACGTCCGTGGGACGATCCGCCTGGCCGAGTCGGGGGCGTCGACGGTCGTCACCGTCGAAGCGTCGATCGCGGTGAAGGTCCCGCTCGTCGGGGGCAAGGTCGAGAGTTACGTCGCGAGCATCGTCGATCGTCTCCTCGCCAAGGACGAGGAACTCGGCAAGACCTGGCTCGCCGGCGGGGGCCGCTGACTCTCGCCACCCTGACGGAGTGTCAGTTGATGTCGAGCAACTTCTCGCGGACCGCGTAGAAGACCGCCTCCATCCGGGAGTGCAGCTGCAGCTTCTCCAGGATGTTGCGGACGTGGTTCTTGACCGTGTTCTCGCTGATGAACAGCTCGCGCGCGATCTCGCGGTTGTTGCGACCGCGGGCGACCAGACGCAGGACGTCGAGCTCACGCTCGGTCAGGCGCGGGGCCGGGACGCGGTTGCTGCTGCGGGGGTCCTTCTTGATCAGCGAGGCGAACTCGTTGAGGAGCTTGGACGCCATGGCCGGGCTGATCAGCGACTGGCCCTCGTGGACCGCGCGGATGCCGGTGGCGACCTCCTCGATGGAGATCTCCTTGAGCAGGTACCCCGTCGCGCCGGCTTTGACCGCCTCGTAGAGGTCGCTCTCCTCGTCGCTGATCGTCAGCATGATGATCTTGGCGACGGGAGCGACCTCCTTGATCGCCGCGGCCGCCTCGATGCCCGAGAGCTTCGGCATGCGCACGTCGAGCAGGACGACGTCGGGGAGCAGGTCGGCGGCCTTGCGGACCGCCTCCTCGCCGTCGGCCGCCTCGCCCACGAGGGCGAAGTCGGATTCCTGCGAGAGGACCATCTCGAGGCCACGGCGGAACAGCACGTGGTCGTCCGCGATGAGGACGCGGATCGGTTCGTTCGGGGGCCCGGACTGACGCGGGATCTCGGCGCCGCCCATCTCGCTGCCGGGGTCGCTCATGCCCGCAACCTAACCCGGACGGGCCCCCCGTGTGGCCCGAATGGAAATCTTCGGAGTAGCCACACGGGGTGGTCCCGTTCGGCTTGACCCGTTGTGTACCGAAAAGTGCCGGGTCGTCAGTTGTTGCGGGTTGGACGCCCGTCAGGTCTGCAGGCGGATGACGCCGTAGTCGTAGCCGTGCCGGCGGTAGACGACGCTCGGGAGGCCGGAGTCGGCGTCCACGAACAGGAAGAAGTCATGACCCACGAGCTCCATCTGGTAGAGCGCCTGGTCCAGGGTCATGGGTGCGGCGTGGTGGGTCTTCTCGCGGACCACCATGGGGCAGTCGCCCTCGACGTCGAGGCCGCCGTCGCCCCAACTCATCATGTCCTCGTCGACCTCGAGAACGGCGGCCGCGGACTTCGCGGAGGAGCCGTTGGCGGAGGCGAGCGGAGCGGTCGCCATGGCGACCGAGACCGGTGTGCGGGATCCGTGGTGGACGCGGCGACGGTCTGCGGCCTTACGCATGCGCACCTCCAACTTCCCGTAAGCCAGATCCAGCGCGGCGTAGGGGTCCGCGGCTGCAGCCTCGGCGCGAACCGTCGCGCCGCGGGTCAGAACGGTGATCTCGACCCGCTCACACACGTCGGTGAGTCGGGGGTTGCGTTCTCTCGACACCTCCACGTCGACACTGATGATCTTGCCGTCCCAGCGCTCGAGCTTGGCGAGCTTGTCCTGGACGTGCCGGCGGAACCGCTCCGAGACATCGGTGCGGCGACCCTTGACCACAATTTCCACGCCTACTCCCTTGCTACAGGCAACGACCGGAGGCCGTTGTGTTCGGGGATGCGAAGTACTACCCCTTCTCTCGGGGTTCCACAGGGGCGGACCCCCTCGAGTTCCCGGGGGTCGTCGGGGGCGGAGCCCCCGACTGTGACACCTGCCCGGCCGACCTGGTCTTCTACCCCACATTCGCCTGCTGAGGGTCTCGCAGCCAGAGCCACTACTCCCCTTCTCCCGGGACGAAAGCCATCTGGACTCTCGGCGGGGCAGGACTTACTTCTAAACCGCACCGTGATCGGACGACGAAGAGTCGCCTTACGTGGGCCGCTTCGCCTGCGGCTGGCCTCGGCTAGCCGGCTTGCACCGGCGCAACCACGGACCCGGGCAGGTGCCATGCAGACGACGGTAACCCGTGTCCGCTCCGGTGCACAGGGTGAATCCTTCCCCACACGATTTGCTCAGGCTCGCTTAAGGACTGCGGCCACGACAGCCCCGGCCAGAACGGGAATTCCGGCCTCGCGCAAGGCTCGCGCGGCCTCGCTCAACGTCGCGCCGGTGGTGAGGACGTCGTCGATCAGCACGACCGACGCGCCCGGCATCGCGACGCCCGCGCCCCGCCGCGCGACCAGCGCGCCGGCCAGGTTTCGGGCCCGTTGCGCCGAGCCCAGCCCGGCCTGGTCGCGCACCGCCCGGGCGTGCCGCAGCAACGGCAGCGCCTGCGCCGTGCGGTCCTGGGCGCGCAGCGCCGCCGCCGCGGCGATGGCCGTGCGGGCGACCGGGTCGTGCCCGCGGGACCGGCGCACGCCGGGCCGGCTCGGGATCGGGACGAGCAGGAGCGGCCCGGGCCCCGCTGCCGCGACCGCGGGCGCCAGCACCCGCCCGAGGACGGTCGCGAGCTCGGTTCGCCCGCGCTCCTTGTGCGCGAGGACGAGGTTCCGCGCGGCGCCGTCCCAGTCCGCGAGACAGCGCACCGGCGGCAGGCCCGGCGGGTGCACCGGCTGCGGCGGCACGAGGCGCGGACATCCCAACCCGGCCAGACAATCCGGACATACCGGAACCACGCTGTCCGCCCCGCACCCCGCGCACGGCGTCGGGAGCACGAGGTCCGCCAGCGTGCTCCGCAGGCTCGTCAGGCTCGTCCACCGCCCCACGGCCCCGAGCGTGCCCCTGCCCGCCTCCCCAGGACGCCCGAACGCCCCGCCCTGTGGACGCCGCGCCCTGTGGAAAACAAAGGGTGACACCCCTTACTTCGCAGTAAGGGGTGTCACCCCTTTTGAACAAGGGGTGACACCCCTTGTTCGGGGGCGGGGGCTCAGCCGGGGTAGGTGACGGCGGTGCCGAGGCCCTCAGGGAGCCAGGCGCCGTCCTCGCGGAGGCGGTAGATCTGCTTCTTCGTCGCGGCCATCAGCGGCTGGCCGTAGGCGGCGGAGATCTCGGTGACGCCGGGCAGGGTGCCGGCGAGGGCGCGGACGGGGCCGCCGAGCTGGACCTCGAACGGCTGGAGCTGCCCGTCGGGGAGGGAGCCGAGGACGACGAGGCGGCCGGAGTCCATCCAGTCCACCGAGCGCAGGCCGGTCAGTTGGCCCGCCATCCGTCGGGGACCGGCGATCTCGAGCCCGTCGGTGTCCTCGGTGGACTGGGCGACGTACACCTGCGTCCCGCGCACGGTGTCCAGGACCAGCGCGAGCCGGACGCCGTCGGCGGCCACGCGCAGACGCAGGATCTGCCGCGGTTCGAAGCCGTCGACGCGGACGCGCTGCGGCGGGCCGCTCGGCGGGTAGCGGAGCACCGCGGTGCCGCTGCCCTCGCCGGAGACCACCCAGAGGTTGCCGTCGCCGTCGAAGGAGAGCGAGCGCAGGTTCGTCCCCTTCGCGCGCGAGACCAGGCGCTTGGGGTCGTCGGCGCGGCCGGTCACGAGCGTCGTGCGGTCGGTCGAGACGCCCGCGATGAGGCCACCGCCGGGCGAGACGGCGATCTCCGCGAGCTCGGTCTCGGCGGCAATCGGACCCTGCACCATCTGCTCGCCGGAGAGGTAGGCCGCGCCGTCCCGGACGAAGTACGCCGGCGCGGGCGGCGGGCGCTGATCGGCGGGCAGGTACGGGACGACGTCCGCGCGCCGCAGCACCGGGTTGCCGGCCCCACCGAACGAGAGCGGCGGCTGTTCCAGGGCGCGCACCTCGACCTGCGAGACCTCGGGGTCCTGCATCAGTGTCTGCACGATCTGAGCCAGCATCAGATCTCGCTGGACACCTTCGATCGGCACCGACTCCGGCGTCAGGCGCACGAGCGCGACGCCGGAGAGGACGTTGATCGGTTCGGCGAGCGCGGCATCGGTCGGCAGCGCGGTCATGGCGACCGTGTCCAGCCACCGGGACGGGCCGCGCAGCAACGCCTCCAGCCGCGCGGTGGGCGAGGTGGAGGCGCGCGGGAGGTAGATCGGGTCGGGCACGAGGACCGACGTGCGCGGCGGGCGCGCGACGAAGTAGTTGTCGACCTTGAGGTACTCGCGCTCGAAGTCCTGTCGCGACACCAGCAGCCCGCTCGGCGGTTCGTCGATGCGCCAGTCGCCGCCCGAGCGGACGAGCTGGAACGTGATCGAGACGCTGCGCTCCCCCGGCTCCGGGGTGTACACGCCCTGGTCGTCGACGCGTCCGACGGCGACGGTGCTCAGCACGACGCGGTCCCCGCTGCGCTCGCCGAGGGAGAACCGGGCCTGGTCGTAGACGGTGATGCCGCGCGCGTCCCACCGCGTCGAACTGGCCGGGGTGAGGAACTTGCGTGCGGTGGCGAAACCCTCCTCGGTCGTGCCGGACGCCTCGAGGAAGCCCGACACGATCGAGATCGGGCTGTCCCCCGACCGCGGGCCCTGCGCGATCACGCGCACCTCGGCGTCGGACTGCGCGGGCGCGCCCTCGGCCTTGACGATCTGCGGGTCGCCGGACGTCGGGATCGACGCACACCCGGCGACGACCGCGAGGGCGCTCGCGGCAACGAATGCCGGCAGCGCGAAGCGGCGGCGGAACTCAGACATCCGGCCCCCTCCCCGCGCGCTGGAGGTCCTCGCCGGTCTCGGCCCCGGGGGCCGGGGACAGCGGCGGGACGACGTGCCGGTCCGGCGGTTCGAGGGGCAGTGGCGAGGTGGTGAGCACGGTCCCGGCGATACGCGGGACGGTCAGCCGGAACTGCGCGCCGGCGCGCGGCTCGCCCCACGCCTGCAGCCAGCCGCCGTGCAGCCGCGCGTCCTCGCGGGAGATCGACAGTCCGAGCCCGGTGCCGCCGCTGCGCCGCGCCCGTGACGGGTCGGCCCGCCAGAAGCGGTTGAACGCGAGCGACGCCTCCCCCGGCCGCAGCCCGACGCCGTAGTCGCGCACCGCGAGCGCGACGGCGGTCTCGTCGGCCGCGACCCGGACGAGGACGTCGCGCCCCTCCCCGTGCTCGAGCGCGTTGAAGAGCAGGTTGCGGACGATGCGCTCGATCCGGCGGGTGTCGACCTCGGCGATGCACTCGGTGTCGGGCAGGTCGAGGCGGAAACGCGTCGAGTACTGCTCGGTGGCGATCGGCTCGACGGCCTCGACGACACGGCGCACCACGTCGCGCAGGTCGACCGGGTCGGGTTCGAGCACCGCGGCCCCGGCGTCGAAGCGGCTGATCTCCAGCAGCTCCGTGAGCATCGCCTCGAACCGCTCGACCTGAGTGTGCATCAGTTCCGCCGACCGGGCGACGGGCGGCGCGAAGTCCTCCCGCGCGGAGTGCAGGACGTCCGCGGCCATGCGGATCGTCGTCAGCGGCGTCCGCAGCTCGTGCGAGACGTCGGAGACGAAGCGGCGCTGGAGGCGGGAGAGGTCCTCGAGCTGACGGATCTGCCGGGCGAGCGCGGAGGCCATCTCGTTGAACGAGGACGCGAGGCGGGCGAGCTCGTCCTCGCCCTTCTCGGTCATCCGCTCGGCCAGACGACCGGCCGCCAGGCGCTCGGCGACCTTCGCGGCCGACTGCACCGGCCGCACGACGCTCCGCGCGACGAGGTAGGCGATCGCGGCCAGCAGCAGCGTCATCGCCGCGCCGCCGAGGATGAGGCGGCCGCGGACGAGGCTGATCGTCTCGGCCTCCTCGGTGAGCGGGAAGACGAAGTACAGCTGGTACGACCCGGTGCCCAGGCGCAGCTGCTTGCCGACCGCGAGACCCGGCCCGGCGTCGCGGCCGGGCTCCGGGCACGGCTCCCCCGGCTCGCCGTAGCAGAGCGCGACGAAGCGGGAGATCGTCTGCTCCGGGCGCTCGGACAGCGCCTGGACCAGCTCGTCGGGGATCGTGTTCACGTTGATGTTCGTAGTCCGCAGGCCACGCCCGGCCGGGGTCGAGGTGTCGGTCGCGGGCGGGGGCATCAGGACGATCTCGTAGAGGTCGGTGCGCCCCGCCTGGTTGCGCAGGTCGGTGACGACCTGGGTGAGCAGCTGCCCGACGTCGGCCGAGCTCGCCTGCTCGCTGGTCAGCTGTGTGCGGGCGCTCTCGAAGCCGACCTCGGCGCGGGCGAGCGAGGTCGCGACCTTCGCGTCGACGAGACCGTCGCGGACGCCGGTGAGGACCAGCTGCCCGACGAGGACGAGCACCAGCACCGAGAGGACGAGCGTCCCCGCCACGACCCGGAACAGCAGGGAGCGGCGCCAGGCGCGCAGCACCCGGCGGATCCCCAGGCGGACGCCGGCCCAGATCCGTCGCAGAGCTCCGGCCGCCGCGGCCGTCCCGTACATGTCGCTACGCAGGCCCGGCCTTGTACCCCACGCCACGGACGGTGACGACGATCTCCGGGTGCTCCGGGTCGTGCTCGATCTTCGAGCGGAGGCGCTGCACGTGCACGTTCACCAGGCGGGTGTCGGCGGCGTGGCGGTAGCCCCACACCTGCTCCAGGAGCACCTCGCGGGTGAAGACCTGCCACGGCTTGCGGGCCAGGGCGACGAGGAGGTCGAACTCGAGGGGGGTCAGCGCGATCGGCTGGCCGTTGCGCTTGACCGAGTGCCCGGCGACGTCGATCTCGAGGTCGGCGATCGTCAGCGAGGCCGGCGTCGGGTCCTCCTGGCGGCGCAGGCGCGCCCGCACGCGGGCGACCAGCTCCTTGGGTTTGAACGGCTTGACGACGTAGTCGTCGGCCCCGGACTCCAGCCCGAGCACCACGTCCACGGTGTCGGTCTTCGCCGTCAGCATCACGATCGGGACGCCCGACTCCGCGCGCAGGGCGCGGCAGACGTCGATCCCGTCGCGCCCCGGCAGCATGAGGTCGAGCAGGACCAGGTCCGGCTTGAACTCGCGGAATGCGGCGAGCGCCTGGTCCCCGTCGCCGCACACGTGGGGCTCGAAGCCCTCGCTGCGCAGGACGATCGTGAGCATCTCCGCCAGGGCCGTGTCGTCGTCCACGACCAGTACGCGACCTTTCATGCGCCCATCGTTGCACCCGAGCCTGGGTTTTGCGCTGGTCAGCGCGCGCGCCTGCGTCCTCATGTCTCCATGACGCGCGCCAGGCCGTCCCGGTTGACCGGGCTCACCACGCCGACCTCGGTGACCAGCGCGGTGACCAGGTCCGGGGGCGTGACGTCGAAGGCCGGGTTGAACGCGGCGGTCCCCGGCGGGGCCACGGCCGTCCCCGCGTGGTGGGTGACCTCCTCGGCCGCGCGCTGCTCGACGGGGATGCCGGCGCCGTCCGCGGTGGCCAGGTCGACGGTGGTCCGCGGGGCGACCACGACGAAGGGGACGCCGTGGTGGGCCGCGAGGACGGCCAGCGAGTACGTGCCGACCTTGTTCGCGACCGACCCGTCGGCGGCGACCCGGTCCGCGCCGGTGATCACCAGGTCGACCCGGCCGGACGCCATCAGCGCCGCCGCCGCGGAATCGGGCAGGACGCTGTGCGGGAGGCCGTGCCGCCGCGCCTCGTAGGCGGTCAGGCGGGAGCCCTGGAGCAGCGGGCGGGTCTCGTCGACCCACAGGTGCGCGAGCCGGCCGGCGCGGTGGGCGGCGAGGGCGACCGCGAACGCGCTGCCGGACCCCCCGACCGCGAGGGCGCCCGTGTTGCAGTGGGTCAGGATGCGCGCCTGGTCCGGGACGAGCGTCAGTCCGTGCTCGGCCATTCCGGCGCTCGCGTCCGCCTCCTCGGCGTCGAGGGCCTCGGCCGCGGCCAGCGCGGCCGCCGGGGTCCGGCCCCCGGCGTCCCAGGCCGCGAGGACGCGGGCGACGCCGGTCGCCAGGTTCACCGCCGTGGGCCGGGCGGTGGCGAGCGCCTCGGCGGCGGCGGGGACGTCCTCGCCGCGGGCGGCGGCCAGCGCGACGCCGTAGCCGCCGGCGATCCCGAGCAGCGGCGCGCCGCGGACGGCGAGCTCCTGGATCGCGGTGACCAGCGCGGGCACGTCGGCGCAGACCCGCTCGACCTCGGCGGTCGGCAGGCGGGTCTGGTCGAGCAGCACGACCGCGGGGGCGGCGGCGTCGAAGCGGAGCGGGGCGGGGGCGCTCATGGGCCCCGATCCTGACACGATGATCACTGCCAGACCGACGGGCCCGGGAGGAGGACGATGACCAGCGATCCGCCGGGCTGGTCCTCGCCCGCGCCCGGGGGTGGACCGGCGCCCGCCGCGGGAGGCTGGTCCGCCCCGGCCCCCACCGCGACCTACCCCGGCCCGGGCTACGGCCCGGGCTACGGGACGCGACCCCCCGAGGTTCGCCCCGGTGTCGTGCCGCTGCGGCCGCTCGGGGTCGGGGAGATCATCGACGGCGCGATCTCGACGATGCGCCGGCACTGGAAGCTTCAGCTCGGGCTGTCGGCGGCGGTCGTCACCGTCGTCTCGCTGCTGCAGGCCGGCGCGCTGTTCCTGCTGTACCGGAACACCTCCGGCATCTCGGGCGGCGAGATCACCGGGCCGGAGAGTGAGCCGAGCGCGGCGGCGAACGTCGCGCAGGTCGTCACGGTCGTCATCGGGCAGCTCGCACAGATGGTGCTGCTCGGGATCCTGGTGTTCATCGTCAGCCGCGCCGTCCTCGGCCAGGATGTGACGCCCGCTCAGGCGTGGGCGGCGGTGCGCCCCCACCTCTGGAAGCTGATCTGGCTGTCGGTGCTGATCATGCTGCTGATGGGCGTGGTGATCGGCATCCCGCTCCTGATCACGATCGCGGTCGCCGTGGCGGACGCGCCGACGCCCGCGATCATCGCCACCGCCCTGGTCGGGGAGTTGATCGCGGTCCCGACCGCCGTCTGGCTGTGGGTGCGGCTCGGGGTCGCGGCCCCTGCGCTCGTGCTGGAGCGCACCGGGATCGCGGGCGCGATGCGCCGCTCGGCCGGCCTGGTGCGGCGCAGCTGGTGGCGCGTGTTCGGTGTGCTGCTGCTCTCGACGGTCGTGTCGACGATCCTCGGCGGCATCATCCAGACGCCGTTCACCTTCGGTGCCGTCCTCACCGGCTTCGACCTCGACGGCAACGAGGCGCCGGGCGTGTGGTTCTACGTCCTGACGACGATCGGGACCTCGATCGCCGGGACCATCACCTACCCGTTCACCGCGGGGGTCGCGGCGCTGCTCTACATCGACCTGCGGATGCGCCGGGAGGCACTCGACATCACGCTGGTCCGGTCGACCCGGGCCGCCGCCGGGCCGCGCGCGTGAGCGGGATCGCCGGTGTGGCTGCCGCGGTCCCGGTGGTGCCCGACCCCGCCACGGCCCGGGAGGCCGCCGAGCGGGAGCTCTCCGACCCGACCTACCGCAGCCAGCAGCCCACGCTGTTCGAACGGATCACCGACGAGATCCTCGACCGGCTCGGCGACCTGTTCGACCGCACTGCGGAGAACGCCCCCGGTGGCCGCTGGTCGCTGGTGCTCCTCTCCGCGCTGATCCTGCTCGCGCTGTGGGGCCTGCGGAGCCGCCTCGGCAAGCTCACGACGCCGGGCCGGCGCACCGCCGAGGTCTTCGGGACGACGGTGCTCACCGCGGCCGAGCACCACGTCGAGGCCGACCGCGCCCTCGCGGCCGGCGACCTCACGGGTGCGGTGACCGAGCGGTTCCGCGCCCTGGTCCGTGGCCTGGAGGAACGCGGTCTGCTCGACCCGCGACCGGGCCGGACCGCCAACGAGGCCGCCGAGGAGGGCGGGCGCCTGCTGCCCGGCTGCGCCGCGCCGCTGCGCGCCGCGGCCCGGGTCTTCGACGAGGTCCGCTACGGCGGCCGGACCGCGACCGTGCCCGGCCACGACACCGTCGCCGACGCCGACCGCGCCGCCCGGGCCGCCCGGCCGACGGCGACGGCCGCCACCGCCCCGGACACCTGGGTCGCGCCGGGGAGCGGGTCATGAGCGACACCGCGACCGTCGAGACCGCCGCGCCGGCGAGTACCCCGGAGACCACGTCCGCCGCCCCGGGCGCGCGGACGGTCTGGCAGTCGGTGCGGGTTCCGGTTCTCGCGGTCACCGTCCTGCTGCTGGTCAGCGTCGGGCTGGCGGTGCTCGCCGGCCGCGGGGCGACGGGCGAACTCGACGCGGAGTCCTACGAGCCGGCGGGCAGCCGGGCGATCGTGGCGCTGCTGCGCGACGAGGGCGTGACGGTCCACGTCGCGCGGACCGTCGCGGAAGCCCGCGCCGCCGCCGAGGGCGCGACCGTCCTCGTCACCCACCCGGCGCTGCTGCCGCCCGACCGGCTGACCGCCGTGACCACCGACGCGGCCGGGGTCGTGCTCGTGCAGCCGACGAGCGCCGCGCTGGAGGCGGTCGGCTCGGACCTGGTGCCGCTGGTCAAGGACGACGTCGAGGACCGCGACCCCGGGTGCACACTCCCGCCCGCGCAGCGGGCCGGGCGGGCCGAGGTCGGCGGCGTCGAGTACGGCCGCTTCGCACCCCGCCCGGACGCCCCACCCGCGGTGCTCTGCTACCCGCGCGCCGAGCAGGAGCGCATCCCGTCCGCTCCCCTGGCCCGGGAGGGCCGGGTCACCGCGCTCGGCGCCGGGAACTTCCTCACCAACGACCGTCTGGACTCCGACGGCAACGCCGCCCTGGCCCTGGGCCTGCTCGGCGAGCGCGCCGATCTCGTGTGGTTCCGCCCGTCGCTGGACGACCCGGCGCTCGAAGGCGGGTCGAAGCCGCTGCACGTCCTGCTGCCGGACTCGGTGAAGGTCGCGCTGCTGCAGCTCGCGATCGCCGCGTTGGTCGTCGCCGCCTGGCGCGCGCGGCGGCTCGGACCGGTGGTCGCGGAGCCGCTGCCGGTCGTCGTGCGCGCCGCGGAGGCCACCGAAGGTCTGGCACGCCTCTACCGACGCGCCGAGGCGCGGCACCGGGCCGCGACGTCGTTGCGCGACGCCGCCGTCCGGTCGATCGCGCCGCGGTTCGGCCTGCCGCCGGTCGGCGCCGACCCGCGCACGGTGACCGAAGCCGTCGCCCGGCACACCGGCCGCCCCTCGCCCGAGATCGGCGAACTGCTCTACGGCGAGGCCCCCGACGACGACGCCGCTCTCGTCGACCTCGCCGACTCCCTGGACACCCTGGCCGCGCAACTGCGGGACGGGAAACCGCGGGAAGGTCACCCCCCGAAAGGAACACCGTGACTGAGAACCTCACCGGAGCCGCCACCTCCCCGTCCGCGGAGGAGGTGGCCCGCGCGCACGCCGCCCTGGTGGCGCTGCGCGCCGAGGTCGGCAAGGCCGTCGTCGGGCAGGACGCCGCGGTGACCGGGCTGGTGATCGCCCTGATCTGCCGCGGGCACGTGCTGCTCGAAGGTGTGCCGGGTGTCGCCAAGACGCTGCTGGTGCGCTCGTTCTGTCGCGCGCTGAACCTGCGCACGACGCGCGTGCAGTTCACCCCCGACCTGATGCCGGGCGACGTCACCGGGTCGCTGATCTACGACGCGCGCACCGCGGAGTTCTCGTTCCGTCCCGGGCCGGTGTTCACCAACCTGCTGCTCGCCGACGAGATCAACCGGACCCCGCCGAAGACCCAGGCCTCGCTGCTGGAGGCGATGGAGGAGCGGCAGGTCTCCGTCGACGGCACCCCGCGGCCGCTGCCCGAGCCGTTCCTCGTCGCGGCGACCCAGAACCCGGTCGAGTACGAGGGCACCTACCCCCTGCCGGAGGCCCAGCTGGACCGGTTCCTGCTCAAGCTCGTCATGCCGTTGCCGGGCCGCGACGACGAGATCTCGGTGCTGCAGCGGCACGTCTCGGGCTTCGACCCGCGCAACCTCGAGGCGGCCGGCGTGACCCCCGTCGCCGGGCCGGCCGACATCGCCGTCGCCCAGGCCGCGGCCCGGTCGGTGACGGTGCGGGACGAGATCGTGGCCTACGTCGTCGACCTGTGCCGCGCGACGCGGGAGTCGCCCGCGGTGCGGCTCGGCGTCTCTCCCCGTGGCGCAACCGCGCTGCTCGCGGCCAGCCGCGCCTGGGCCTGGCTGTCGGGCCGGGACTACGTGCTCCCCGACGACGTCAAGGCGCTCGCGCGGCCCGCGCTGCGGCACCGCCTCGGCCTGCGCGCCGAGGCCGAGCTCGAGGGCGCGACGACCGAGGGCGTCCTCGACCAGGTGCTGGCCAACGTGCCGGTGCCGCGGTGAGGCTCCCGGGAGCCGCTCGATGGCGGTGACGGGGCGCGCCGCGCTGATCGCGGTCCTGGCGACCGTGGTCGCGTACGCGGCCGCGACGCCGCTCGCGGTGCTCGTCGTGGACCTCGCGCTGCTGGCGGCGATCGGGCTCGACCTCGCTCTCGCGGGCCGGGTGAAGGACCTCGCGACGACGCGGTCGGGCACCGGCACGGTCCGGCTCGGTGAACCGACCGACGTGACGCTGACCGTGGCCAACCGCGGCTCGCGGACGGTGCGCGGCGTGCTGCGCGACGCGTGGCCCCCGAGCGCCGGGGCGGCGGTGACGCGGCATCAGATCTCGATCCCGCCCGGGGAGATCCGGCGCGTGGTGACCCGCCTGCACCCCACCCGCCGGGGTGATCGTCCCGCCGATCGGGTGACGGTGCGTTCGGTCGGCCCGCTCGGTCTGGCGGCCCGTCAGGGCGCGCACTTCGCGCCGTTCGTCGTCCGCGTCCTGCCGCCGTTCGCCAGCCGGCGCCACCTGCCCTCGCGGCTGGACCGGCTGCGCGCGCTGGACGGCCGCACCGCGGTGATGGTCCGCGGCCAGGGCACGGAGTTCGACTCGCTGCGGGAGTACGTCGTCGGCGACGACGTGCGCTCGATCGACTGGCGGGCCACGGCGCGGACGTCCGACGTCACCGTGCGGACCTGGCGGCCCGAGCGCGACCGGCAGCTGCTGCTCGTGCTCGACACCGGGCGCCTGTCGGCCGGCCGCGTGGGCGACGCGCCGCGGCTGGACGCGGCGATGGACGCCGCGCTGCTGCTGGCCGCGCTCGCCTCGCACGCCGGGGACCGCATCGACCTGTTCGCCTACGACCGGCAGGTCCGGGCCAGTGTGGCCGGGGTCAGCGGGTCGGCGCTGCTGCCCGCGCTGGTCTCGGCGATGGCGCCGGTGGAGCCGGCGCTGGTCGAGACCGACATGCGCGGCCTCGCGTCCGAGGTCCTGCGCCGGGGTGGCCGCGGGTCCCTCGTCGTCCTCCTCACGGCGCTGGACCCGGAGCCGGTGACGGCCGGGCTGCTGCCGGTCCTGCCGTCGCTGACGGCCCGCCACCGGGTGCTGCTCGCGTCCGTCGCGGACACCCGGATCGCCGAGCTCGCCACCGGCCGCGGCGACGTCGACGCCGTCTACGCGGCGGCCGCCGCCGAGCGGATGCGCGGCCAGCGGGCCCGGACCGCGGCCCTGCTCGGGCGGCGCGGCGTGGAGGTCCTCGACGCCCCGCCCGAGGTGCTCCCGCCCGCCCTCGCGGACCGTTACCTGGAACTCAAGGCGGCCGGAAAGCTCTGACCGGGGCGCTGCGCATGTAATGCTCGATGCCATGGCTCCCCCGCTGGATCCCGACCGCGTGGTCTCCGCGACCGTCGCCGCCTCGGCCGAGGTCGCGTCGGTGGTGGCCGGGTTCGTCCGGCTCCCCCGCAAGGTCCTGACGATGGTCGAGAAGGCCGACGCGCTGCTCGACCGCGCGGACTCGCTGATGGTCCAGGCCGAGCGCTCCCTCGAGCACACCGAGGGTCTGATGCCGGTCCTCCAGCAGGTCGACCGCCTCGGCCCGGACGTGGCCGAACTGTTACGCGTCACCGACGAGGTTCGACGGGCCGTCCTGGGTATCCCGGGCGTGGGCATGCTCTGGCGCCGCGGTGGCCCCGCCGCCGAGGCCACCGGAACGGACCAACCCGCGCGGTAGGTTCGCTGCGAATGCGTGCCGACACGGCGTGAGCACCCGCCCCCGCGGGTCGCGCCTGCCTTCGAGAGGACGCCCAGCATGAACTTCCGCACCCAGCTCGCCGCCGCCGCCTCGGTGGTGCTGCTCGTCGGGCTCGCCGCCTGCGGGGACGACGACAACGAGACCGCGTCACCGACCACCCCCGACACGGTCAACCAGCCGGTCGGCGGCAGCTCCAGTGGCAGTGCGAGCGACGCCTCCGCGTCCCCGAGCAGCGACCACTCGGACCACGCGATGATCACGATGACCGACAACAAGTTCTCGCCGGCGAACCTCACCGTCGAGCCGGGCGCCGTGGTCATGGTCGGGAACGCCGGTCAGGCGACCCACGACCTCAAGGACGAGAAGACCAAGGGCAAGGAGTTCGACAGCGGGGACCTCACGGCCGGTGAGCAGGGCGAGATCACCGCTCCCGACAAGGCCGGCGAGTACCCCTACTACTGCACCTATCACTTCGGCATGACCGGCACGCTCACCGTCGAGTGAGCGCCGGATCCGGCGTCAAGAAAGGGTGACACCCCTTACTGCGCAGTACGGGGTGTCACCCTTTTCCGGCAGCTCTCAGTAGGAGCGACCGAAGAGGACTCGCTTGCCGTAGGCGGAGGGCGCGTTGCAGCGGATGCAGGTGCCGTCCTCCGGCTCGCCGTCGTTGGGGATGCAGCGCGGGGTCGCGGCGGCGCTGGCGGCCTTGATGTCGTCCTCGCAGGACGGCTGACCGCAGTGCAGGACGCGGGCCCAGCCGGTGTTCGTCGCCTCCAGGAAGGCGTCCCACGTGTCGACGGAGTGGATGTTCGCGTCGCGGAACTCGGTCGCGCGGGCGAGCATCGCCGCCTGGATCTCGTCGAGGATGCCGGGGATCGCGGCGCCGAGGCCGGCGAGCGGAAGCGACTCCTTCTCACCGGTGATGCGGCGGGCGACCTCGGCGACGCCGTTCTCCAGGTCGCGCGGACCGATCGCGATGCGCAGTGGGACGCCCCGCATCTCGTGGTCGTTGAACTTGAAGCCCATCGAGACCTGCGGCCGGTCGTCGACGTGGACGCGGACCTTCAGCGCCTTCAGCTCCGCGACGAGGGCATCGACGGCCTCCAGCACCGGACCGGCCGCATCACCCTTGCCCATCGGGACGATGACGACCTGATGGGGCGCCAGCTTCGGCGGGAGCATCAAGCCCTTGTCGTCGCCATGAGCCATGATGATCGCGCCGATCATGCGCGTCGACATTCCCCAGGACGTGGTGTGGCAGTACTGCTGGCCACCTGACGAAGCGTCAGCATATTTGATGTCGAACGCCTTGGCGAAGTTCGTGCCCATGTAGTGCGACGTCCCCGACTGCAGGGCCTTGCCGTCGCGCATCATGCCCTCGATGGTGAAGGTCCGCAGGGCGCCGGCGAAGCGCTCGCCCGCGGTCTTCTCCCCCGGCACGACCGGGATCGCGGCCCAGTCGCGCGCGATCTCGACGTAGACGTCGAGCATCTGTAGCGTCTCGCGCATCGCGTCGTCCTCGTCGACGTGCGCGGTGTGGCCCTCCTGCCAGAGGAACTCGGTCGTGCGCAGGAACATGCGGGGGCGCAACTCCCAGCGGACGACGTTGGCCCACTGGTTGAGCAGCAGCGGCAGATCCCGGTGCGACGAGACCCACTTCGCCATCATCTCGCCGATGATCGTCTCGGACGTCGGCCGGACGACCAGGGGCTCCTCGAGCTCCTTGCCCCCGGCGTGGGTGACGACGGCGAGCTCGGGCGAGAAGCCCTCGACGTGCTCGGCCTCGCGCTTGAGGTAGCTCTCGGGGATGAACAGCGGGAAGTACGCGTTCTCGTGGCCGGTGTCCTTGATACGGCCGTCGAGGGCCGACTGGAGCAGCTCCCAGAGCCGGTAGCCGTACGGGCGGATCACCATCGTGCCCTTGGCCGGGCCGCGGTCGACGAGCTGCGCGCGCAGCACGACGTCGTTGTACCAGTCGGAGAAGTTCTCGCTCTGGGGCGTGACCGCCCGTTCGTCCTTCGCGGATCCCTTGGCCATGGGGCCTGAGGCTACTGGCCGCGGCGACACGTTCCCGCTCCGGCCCGATTTGCTGGACTTCGGGCGGATTCCGGGGAACGGTGGGCCGATCTAGCTGTTACAGGGGAGGCTGTTGTGACTCGTGGGACTTACACGCGCGTACTGCTCGCGACCGGGTTGGCGTTCTGCACGCTGCCGGCGCTGGGGGTGAACCCGGCGACGGCGACGCACGTCGTCTCCCCCGCCGACGAGCCCGGGCCCGCCGCCGCCGAGGTCGAGCCCGCCCAGCCCGCCACCCCGCCGGCCGACGCCGCTCCGGCCGAGGAGGCCCCGGCGCAGGAAGCCCCCGCCGAGGAGGCTCCGGCTCAGGAAGCACCGGCGGCCGAGGCTCCCGCGCAGGAGGCTCCCGCGCAAGAAGCTCCCGCGCAGGAGGCTCCCGCCCAGGAAGCTCCGGCCCAGCCCGCGCCCGCGGCTCCGAGCCAGGAGGCTCCGGCCCCGCCCGCGCCCGCGGCGCCGGCCGAGGAGGAGGCCCCGGCCGACCAGCAGAAGGGGCTGACGTCGACCGTGGTCGACCACGCCGCGACGCTGGTCCAGGTCGCGGGGGAGAGCACGCAGCCGCCGACGGGGGGCGACGTCGAGTAGACGCCGCACGACTCGCAGCGAGCCCCGGAGCAATGAACGTTCTGCCCGGGGCTCGCGTCCTCCAGGATGAGTGCACCCCGACCCAGGAGGACCCCGTGAACCCCACCGCGCGCAACGCGACCCGTCTCGTGGGCAAGGCCGTGCTCGCGACCGGCCTGGTCGTCGGCCTCACCCCGGTGCTCGGCGCGAACCCGGCCTACGCCTGCTCGTGCATCGGACCCGTCAGCGACGAGCAGTTGAAGAAGCAGGCCCAGGTCGTGTTCAAGGGCAAGGTGAAGTCGAAGTCCGGCACCGTGGACGGGCCGGGCAACACCGGCGCCGGGACCGTGACGTACGCCTTCTCCGTCAGCCGCACCTACAAGGGCAAGGTCCGCGTCCCGCAGCTGGTCGAGACGGCGAACTCCAGCGCGACGTGCGGCGTCCGGCTCAAGGTCGGCTCGACGTACATGGTCTACGCGACCCGCGCCGAGCCCGAGAACAAGTCGAAGGCCGCCCGCCGCGCGGCCGACCGCAAGCCGCTGCAGATCGGTCTGTGCGGCGGCACGCACAAGATCACGTAGCCCGTGCGACGCACCCTCGCCCGGCTCGGGCTCGTCCTGCTGTTCGTCGGCGCCGCGGTCCCCACCCTCGGGGCGGGGACCGCGCACGCCTGCAGCTGTGCGATGCGGACCGAGGCCGAGTCGTTCCGTGACGCGGAGGCCGTCTTCACCGGCACGCTCGTCAGCCGCGACCTGCCGAACGCGGGCAACCGGATGCAGTCCTCCATCGACCCGGCGATCCACACTTTCGCCGTCGATCGCGTCTACAAGGGCTCGATCACCGACCCCCAACGGGTCGTCAGCTACTCCGGGGGCGCCTCCTGCGGTCTGGAGTTGCGCGGCCCGGGCCCGTTCGTCGTCTTCGCCGGCCGTGGCGGTGACGCGCCGGAGTCCCTCTCCGCCTACGCCGACCTCCCGAGGGCGTCCCTCTGCGGCGGTAGCCGGGCCCTCGCTGCGAACGAGACCCTCCCCTTCGGCCGAGGCCGCGCGCCGGCCGCGGCGTCCCCGGCCCCCGCGAGCCCGAGCCTGGCGAGCACCGACACCCCGTCGATCCTCGGCCCGAGCTCGGACGCCGAGGAGGACGACGGCCCCGGGACCAGCACCGCCGTCGCCCTCGGGATCGCTGCGGTGGCCCTGATCGCCGGGGGCATCGTCCTGCGGACCCGCGGCCGCCGCTGAACCCCGCGCTTCACTCGCCACAGCCAGGCCTCACTCGCTCGGTCGGGCGAGTGAGGGCTGTTCCCAGCGAGTGAAGCGCGAACTACGGGCGTCAGGCTGCGACGGGGCGGAGGTCGCCGGCGGCGGTGGGGTCGATGTCGCCGGTGTGGCCGGCGCGGGCGGCGCGGCCCCCGAGGATGACGACGTAGGCGAGGAACAGCACCTCGGCGAGGACGCCGATGCCGATGCGGGCCCAGGTCGGGAGCCCGGACGGGGTCACGAAGGCCTCGATGATCCCCGAGATCAGCAGGACGACGACGAGCCCGATCGCGATGCCCATCGCGGCGCGGCCCTCGCGGGCGAGGGCGACGGAGCGGGGGTCGGGGCCGGGGTCGATCAGGGTCCACCCGACGCGCAGGCCGGCGCCGGCGGCGACGAAGACCGCGGTGAGCTCGAGCAGCCCGTGCGGGATCAGCAGGCCGAGGAAGATGTCGAGGCGCCCGGCATCGGCCATCAGCCCCAGGGCGACGCCGACGTTCGCGGCGTTCGTCCAGAGCACGAAAAGGACGGGGACGATCGTGATCCCCAACGCGAGGGACATCGCGGCGACCCAGGCGTTGTTCGTCCACACCTGCGCCGCGAACGAGCTCGCGGCGTGGGTCGAGTAGTACGACTCGAACTCGCCACCCGGACGGGTGAGCGTCGCGATCTCGTCGGGCGCGCCGATCGAGGCCTGCACCTCGGGGGTGCGGGCGACCCAGGCGGCCATCACACCCGCGACGACGAGGAACGCGGCCGACACGGCCGCCCACCACGGGGTGGCGCGGTAGACCGCGGCCGGGAAGCCGCGCAGGACGAAGTCGGCGACGTCGCGCCGCGCCGGGGTCGACGCGCCGGCGACCGTCGAACGCGCCCGCGCGACCAGGCTGGACAGGCGGCCGACCAGCGCCGGGTCCGGCGCCGCCGACTGCAGGATCGACAGGTGGGTCGCGGTGCGCTGGTAGAGCGCGACGACCTCCTCGGCCTCGTCCCCGGTCAGCCGGGACGAGCGCGTGAGCAGCGATTCGAGACGCGCCCAGTCGCGCGAATGCACGGCGACGAACGCGTCGATGTCCACGTCCTAGAGACTAGGACCATGAGCGCGTGGGGGCCGGGGCCCGCTCCGGGATGGGGACCGACTCCGTCCGCTCCCCCGCCGGGCGCCCGGGACGTCGTCACCGGCGAGGCCGTCGCCCTCGAACTCCGCCTCGCGAAGGTGCCCAGCCGCGCGCTGGCCCTGGTTATCGACATCGTGCTGATGGCGCTCCCGCTGTTCAGCATCGGCGTCCTCGCCACCGTCGCGGCCGGCAACACCGACGAGGCGCTCGGCGCCGCGATCGTCCTGGTCAGCATCGTCGGCGTCGTGATCGGCTACCCGGTCCTGTTCGAGACGCTCTCCCGCGGCCGCAGCCCCGGCAAGGCCGTCCTCGGCCTGCGGGTGGTGCGCGACGACGGCGGCCCCGTCCGCTTCCGCCACGCCCTGACGCGGGCGCTGGTCGGCGTGCTCGTCGACTTCAACCCGATCCTCGTCGGCGCGGTGGGAGTGCTGGTCTCGCTCGGCTCGGCGAAGGGCAAGCGGGTCGGCGACATGCTCGCCGGGACGGTCGTGATCCGCGAGCGTGTGCCCTCCTCGACGGCCCCGCCCGCCGAGATGCCGCCGCATCTGGCGCAGTGGGCGGCCTCGCTGCCGGTCTCGCGGCTCCCGGACCCGCTGGCCCTCGAGGCGCGTCAGGTCGTCAGCCGCCAGACCGAGCTCGACCCCGAGTTCGCCGTCTCCCTGAGCCGCCAGCTCGCCGACGAGGTCCTCGCCGCCCTCGGCACCACCGCCCCCGGCGGGTCCGACCCGGTGTCGGTCCTGTCCGCCGTCCTCGCCGAGCGCCGCAACCGCGAGCTCGCCCGCGCCGGGATCGCCCCCGGCCCGGCCGCGCCCGGCGCGCCCGCGTGGGGCCCGCCCGCCTGGGGCGCCCCGCAACCGACCTGGGGCGCTCAGCCGACCTGGGGCGCACCGCAAGCGGGCTGGGGAGCGCAACCCCCGGCGCCGGCCGCACCCCCGGCCGGACCCCCGCCGTCCGGACCCCCGCCGGCCGCACCCGCGCCGGCCGCACCGAGACCGCCCCAGCCCCCGACCCCCCAGCCCCCGGCCCCCGAGCCGCCGCCGGGGCCGTTCGCGGCCCCGGGCTGAGCCGACTCGGCCGGTCACCCGAACGGCGTAAATCCGCAGGTCAGCCCCGAGTTTCCGAATTGTCCGCCGACCGGGTGATGCACCCTCAGCCGATCGGTTGATTTCCCGCGACACGCACCGGAATTTGCCTGCGGGGTGAATCGGATCTGCGTCCCCCGGCGTCTGAGCGCTCACGACTCCACGCCAGAGGGCGCGGAACGACGCGGGGGAGCTCAACGATGAGCGAGCAGGTGACGGTGCAGGTGACGTCCGACATGACGGTGGGCGACCTGGCCGAGGTGTTGTTCTGCAGCAGCCTTCAGCCGTCCGACGAGCTGGACGCCGAGAAGGTCGCGGCCGCGATCTCGCAGAGCCTGCGCAGCCACCACGGGCAGATCCGGGAGTGCGCCGAGGAGCTGGCCGCCAGCTACGGCAAGGACCCCGAGATCACCTGCCTGCGGATGCGCTGGGCGCGCACCGTCGTCGCGCGGACGTTCCCGACCGCGCGCGTGGCCAGCTAGTCCCGAACAGACTCCGTGCCGCCGGGGTGTGGCCCCCCGGCGGCACGGCACCAGCACCACCACGGCCACACGGCGCGCCCGCCAGCGCCGACCTGGACCGCCGGGAGACCGCCCCCGGCGGTCCGGTCGTTTAACCCCTACTCGCGGACCGGCGGGTGGCCGGCGCGGATGAACTGGGCGCCGCGGAAGACGTCGAGCTTGTGCACGACCCCGCACTGGGTGAAGATCTCGAACTCCGCGCCGGAGCCGTCGCGCATCAGCGCGTACCAATCCATCATGCTCGGCGAGATGTTCGGCAGCTGCGGGTTGTAGTCCGGCTCGTGAAGTGAGGTGACGAGCCGTCCGGTCGGTCGCACGACGCCGGCCTCGAGCACCACACCGTTGTCGAACTCGAGCCGGTACTCGCGCGGGGCCATGGTGGCCTCCTTGTGGTAGTAGCCGCCGACCAGCGGCGTCAGCGTCGTCGCGTCGGACCACCAGCCGGCCACCGGCATCGGCGCGGGCTCGGGCAGTTCGTGGCTGCGCAACGCGATGAACGAGAAGACGCTGTCGTCCGGCAGCACTCCCCCGACCAGGTCCCAGCCGGTGTTCCACATCAGCTGTGTCTTGCGCCGACCCCAGCCGCGGTCACGCCAGCCGAACCCGGAGAAGGGGTGCTCGACGCCGTCGGCCTTCCAGGTCAGCGTGCCCTCGGCTACGACGATCTGCTCGGTGTGCGCGTAGAACTGGCCGTCCTCCGCGGTGCCCTTGGCGTAGTAGCCCTCGAACATCGTGTCCCAGAGCGGCGCGTAGTGCTTCCCCCGGATCGTCAGATCGATCGAGACCTCGTCGAGGTCCGCGACCCAGCGCAGCTCGTGGTCGGAGTCCCAGGACAGGTGACCGATCTCGAGCCGGGACATCGAGTTCCCGATCTGCTTGGCGTTCGCGATCCCGTCCTCGTGGCAGACCTGCATCGTGGAGTGGTGGCCCTGTACCGCGGCGATGTTCACCCGGGTGCTCGGCGACCGGTTCGCGCTCACCGTCATGTGCATCGCGAGGTTTGCGTTCAGCTTCGGGTCGCGCAACGTGAAGAAGAACGTCTCCTTCCACGGCAGCGCCGGATCACCGACCGGCTCGTGCAGCAGCTCGTCCTCCGGCCGCGGTGCCCACTCCGCCGGGATGCTCGCGGGCCATCCACCCATGTCCGGGCTCCAATTTTTGAGACGCTGTATCCCAGTAATGCTAGGCCGTGGGGCCTGCCGGGTCCAGGGTCAGGAGCCCTGCTCCCAGGAGGAGCGGTACGCGACCTGTTCCGGTGACGGTTCGTCGAGCCGCACCCCGAGGGAGGCGAGTTTGAGGGCGGCGACCTCGGAGTCGATGTCGGTGGGGACGACGTGGACGCCGGGCTCGAGGCCGGCGCCACCGGCGAGCCAGGCGAGGGTGAGGGCCTGGCCGGCGAAGGACATGTCCATGACGGCGGCGGGGTGACCCTCGGCGGCGGCGAGGTTGACGACCCGGCCCGAGGCCAGCAGGAGCAGGCGGCGACCGTCGGGCTGGGCGAATTCCTCGACCTGCTCGCGGACCGAGCGGCGGGCGGAAGCCCCGGCGGCGAGGGCGCGGACGTCGATCTCGACGTCGAAGTGGCCGGCGTTGGCGAGGACGACGCCGTCGCGCATGACCGCGAAGTGCTCGGCGCGCAGGACGTCCCGGTTGCCGGTCGCGGTGACGAAGACGTCGCCCCGGGCCGCAGCCTCGGCCATGGGGACGACGGTGAAGCCCTCCATCGTCGCCTGCAGAGCGGCGTTCGCGTCGATCTCGGTGACCAGCACGTGCGCGCCCATCCCCCGCGCCCGCTCGGCGACACCCTGCCCACACGGCCCGAACCCGGCGACGACGAGCGTCCGGCCGGCGAGCAGCAGATTGGTGACGCGCATGATCGCGTCGAGCGTCGACTGCCCGGTGCCGTACCGGTTGTCGAACATCCGCCGGGTGCCGGTGTCGTTGACGGCCACCATCGGCACGCGCAACCGGCTGTCGCGGGCCATCTGCCGCAGCCGGATGACGCCGGTCGTCGTCCCCTCGGTCCCGCCGCGGACGGCGGGGATCAGGTCGGTGCGGGCGGTGTGCAGCGTCGTCACGAGGTCGCAGCCGTCGTCGAGGACGAGGTGCGGGCCGCCCGCGGCCGAGCCCGCGTCGAGCGCCGCCGCGATGTGTGCGTAGTAGCCGTCACGGTCGACGCCGCGACGCGCGAAGACCGCGACCCCCTCGGCGACGAGCGCCGCCGCGGTGTCGTCCTGCGTCGAGAGCGGGTTCGACGCCGCGAGCGAGACCGACGCTCCCCCGGCGCACAGCACCCGCACCAGGTTCGCCGTCTCGGCCGTCACGTGCATGCACGCCGCGACCGCGAGTCCGTCCAGCGGCCGCGTCGCCGCGAACCGCTCCCCGACCTGGGCGAGCACGGACATCGCCCGCGCCGCCCAGTCGATGCGTTCGGACCCCGAGCCCGCGAGCTCGGGGTCCGCAACGTCGTACATCTGATGCAGAACCGACCGCAAAACTGACGGTGAATCAGTAGCGGTAGTGGTCCGACTTGTACGGGCCCTCGACGTCGACGCCGATGTACTCCGCCTGCTCCTTGGTGAGCTTGGTGAGCTTGACGCCGAGGGCGTCGAGGTGGAGCCGGGCGACCTTCTCGTCGAGGTGCTTCGGCAGGGTGTAGACGCCCAGCGGGTACTCCGCGGTCTTGGTGAACAGCTCGATCTGGGCGATCACCTGGTTGGTGAACGAGTTCGACATGACGAAGCTCGGGTGGCCGGTGGCGCAGCCGAGGTTCATCAGGCGACCCTCGGCGAGCACGATGATCGAGTGCCCGTCAGGGAAGACCCACTCGTCGACCTGCGGCTTGATGTTGATCCGCTGAATGCCCGGAGTCCGCTGCAGCCCGGCCATGTCGATCTCGTTGTCGAAGTGGCCGATGTTGGACACGATCGCCTGGTGCTTCATGGCCGCCATGTGCTCGGCGGTGATGATCATGAAGTTGCCGGTGGTCGTGACGAAGATGTCGGCGATGCCGACGACGTCCTCGAGCGTGGCGACCTGGAAGCCGTCCATCGCCGCCTGCAGCGCGCAGATCGGGTCGATCTCGGTGACGATGACGCGGGCCCCCTGGCCACGCAGCGCGTCCGCGCAGCCCTTGCCGACGTCGCCGTAGCCGCAGACCACCGCGACCTTGCCGCCGATCAGGACGTCGGTCGCGCGGTTCAGACCGTCGATGACCGAGTGGCGGCAGCCGTACTTGTTGTCGAACTTGCTCTTGGTGACCGAGTCGTTGACGTTGATCGCCGGGAACAGCAGCGAGCCGTTCCGGAACATCTCGTACAGGCGGTGGACGCCGGTCGTGGTCTCCTCGGTGACGCCCTTGATCTCGCTGCCGATGTTCGTCCAGCGAGTGGCGTCCTCCTGCAGCGAGCGCTGCAGCAGCGCGAGGACGACCTTCAGCTCCTCGTTGTCGGTCGAGTCGACCGACGGCACGGCGCCGGTCTTCTCGTACTCGGTGCCCTTGTGGACGAGCATCGTGGCGTCGCCACCGTCGTCGAGGATCATGTTCGGCCCGGCGAAGCCGGAGGCGGCCGGCCAGCGCAGCGCGGTCTCGGTGCACCACCAGTACTCCTCCAGCGTCTCGCCCTTCCAGGCGAACACCGGGACGCCCCGGGGCTCGTCGACCGTGCCGTCGGGGCCGACGACGACGGCCGCGGCCGCGTGGTCCTGCGTGGAGAAGATGTTGCAGGACACCCAGCGCACGTCGGCGCCGAGCGCGACCAGGGTCTCGATGAGGACCGCGGTCTGGATCGTCATGTGCAGCGAGCCCATGATGCGGGCACCCGCCAGCGGCTGCGCCGCGGCGAACTCCTTGCGGACCGCCATCAGGCCGGGCATCTCGTGCTCGGCGAGGCGGATCTCCTTGCGGCCGAATTCGGCCAGGCCCAGGTCCGCGACCTTGTAGTCGTCGGCGCTCAGGACGGGTCGGGTGCTCATCTGCTCTCCATCAGGGATTGGTGTTTCTCCTGCTCCCAGCGCAACCAGTCCGGCGCCGGCACGTGCTCGGGACGGGTGGGGACCTCCTCCAGCCAGCCCTCGACCGCGGCCCGAACCTCGGGTTCGCGCCGCAGCCGCAGCGCGAGCCCCACGTCCCCCAGGTCCAGGTCGTGCTCGGCGAGGAGCTGCCGCAGGGTCCGCAGCCGTTGCAGCTGCTCGGGACCGTAGACCCGGTGTCCACCCGGGCTCCGGTCGGGCTCGACCAGGCCCAGCTGTTCGACGTACCGCAGCATCCGCGCCGACCACCCCGTGGTCTTCGCAGCCTCCGCGATCGGCAGCCCGTCCATCGCCGCGAGACTAGCAGGATCGTGTCAGGTTCCGCGCGCCCAATCACCCGACCGGGCGCTTCGCGCCGCTAATCTCACACAGCCGTGTCCGGTTACATCCCACCCGTTGCACAAGGGGTGTCACCCCTTCGTCGATGCCGCCCTGTGCCAAGGTCCGGAATGGCGCAGGGCGGTTCGCTCGTCGATGCCCCCGTGGGATCACCGTGTCGAACGAACCGCCCTGCAACGTTCCGCCGTGCCGGTCAGGAGGTGAGGGCCGCCCGAGGACCCGGCATCGTCACAGGTCCAATTCCCTCACCGCCGCGACCGTCGGCCTGGCGGACTGCCGTCCCCCCGAGGGGTTCTGGCGCAAGCGCCTCGGTGGCTGCGGACACCGGGGCGGCCTTGCAAGAACGAGGTTAGCCTAACCTAAGTTCGCTCCGCAAGTCCCGGGCCGCCTCTTTTTTGGCGGCTGGGACGAAGTCGCTCCGCAGGCCGCTGACCTGCGGTTCTGCCGACTACGGCGCCGGCGTCTCCAGGGTCTCGGGCTGCTCCTCGGTCCCGTCGGGCCCTTCCGTGCCCTCGGTGCCCTCCGTGCCCGGGTCCGCCCCCGGGTCGGCGCCGGGTGTGGCGTCGGTCCCGTTGAGCATGTCCTGGTACGGGTTCGAGGTCGGGCTCGCGGTCGGGTCGTAGTTGATGTTCAGGTCGCCCGCGGCGTCGGCGGCGCGCTCGGCCTGCTCCTCGGCGACCCGGTCGCGGGCGGCCTTGTCCCCGAGGATGCCGACGATGCGGGGCACGAGCCGGTCGATCGCCCACGGCAGCGAGGTCAGGCTGCTGTAGTACAGCGCCTCGGCCTCGTCCGGCCCGAGCTCGAGCACCTTCTTGTTCCGGACGACCTTCATGTTCTGGTACGCCGAGGTCCGCTTGATCTTGTCCATGGCCTCGCCGCCGTCGTGGCCGACGATCCAGACGAGCACGTCCACGTTGTCGAGGAACGACAGGTTCCCGACGGTGCTCTCGATGCCGTACATCTTCCGCGAGACGCCGGTGTAGCGGGTCGCGGCCTCGATGCGGCCCGGGAACTCCATGCCGAGCGAGGTGAAGAACCGCGACATCGGCGCGTACGGGTTCATGATCCGGATCTGCCCGTCCGGGCCGGGAGCGGCGACGGCGACGCTCGCGTTCCGCAGCTCGGGGTGCTTGGTCTCGGTGTCGACGAACAACTGGCGCATCGTGGCCACCTGCTGCTGGGCGTAGGTCGGCCGACCGACGATCTTGCCGAGCACGAGGACCTCCTCCTGCCACGAGGAGAAGTAGTCCTTGCTGTCCGAGGAGACCATCGTGATCGTCGGGGCGATCTCCGACAGCGCGCGGTAGTCCTCGAGGACGATGCCGGCGAACATCGCGACGATCAGGTCGGGGTTCATCGACTTGATGCGCTCGTAGTCGAAGACCTCCTTGCGCACCGGGGTGTTCGACGCCTGCGCGAAGCCGTTGGCGAGCACCGGCCCGTCGTCGACCGTGGAGAGCTTGCCGGTCTTGGAGTCCCGGGTCGGCGGGTACAGCACGGTGTAGTCGCCCTGCTTGGCGCTCTCGGGCACCCACGGGAAGTTCAGCCACGGGTGCGCGGCACCGAAGTAGTTCCGCAGCGTCAGCGGCTTGAGGCCGAGGCTGATCATCGAGTCCTGCTCGCGCATGCCGAGGACGACGACGCGCTTCGGCTCGGTCTCGATGACCGTGCCGGCCTGGTTCCAGGTGTGCTTGATCCGGACCGGGAAGGCACCCCGCTCGACCGGCGGCAGGCCCTCGGTGGAGACCGGGACGGCCGTCACCGTCGGCGCGGCGGTCGGCCCCGGGCTCGCGGAGTCGTCGTCGGAACCGCCGCAGGCGGCGGTCGCCAGCACGGCGGCCGCCGTGAACAGCGCCGCAGTGGCACGGCGGGTGGCGGGACGGACGGTCATGGTGGAGCTCCCCCAGCGCAAGTCGGCGAGCGCGGACAGTCGCGACTCGGACCTCATTGTGATCCCCTTCGGCCTCCGTCGCCGAGTGAACGCGGCGACTGCGACCAGTCCGTGATGCACCGCCCGGGGCGGAACGCGGAGTAAATGCCCGGTTCGCGGGGATCACCGGGCCATGGGGCTCCGCCGTCCGGATCCGCCGTTCGGCCGAATCGATCGCGCGGGCGACGTGGTGCCGCCGCCCGCACTCACGAATCCGTCTGCGCCAGCCGGGCCTTCAACGACTCGATCGCGGCGACCGGCGTCGGGTCGACGCCACCCAGCAGCGCCAGGTACACCGACGCGAAGTCCACCAGCGCGATCAGCCCGGCCAGCCGCGACACCAGGTCCGGGCCGCTGCCGCGGAGCAGGACCGCGGGGACCCCCGCCTCGCCGGCCGCGATCTGGGACTGCTCGACGCGCGCCGCCGACGCCGGCGGCTCCTCGTCGTCGGCGAGCACGACCAGGCGCAGACCGTCGGCGCCGGCGGTCGGACCGTCGAACGACACGATCTGGTTGTGGTGGGCCTCGGAGAGCACGCCCGGCATCGAGGGCTGCTTCGCGTTCTCGGCGATCTGACAGGCGAACCGGTTCGCCACCGTGGCGCCGACGCCGGGCGGTCCCCACAGGACCGGCAGCCCGCCCGCAAGGTGCAGGGCGAGCTCCTTGGCCCGGTTGGAGCTGGTCTCGACCCCCGGGCCGCTGACGGCGGCGACGGCGTCGAGGACGGTCGCGGCGGCGGTGAGCCGGCTCCGGGCGTCGGGGGTGACGCCGACCGCCTCGCCGACGAGCAGCAGCGGAGTCGCGAGCGACCACAGCGAGGCCCGCGGCTGGCGGCCACCGGCGTCCACGGCGAGGTGCGGGGCGCCGGCGCCCGCGGTCTCCAGGGGCGACCCGGGCGCGCCGATCGTCACCAGCCGCGTCTTGCGCTCGACAGCCGCGGCGACGGCGGCGAGCGTCTCCTCGGTACGGCCCGAGCACGACAGCCCGACGACGAGGTCCTCCGGCCCGACCCAGGCCGGCAGGCCGGGGCCGCGGTGCACGACGAGCGGGATCGGGCACGCCGGACCGGCGACCGCGACGAGCACGTCACCGGAGGCCGCGGAGCCGCCCATGCCGGCGACCACGAGCGCGCGCGGGCGGGGGCCGAGGTCGAGGTTTCCGACCATGGCGAGGCCGTCGCGAATCTGGGCGCCCGCCGAGGCGACGGCGCCGAGCATGTCCGCCGGGTCGCCGGCCCGCAGCCGGGCGACGTCGTCGAGGAGAGCGGGGTCCGGCGTCAGCGCCGACGACGAATCTGAGGCCACGTCAGGACTTACCGGGGCGGCGCGCCTCGTCGACGAGCAGCACGGGGATGCCGTCCCGGACCGGGTACGCGAGCCCGCAGCCCGGGTCGGTGCAGACGAGCTCGGCCGCGGCCTCGTCGAGGCGCAGCGGGTGCCGGCTCGCCGGGCAGGCCAGCAGCTCGAGCAGGGCCGGGTCCAGGGTGTTCGTCATGGGGTCTCCTCCGCGCGCGAGGGCGCGATCACGGCCAGAACCTCGTCCCGGACCCGGGCCATCCGGGCGGGATCGGCGGCCTCGACGTTCAGACGCAGCAGCGGCTCGGTGTTCGACGGGCGCACGTTGAACCACGCGCCGTCACCGAGGTCGACGGTCAGGCCGTCGAGTTCGTCGAGCGTGACGCCGTCCCGGTCCGCCCACTCCTTGCGGATCGTCGCGAGGGCGTGCGCCGTGTCGGTGACCCGGGTGTTCAGCTCGCCCGAGGCGGCGTACCGCGCGTACGACTCGACCAGCGTCGACAGCGTCGTGCCGGCCGGGGCCGCGGCCAGCGCGGCGAGGACGTGCAGGGCGGCGAGCATCCCCGAGTCGGCGAACCAGAACTCGCGGAAGTAGTAGTGCCCCGAGTGCTCCCCGCCGAAGATCGCGCCGCGGGAGGCCATCACCGCCTTGATGAACGAGTGCCCGACCTGGGTGCGGACCGTCGTCCCGCCCCGCTCGGCGACGAGCTCGGGCAGCGCCTTCGAGGTGATCAGGTTGTGCACGATCGTCGCGCCCGGCTCGCGGGAGAGCTCGCGGTCGGCGATCAGCGCGCAGATCGTCGACGGCGAGACCGGCTCGCCGCGCTCGTCGACCAGGAAGCAGCGGTCGGCGTCGCCGTCGAAGGCGAGCCCGAGGTCGGCGCCGTGCGAGACGACGGCCGCGGACAGGTCGCGCAGGTTCGCCGGCTCGATCGGGTTCGGCTCGTGGTTGGGGAACGTCCCGTCGAGCTCGAAGTACAGCGGGACGATCGCGATCGGCAGCCCCGCGAAGACCGTCGGCACGACGTGCCCGGCCATCCCGTTGCCGGCGTCGACGACGACGCGCAGGGGCCGGGCGCCGGAGAGGTCGACGAGGGTCCGCAGGTGCGCGGCGTAGTCCGGCAGCACGTCCCGGCTCTCGACCGTGCCCGGCGCGACGGTCGCGGCGGGCAGGCCCTCCTCGGCGAAGCGGCGGACGTCGGCGAGGCCGGTGTCCCGGCCGACCGGCCGCGCCCCGCTGCGGCAGAGCTTGATGCCGTTGTACCCGACCGGGTTGTGCGAGGCGGTGAACATCGCGCCCGGGCAGGAGAAGCGGCCGCTGGCGTAGTAGACGGCGTCGGTGCACGCGAGCCCGATGTCGATCACGTCCCGGCCGCGGGAGGCGACCCCGGCGGCGAACGCGGCGGACAGCTCCGGCGAGGTCTCGCGCATGTCCCGCCCGACGACGATCGGCCCCCCGTCGGCGGCGGTGACCTCGGCGAACGCGGCCCCGAGGGCGGTCGCGACGTCCGCGTCCCACTGTTCCGGGACCAGGCCCCGGATGTCGTAAGCCTTGACGATGGCGGAGAGATCGCGGACCGGCACGGGCCGACCTTACCGACGTCCCGGGGCGGAGTTGCGGCGGCTCAGTCCTCGACCGAGCGCAGCACGCGCAGGTGGCCGCGGCGGTTGACCTCGATCATCGAGTCCTCGGCGGCCGGGGTGGGGCGGCCGGCCTCACGGACCAGGTTCGCGAGCGCCTCGAGGTCGTCCGAGCTGGGACCGGTGTCGACCTGGTCCGGAGCGAGCCGGACGACCTCCCAGCCGCGCGGCGCGGTGAGGCGTTCCGCGTGCTCGGCGCACAGGTCGTAGCAGTGGGGTTCGGCGTACGTGGCCAACGGGCCGAGGACCGCCGTCGAGTCGGCGTACACGTAGGTCAGCGTCGCCGTCGCAGGCCGGGTGCACGCGTTGCGGGAGCAGCGACGACCTTTCACGAGGCGACGGTAGCGCGCGCGGTTCCACGCGCCCGGCATTGCCCCGTCACGCACCCTTGTGTCGCTCTCCCGGCCTACGCTTCGAGCATGCGCAAGCGCCTGCTCCGCCGCTCGGGCGAGTCCCGCCCGGCCGCCGACTCTCCCGGGCCGGACGCCGGCGCGGCGCCCCCCGTCCGCCGCACCCGCCGGGACCGGCGCGGCCGCGGCCTGCGCGGACCGCTCGCCCCGCCGGACAGCCCGTTGTCGATCACGCGGGCGGAGGCGTTCAACATCCTGGTCGAGGACGCCGTCGACCGCCTCGAGGTTCGGTGGCGCAAGGAACTCGCGGGCGTCGACTTCGCCGTCGCCCCGGTCCCGGGGCCGGAGGCGATCAGCGGCGTCGGGGTCTCCCCCGGCGGCGTCCCGCTCTCCCGGCTCTACCCCGGGGGCGCGGGCCGCCGCCCCCACATCGTCCTCTACCGGCGGCCGATCGAGGCCCGCGCCAAGGGCCGCGCCGACCTCGCGATCCTCGTCCAGGACCTCGTCACCGAGCAGGTCGCCGACCTCCTCGGCCTCACCCCGGAGCAGGTCGACCCGGACTACGGCCTCGACTGACCCCGTCCGTCCGTCTCGTCAAAAAAGGGTGACACCCCTTACTGCGGAGTAAGGGGTGTCACCCTTTTTTCACGGCAGGAGGGCCGTCAGGTCGGGCTCGATGCCCGGGATCGAGACGGTGTACCGGCCCGGGTGGACGGCGGTGACGGTGACGTCGGCGCCGCTGCCGCGCAGGACGCGGGCCGCGTGGACCGGGCCCGAGCCCGCGGCGGGGGCGAGCAGGATCGAGTAGCCACCGGCCTTGCCCTTGGGCGTCGGGTCGACGAGCACGGTGCGCCCGGCGGGGATGCGGATCGTCCTGGTCGTCGCGTCGCCGCTCGCGGGCCGGACGGTCAGGACCACCTCGGCGTCCCCGCGGGGGGCGGCCAGGATCAGGCGCGTGCTCGTCCCGGACGGACCGGACCCGGCCGGGACGGCGGCCGGTGAGGTCAGCGCGGGCGCGGCGGTGCCGAATGCGATGTCGGCGGCGCCGCCCTTGGCCGACCGGGTCTGCCGGACCACGGCGACCACCGGGCGGTCGGAGGTGACGACCAGCGCCGACGCGGCGGTCTCGCCGACCTGCGCGAGGTTGAACTCGGCCACCCGGCCGGCCTTGACCTCGACGTTGTCGAGCCCGGCGGGGACGAAGGAGTTGTCCGGGGTCAGCGCGCGCACGGTGACGATCGCGTCGTTCTCCCCCGGCACGAGCAGGTGCAGGCTGCGGCCGAGCTTGCCGTCGGGCAGGCCCGGGATGACGACGCTGCGGGACGGGCTCGGCGCGGGCGCGATCCAGTCGACGCCCCGCGGCTGCACGCCGCGCTCGTCGGAGTCGTGGACGACGGCGGAGATCCGGCCGCTGCTCGCGCGCACCTCGATGCCGAGCCGGGCGTGGCCGGCGGTCATGCCCTCGAGCGGGATCGAGACGGCGCCGAGGGCCGGGACGTCGATGCCCGTCGAGTTCGGCGGCGCCTCGACCGGGCCGCCCTCGTTCCAGAACCGGAGGTCGACGACGGCCGGCACGGCCTCGGGATTGGTCAGGACGAGCCGGTCGCGCCGGCCGGCGGCGGTGGCGGCGCCGACGAACCACGACGTCGGCTGCGCCGTGGTGCACGCGACGGCCTCGAGCCCCCGGGCGGCGCCGGAGCGGCCGGTCGTGACGAGCTCGGCGGCCAGGCCGGGGGCGAGCACGCCGGTGCCCCGGGCGAGCAGCGGGGTGCTCAGTTTGCTGACGTCCACCGAGGTGCGGCCGGGCGAGGAGATCCGCGCCCGCGGGGAGCCGGTGCGGCCCAGGTCGGAGAGCGTCGCGGCCCCGGACCGGGGCGCCGGGGACGGGGAGGCGGCGTCGGCCGCCTGCGCGGCCGCGATGTCCGCGGCGGACTCCGGGGCGTAGAGCGTCACCGCGCTGCGGGCCGAGGACCCGGTCACGACCGGCGCGGGGCAGGCCAGTTCGGCGCTGCGAACCTCGTCGACGATCGGCGCGATCGAGCCGGCACCGCTGCCGCCGACGACCTGCACCACCAGCGCGAGCACGGCGAGACCGCCGGCCACCGCGAGGGGTGCGCGCGGGCCGACGGGACGGATGCGGGCGGACGCCCGGCGCCGGGTCTCGCTCACGACGCATCCCCCACGCGTTCGGCCGCGGCGTGGCGGCGGGCGGTCGGGACGGGGACGTCCTCCTCGTCCTCCCGCACGCGGCCGCCGCCCGGGAGCGCGAGGACGACCATCACGAGGAACAGCGTCGCCTGGGAGAACAGCCAGATCCCGCGCAGCGGCGAGTTCCACTCCACGACGAGTCGGCCACCCTCGGCCGGGACCGTGAAGGCCTGGGCCCACCCGCCCGAGGTCTGGGACTCCAACGACCTGCCGTCGACGCTCGCCTTCCAGTGCGAGCTCGCGGGCTCGGCGAGCGCGAGCACGCCGCCGCCCGGCGGCAGCTCGGCGTCGGCCCCGACGCGGGTGGAGGGCACGGGCACCGCCGCGCCGCCATCGGCCGGGTAGAACATCAGCCGCGCGACCGGCACCTGGACGCGCCAGAGCCCGTCGCCGCCCTGGGTGCTGACCTGCTCAAGGCCGGGGATCGCGTCGAGCCGGCGCGCGAGGTCGGCGGGCACCGGGGCCTTCACGAGCACGTAGCGGATCGCGAAGCTCCCGAGCCGGCTGACGACCTCGTCGCCGCGGCCGGAGACGAGGTCGCCGACGAGCTGGGCGACGCGGCGCTCGGCCGCGGACGGCGGCGAGACGTCGGCGGCGCCGAGGCGCGGGCCGGAGTCGCGGACGATCGCGTAGGAGAGGGAGCCCTCCGCGCGGTGCACGCGCAGCGCGAGGGTGCGGGGACGGTCGCTGGTCTCGGCCTCGGCGGCGACGAACGCGGGGACGAGCACCGGGGAGCCGCGGTCGATCGGACCGTCCGCCCCGCGGGCGATCCAGACCAGCCCGCCGATCGCCGGGGCGCCGACGGCGATCAGCGCGACGAACCCGGCGAGCGGCTGCGCCAGCCCGAACTCGCGCGCCGCGAGGCGCTCGGCGAGCCCGTGCGCACCGACGATGGCGGTGATCAGCAGACCGAGCGCCGCCAGCGCGAGCGCGAGGCCCGGCCAGGCCGAGATCTCCGTCCCGCCGGCGGGCGAGCGCACCTCGAAGCGGGAGACGACGAGCGCGACCAGGTAGCCCAGGCACGCGGCGGCGACGCCGGCCGTCGCGACGATCCGGCGGGTCGAGACCGCGAGCCCGACGAGCCCGGCGACGAGGACGCCGAGACCCACCCAGCCCGGCAGCGGGTTGGGACCGCCGGCGTCGAGGAGCAGGAGGCGCCAGGTGTCCTGGACCTCGCCGGCGAGGTCCGGGCCGGGTGCGCCCGGCTCGCCGAGGAACCGGGACGGATGACGCAGCAGCTGAGCCGACCAGGGCAGCAACGCGACCGGCGGGAGCGCGACCACGATCGCGAGGCGGGTGAGCAGGGCGCGGTCCCAGTCGGCGGCGAGCCCGCGGGCGGCGCCGGCGACGGCACCGGCGGCAAGCAGGGCGAGCACCCAGGCGAGCGGGACGAACGCCGTCATCACCGTCAACGTCAGGGCCGCGACCCACGTCGCCCGGACGGTGCCGGCGCGTCCCGGGGTCCCGATCGCGCGCACGAACGCGAGGGCGAACGCGGGCAGCAGCACCACCGCGACGGCGGTGCCGAGACGGCCGGTCGCGATCGCGCCGGACAGGACGGGAAGGGTCGCGTAGGCGGCCGCGCCCCACACCCGCAGGGCGCGGGAGGTGGGCAGCGCGCCCGCGGTCAGGTAGGCGACGGCGCCGGCCATCGGCACGCTCCCGACCAGCAGGACCGTCACCGCGAGGTCGGCGTGCCCGCCGAGCAGCGTCGCGACGAACGCGACGGCCGCCAGGTACGGCGGGGACGCCTCGGAGCTGCCGACCGAGTCCGGGTGCCACGACCCGGTGTAGGCCGACCACAGGTCGGACGCCCCGCCGGGCGCGGGGAGCAGGGCACCGCCGAAGATCCGGCCGCCGGCGAGGAGCTCGCGCCCGGCGAGCAGGGTGAGCGCGAGCAGGCCGAGGACGAGCAGCCAGCCCGGGCTGCGCAGCACCCGCCGGAGCAGGACGCCGCCGGCGCCGAGGTCGAGGTTCTCCATGTCGTCGGCACCCGGGCCGGACTCGACGACCCGGTGCCGGCCGATCGCGACGCCCTCGGTGCGGCGGCCCCCGATGAAGCTGGTGAGCGCGTCCCGGGCGAGCGCGAACTGATGCCCGAAGCGGGGGAAGAGGCGCCGCAGCGAGGACGGGGCGACGCGGTGGTCGGCCCGGCGCTCGCGGCGCATCTCGAGGATCGCGCGGGGCTGCAGCAGCACGCTGCCGATCGCGAGCACCTCGTCGGCCGCCTGCTGCGGGATCTTCGCGACCAGGTACCCGATCGCGCGCAGCAGACCGCCGAGGAACAGTCGGGGGATCGCGAGCAGGAACCGCCGCGTCGGGAGGTTCGCGAGCAGGACGCGCATCGCGCCGGCGCGGTCGAGCAGGTGCACCCGGCCGGAGCCGATGTCGACCTCCCGCCGGGCCTTCGCGGACGCCTCCGCGTGGTAGACGACCGCCTCGGGGACGACCGCCACCCGGTACCCGGCGAGCCAGGTCCGCCAGCAGAAGTCGACGTCGTCGCGCATCAGCGGCAGGTGTTCGTCGAAGCCGCCGAGGTCGTCCCAGACGTCCCGGCGGACGAGCATGCCCGCGCTGGAGACGGCGAGCGTCTCGCGCCGGTTGTCGTGCTGGCCCTGGTCCTGCTCGCCGCGCTCGAGGTGCTCCTCGCGCCGGCCGCCGCCGTCGATCGTGACGCCGACCTCGAGGAGCATCCGACGCCGGTACCAGCCACGGACCTTCGTCCCCGCCACCCCGAGACCGGGGTCGGCGTCGACGGCCGCGAGCAGGTGCTCGAGCGCGTCGGGCTCGGGCTCCGAGTCGTCGTGCAGGAGCCAGATCCAGCGCCGGACCTCGGCGTCCGGCGCTCCGTCCGCCGCCGCCTGGGAGTCGGCGGCAGCCAGCGCCGCCTTCACCGCGGCGCCGTAGCCGGTGTCCCGCGGCAGGGAGATCACCGCGGAGGCCGGGACGTGCTGCGCCAGCAGCTCGGACGTCGAGTCCGTGCTCCCGGTGTCGGCGACGATCAGGCGGTCGCCGGGCCGGGTCTGGTTTCGCAGTGCCGGCAGGACCTGTGGCAGCCAACGTTCGCCGTCGTGGGTCACCAGGACGACGGTCACGTCGTGCCGGGCGTCGGCCGGCGGTGGCGGGTTGATCATGGCGGAACCGCCACCTTAGGGGAGCGCGGACCCGAAGTCGGGCCCGCTCACCCGTTCCGCCGCTTTTGCCTCAGACCGGTTGCGTCACACCGGTTGCGTCAGACCGGTTGCGTCAGACCGCGCGCTTCTTCAGCCGACGGCGCTCACGCTCGGACATGCCGCCCCAGATCCCGAACCGCTCGTCGTGCCCCAGGGCGTACTCGAGGCAGTCGTTGCGGACCGTGCAGGACAAGCAGACCTTCTTCGCCTCCCGCGTCGATCCGCCCTTCTCCGGAAAGAAGGCCTCCGGATCCGTCTGGGCGCAGAGAGCCTGCTCCTGCCATGTCATCTCACGCTCGACGCCCCCGAGCAAGGGGAGGAAAACCTCACCCATCGCTGCCTCCTCGACCCTGGAAATTCCACCCGTGTGTGGTCGTTCTCCGCTTGGCGTACCCGCTGATCCCGCCGTTATCCGCGGTGAACGACACGAGTGAAATTACACGCCTGAAAATCCACTCCCGTCAACCCGGACGGTGATATTGACCCGTTCGGTGGGGGATGTCTCACCCGGTGGGTGATCCGGGTGTGGCCATTGGGACGATGGCGCCCATGCGCATCACCGTCCTGGCCGGCGGAATCGGGGCCGCCCGCTTCCTTCGCGGACTGCTCTCCCACCTGCAGGCGGCCGTGCCCGGCGCCGAGGTCACGGTCATCGGCAACACCGGGGACGACATCACGCTGTTCGGGCTCCACGTCAGCCCCGACCTCGACACCGTGATGTACACGCTCGGCGGCGGCATCCACCCTGACCAGGGCTGGGGCCGCGCGGACGAGACCCGGGCCGTCCAGGACGAGCTCGGCGCCTACGGCGAACCGCCGGACTGGTTCGCGCTCGGCGACAAGGACATCGCGACCCACCTGGTCCGCACCCGGATGCTCCGCGAGGGCGCGACGCTGTCCGCGGCGACGGCGGCCCTGTGCGCCCGGTGGCAGCCCGGCGTGACGCTGCTGCCGATGACCGACGACCCCGTCACGACGCGAGTGGACATCGAGGACCCGGACGGAGCATTGCGCACCGTCCACTTCCAGGAGTACTGGGTCCGGCTCCACGCCGAGCCGGCCGCGCTGAAGATCCGGTTCGAGGGGGCCGAGGAGTCGCGTCCCGCGCCCGGTGTCCTGACCGCGATCGCGGAGGCCGACGTGATCGTGTTCCCGCCGTCGAACCCGGTGGTCAGCGTCGGGGCGATCCTCGCGGTGCCCGGCATCCGGTCGGCGGTGGCGGCGGCGAACGCCCCCGTCGTCGGGGTCTCCCCGATCATCGGCGGCGCCCCGGTGCGCGGCATGGCCGACAAGGTCCTCGCGGCGATCGGGGTCGAGACGTCCGCGGCCGCGGTCGCCCTCCACTACGGGCCGGATCTGCTCGACGGGTGGCTGGTCGACACCTCCGACTCCGCGGCGGTCGAGACCGTCACGGCCGCCGGCATCCGGTCCCGCGCCGTCCCCCTGAGGATGACCGACGTCGACGCCACCGCCGCCATGGCCGCGGCCGCGCTCGAGCTCGTGCAGTGACGCAGCTGCAGATCCTCCCGGTCCCCGGGATCGGCGAGGTCCGGCCGGGCGACGACCTGGCCGCACTCGCCGCCGCGCACGCCGACCTGCAGGACGGCGACGTCCTCGTCGTCTCCAGCAAGGTCGTGAGCAAGGCCGAGGGCCGGATCCGGCATGCGCCCGACCGCGAGGCGGCCATCGACGCCGAGGCCCTGCGGGTCGTCGCCCACCGGCGCGGGACGCGCATCGTGCAGACCCGGCACGGCCTGGTGCTCGCCGCGGCCGGGGTCGACGCCTCGAACACCGAACCCGGCACGGTGCTGCTGCTGCCCGAGGACCCCGACGCCTCCGCCCGCGCCCTGCGCGCCGGGCTGCGGGAGCGCGGGGTCCACGTCGCGGTCGTGGTCACCGACTCGCTCGGTCGCCCGTGGCGGCAGGGCGTCGTCGACGTCGCGATCGGGGTCGCCGGCCTCGCCCCGGCCGAGGACCTCCGTGGCGACAAGGACAGCTACGGCAACCTCCTCGAGGTGACGGTGGTCGCGACCGCCGACGAGGTCGCCGCCGCGGCCGAGCTCGTCAAGACGAAGCTGGGCGGAATCCCGATGGCGGTCGTCCGGGGCCTCGCGCACCTGACGACGCGTGAGGACGGTCCCGGCGCCCGCGCGCTGATCCGCCCGGCCGAGGACGACATGTTCTCCCTCGGCACCGCGGAGGCCCGCCGGACGGCGGTCACCAACCGGCGAACGGTGCGTCACTTCACCGACGAGCCCGTGGATCCGGGAGCGGTGGACCGTGCCCTCGCCGCCGCCCTCACGGCCCCCGCCCCGCACCACACGACCCCGTTCCGGTTCGTGCGGCTGAACTCGGCGGAGTCCCGAACCCGCCTGCTCGACGCGATGCACGAGGCCTGGGTCGCGGACCTGCGCGCCGACGGCATGACGGAGCATCAGATCGAGGTCCGAACGCGGCGGGGCGAGGTCCTCCGGCGCGCGCCGCTGATCGTCGTCCCCTGCGTCGTCCGCGACGGCGCGCACTCCTACCCCGACGCCGCCCGGTCCGCCGCCGAGCGGGACATGTTCACCGTCGCCGGCGGCGCGGCGGTCCAGAGCCTGCTGATCGCCCTCGCCGCCGAGGGCCTCGGCTCGTGCTGGGTCTCGTCCACCCTGTTCTGCCCGGACGTCACCCGCACCGCCCTCGACCTCCCCGCCGACTGGGACCCCCTCGGCGCCGTCGCCGTCGGCGTCCCCGCCGCTCCCCCGACCCCCCGCCCCGACCTCTCCCCCGCTGCCCGGGCCCAGTTCCTCCGCGACCTCTGACCCCCACCCCCCTGCACTGGAGATGACATCTCTTGTGCACGTGCACTGGAGATGACATCTCTTGTGCACATCGGCGCGGGGTGGTGGCCCTCCCGGCCTACCTGTGGATAACTCCAGGGCGACGTCGACGAATCAGGCCATGATGCGCGGCATGAATCTCGACCTCCCGTCCTGCCTCGCGCCGATCGCACTCGCGCAGGGTGGCGTCATCACCGCGGAGCAGTGCTCCGAAGCCGGGATGACCCGCGAGACCCGCCGACAGGCGGTCCTCGCGGGAGTGCTGCACCAACTGCGCCGCGGGGTCTACACGCCCGGCTCGTACTGGGCACAGGTCGACGAACGGGAGCGGCATCGCATCGAGATCGCCGGTGCGCTTGTGGCGCGGCGTTGGCATCCCGGGGACACCTCGGTGACGCTGGCGGCGGGCGGCGTCAGCGCGGGTTTCCTCCACCAGTTGCCGCTGCCGAGCAATCCCCGGACCGACAATCGCGTCTTCGCCGAGGCCGAGGAACTGCAGCCCTGGGACCGACGCCCGCACCACGTGCATCTCGTCAGCGCGAACCGGGACCGGCGGACGTTTCGCGCCGGCGTCGAGATTCGCCCGGCCGCCCTGCCGACGGAGCACATGGGCGTGCAGGGCGTGATCCCGGTGTGCAACCTGGCGCGCACTGCGGTGGACCTGATGCGCGACAGACTCGCCCCGAGGCGGTCGCCGTGGCCGACGCGGCGCTTCGTCAGGGTGCGGCGCGCGAAGAACTTCAAGCGGTGCTGGACTCCTGCCATCAGTGGCCGAGCTCGCTGACCGCCGCACTCGCGATCAGCTTCGCCGACGGCCGCGCCGAGTCCCCGGCGGAGTCACTCGCCCGTGTGGTGTGCGCGGACGGGGGGATTCACCCGGAGCCGCAGGTCGATCTGTACGACGCCCACGGTCTCATCGGCCGGGTCGATCTGCTGCTCCGCGCGTTTCGGGTCGTCATCGAGGTGGACGGCCTCGTCAAGTACCTCGATGCCTGGTGCGGCGACGCGGAGCAGGCGATGAAGGCGCAAAAGGCGCGCGAGCGGCGTCTGCGGGAAGCGGGTTACATCGTGATCCGCACGACGTGGCACGAGCTCACGACCGACCCCGAGGGGTTCCTCGCTCGCCTCCGTGCCGCCATGGCGCGTGGGGCACAGTCGGCCTGACCGGGCGACCCTCCCGCCGCGCGGGGAGTCGGTGCACAAGAGAAGTCATCTCCACTGCGTGCACAAGAGATGTCATCTCCAGTGCGGGGGGGGG